>NZ_JANYGJ010000101.1 GCF_025362455.1 Deinococcus sp. | reverse complement strand
GCTTGTCAATCACCAGGAGCGGCTCTAGACGTGCCCACAGCGCATCTGACACCTCCCAGACCACTGCTTGATCGTTTATCTTGGCTTGATGTGCCTGCGTCGTCGTCATGGCCCTAGTTTACCACTTTTCGAATAGGCTCTAAGCTCAAGCAGCACACGGCCCTCGGCGGCCACGCCGAGCTGGGCGGAAGAGCCGCCCTGCGCCAGCACGTTCAGCCCGATGACCCCCGCGTAGAAGTCGAGTGAGCGGCTCAGGTCGGACACGATCAGCTCGACGGCGCCAATGCGGGCCGTCTCAGAGAGCTGGAACGGTGCTGCCGGTTCCAATAGCGCCGTCATTATCCCCCCAGGGGTCGCACGCCGCAGCGGCGAGTGGACATTACGCGCCCGCCACTGCGGCGATGGCAGGCTCGAAGGGGTGCAGGAACGTCTCCATCGTCTGCTGTCCCAGATCGATGACCTTGGTGCCGCCCGCCGCGACGACGGTCACGTCCTGAATGCCCAGGACGTTCCCTAAAATCAGACGCAGATACTGGGTGGCGATGTCCCGGTCACGGATCGGCGAGCCCTCGGTGTAGACCCCACCGGAGGCCAGGAGCACAGTGGCCTTCTTGCCCTGAAGCAGCCCCCCCCAGCCGCGCCGATGGTCCGGCCCTTACGCACGATGTGGTCGACGTAGGACTTCAGGTTGGCGGGGACGTTGAAGTTGTGAACCGGCGTGCTGATGGCGATGTGATCCGCCGCCAGCAATTCATCCACCAGCTCGTCGGACATCTTCAGCACCTCTTTCATCTCGGGTGTATGCGCCTCCAGCGTCGTCAGGCTGGCATTCAGCCAGGGGAGATGCAGGTACGGCAGTTCCGTCTTGGCGAGGTCGCGCACAACGACTTCACCGTCTGGATGCGCGGCCTTCCACTCCAGGGCGAACTTCACGGCGAGATTGCGGGAAACCGAATACTCGCCGCGTGTTCCTGCGTTGACAACCAATAGCTTTGACATGATGTGCTCCTTATGGCAGGTCGATACCTCCCAACCTCTGGCGAGGTCACGAACAACCTGTTCGTAGCGCTAGTATGGAGCGTATGAAAAACCAACCGCAAGGAGGCACTTTTTCGACCGAAACGCACATTCCTGTGCCTGAGGACACCCTGTCAGCCGCAGACTGTAGAGGGCTGGCCGACGCGCTGAGCAGCGTCGGCGACAAATGGACCATCCTGGTCGTCGGCGCACTGGCCGGGGGCGAGCTGCGCTACAACGAGATCCAGCGGCGCGTCAACGGCATCTCGCAGCGGATGCTGACCCTGACCTTAAAGCGGCTCGAACTGGACGGCATCGTCACAAGGACGCTGTTTCCCAGTGTGCCGCCGCGAGTCGATTACGAGCTGACAGACCTCGGTCAGACCCTCCGCGCTGCCCTGGTGCCCCTCCACCTCTGGGCGGCACAGAACAGGGGAACGATGGCAAAGCATCGGGCGCGAGTCCGTTCAGAACGCGAATAGATCGCGCTTCCACGTCTCACGTCACCACCGGGAGCAGCGGATGGTTGCGTTGCCTTGACCACAGGCGCACTCAACTGAGCACCAGAGGGAGGGTGTGGGCTGAAAACAGGAAGATCACCATGACGCTGAATCAGACCGCCATCCACAAGATTTTAACGGACCCGATCAACGTTACTGAATAATGTACGGGCCCGACGCCACGTTGATGATCCGATTGAGCGCGTTGGTGGGATGGTCACACACCTATGTGAGCGATATCGAACAGGCCGGGGTAGCGCACATTGGTACGGTAGAAGTCACCGCACTGTGACCTAACAAGATCCCGAGAAACGAGAGTCTGTGCATCATCCGCCGTCTCACGGGGGATCCACCATGTTGCTCGGTTGCCCGGCCTCAAACGCCTCCAGATTCTCGATCAGTTGCCCGGCCAGAGTTTCCAGCGACTGGAGGCTGTAAAAGGCCATGTGCGGTGTCAGGATCAGGTTGGGCAGGTTCAGGTCCAGCAGCGGGTTGCCGTGGGTGGGCGGCTCCACTGACAGCACGTCCACCCCGGCCCCACCGAGTTCGCCGCGTGTCAGCGCAGCGGCCAGCGCCGATTCATTGACGATGCCGCCCCGCGCACAGTTGATCAGCAGCGCCCCTTGCGGCATCAGCGCCAATTCTGCCGCCCCGATCAACTCACGGGTCTGCTCGCTGAGTGGACACAGGATCACCAGCACCTGACTGCGGGCCAGCACGTCCTCGAAGGCTGTGCGGCCCGCCCGAACGTGAAGTGCGCCCTTGTGCTCGGCGATCAACACCTTCATCCCGAAGCCCTGGGCGATAGCCTCCACCCGGCGACCCAGCGAGCCGTAGTCGACGACGCCCAGCGTGCTGCCGGAGAGCGTGATCGGCATGGGCGGCAGCAGAAAGCCGTAGGTGGCCGACGCCTGCCACTGCCCCGCCACCGCCGCCTGCCGGTAGCTCGGCAACTGACGGCGCAGCGCCAGGATCAGCGCGAACACGTGTTCTGCCACCGAAATGGACCAGTCGCGCACGTTGCAGACGCTCACACCACGTTCAGCGCAGGCGGCCACGTCCACGTGCTCGTAGCCGGTGGCCGCCACCGCGATCAGTGTCAGGGTCGGCGCAGCGTCCAGCACCTCGGCGGTGTTGGCGACCCGGTTGGTGATGGCTATCTGGGCACCGTGCAGGCGCTCTGCGACCAGTTCCGGCGGGGTGTGCTGATGTTCCTGCCAGGTGTGGGCGAGAGCAGCTTATCCAGCCGGGGCGCGGCCATACAGCGGCAGGTTCCCGACCAGCTTGTTCAGGGCCTTCTTCGGGCCACATAGGGCCAGGCTCAGGTCGCTGAGCGCTTCCGGCGGCGTGAGGGCCAGCGTAGAGACGTAGGCTTGATAGGTCCGGGCGTGCTGGGCCACGTCGCTGAAACCCACCAGCGTCAGGTCGGCCTGGGCGGCGGCACGTTCACTCAGGGCCTGGAGGCCAGCCCGGTCTGTCACCAGAATCGGCAGCGGCACGTTGATCAGCCCGGCGTGCAGTTACCCGGAGGCGTCGAGGCGTCGTCCGGTAGCAATCCGGGCACCTTGTGGCCGAGCGTCACGGCCAGCACGCCCGCCGCGTTGACGGCCAGGCCCTGCGGCAGATCGTCCGCCAGCACCATCACACACTTCAACTCCATACAGTCGTCCGGGTGTCGGGGCTGTTCTTCGTGATCAAACGGTAGCGTGCCGGAGAGCGGGTGTCTTGCACAATCTTGCTGTGTTTATGGGGCCAGGCGCTGCCACCAGCACGCACTGATCTTTTAGCTGAGCTCTGGGCTTTGAGCAAGGCGGTCCAGCCATTCGGTCAGCAGAATCCGCTCGCCATTCGTGAGGGCTGGCGCGTCTGGCAGCGATGCGCGCAGGGTGACGGCGGCCCCGACCGCACCGGCGGCCCTGACAGCGCTCAGGTCCGTCACGATGGCCGCGATCACGGCTTCACGCGCCAGTTCCGACAGGCCGAGGTCCCGGCGATCCTCGGGCATCTCCAGCAGCGTCAGCACGGTGCCTCGACCGGCAGCGCGCATCAGGTCTGCGGCACGGTTCTCGCTCACCCGCAGGCGTCCCGCCACGGCCAGGGCCTTAATCTGCCGTTTGAGATGCTCCAGTCCCGCCGCCGCTGCGGGTGACTCGGCTTCTGCACGGAGCGTGCCAGACATCATAGAGAAGAGTGCCGGATTGCTCAGGCCAAAATCGATGTGCAGGTCCCACCCCGCGCGCAGGTTCTCCACCGGGTCTGGGCCGGAGACACGCACCTGTTTGGCCTTCAGGTAGGTCAAGAAGCCGTGTTCCGCGACGGCGTCCATCAGGTTGCGCTTGTCCCCAAACAGCCGGTAGAGCGTCGGAGCCTGGATGCTGGCGGCGGCGGCCACGGCGCGGGTCGTCAAGGCTTCGGCCCCCTCGCGCGCCAGCAGGTCGGTGGCGGCGACCAGGACGCGTTCACGAAGCCCGGTGCTGTCGTGGGCTGGGTTCACTTCGGTGCGGTTTTCGGGGCGCTGCTCCTTTCGGCTCATCTCACCAGACTATAAGGGCCGCTGTCCTGAAAATCAGCCCTTGTGATCGGTTGTTATCCATGTTAATATTTTTCTGATAGCAACGGAAAGAGGCTACAAAGCCGCCTCTGATTTCTAGAGCAGTACTCCGAATTACGCCACGGGGAAAACAGCCTCCCCGCGCCTCCATTCTGCGCCTTGCTCAGTCAACACTACTCGCTCCGCTCGGTCATAAAAAGGGTCTTTTTATGACATCTGCTCTAGTAAGGAGAAGCCTATGATTATTGTCACTGGAGCCACCGGCCAACTGGGCCACGCCGTCGTCTTAGCGCTGCTCAAGCTGGTGCCTGCCAGCGAGATCGGCGTGAGTGTACGCGACCCCCGGAAGGCTAGCGACCTCGAAGCCCTCGGTGTTCGGGTGCGTCAGGGCGACTTTGCTGATCCTGCCAGCCTGCAACACGCCTTCGGGGGAGCCACCCAGGTCCTGATGGTCTCGTCCAATGCGTGGGCGTACGGCGGCGATCCCCTGGCCCAGCACCAGGCAGCCATCGAAGCGGCGCACGCTGCTGGAGTGAGGCGGGTCGTCTACACCAGCCAGATCGCGGCCAGCCCCACCTCAGCTTTCGCGCCTGCCGTCGACCACGCCGCCACCGAGGAGCTTTTGCGGCAGTCCGGCCTGGCATGGACGTCGCTGCGCAACGGCTTCTATGCGTCGAGCGGCCTGATGTCGATGGGCAATTCGCTGGATACTGGTCTGCTGGAGGCGCCAGCGGACGGCAAGGTGGCCTGGGCCGCGCACGCCGA
The DNA here is from genome assembly GCF_025362455.1 of Deinococcus sp. Taxonomy (GTDB): domain Bacteria; phylum Deinococcota; class Deinococci; order Deinococcales; family Deinococcaceae; genus Deinococcus. The sequence continues at coordinate 588 of NZ_JANYGJ010000101.1, read as the reverse complement.
TCTGGCCGAGGCGGCGGCCATCCTCATGGCAAATCCGGGCCGCTACGAGGGGCCGACGCCACCGCTGACCGGCTCGCAGGCGCTCGACCTGGCCGACCTCGCTGCCATCGCCACAGAGCTGGGCCGCCCGGTCCAGCGCATCGTCTTTCCCGATGAGCAACTGGGCGCGAAGCTGGAGGCGCGCGGGATGCTGGCCAGCGCGGCGAGGTTCATGCTCGGAAACGCCATCGCCAGCCGCAACGGCGAATTCGGGCCGGTGGACCCGGCACTCGAACAGTTGATCGGGCACCCACCGACCACCATGCGCGACCTGATCGCCGCCAAACTCGGACGCTGACGGCGAGACAGTGGCGCAGCAACCCACCTTTGCGCCGGTCGGGGGCAGACGGCCACTCAAGCTGCCTTCCGGGACATGGCTGAGCGTTCAGATGGAAACGCCCTAACGCTTTAGAGACTGTCTGGAAAGTAAGAAGTCGGGCAATACTGTCTCATCGATATGAGTAGAATCAAAGGATGCAATTGTATCCAACCGATACGACAGATGAAGAGTGGGGGATTCTCAAGCCGCTCATTCCGGCCCCGAAGTCA
>NZ_JANYGJ010000095.1 GCF_025362455.1 Deinococcus sp. | reverse complement strand
GAGGAGTGGCATCCTCATGGGGACGAGTGGCGTCCTCATGGGCGTCCGTTCACGAGGACAGTCCGTTCACGACGACAGTCCGTTCTGCCCAAGAAGCGGAAGCCCGAAACGTTAGCAAGGACATACTTAATCCGAACCCAGTTGTAACCGAGCCCGTTTACAGGGCTCAAAGGAAGGCGGAAGATCAACCGTATGGCCTCGCAATTCCCGGATTCTGACAATTGGCTCAGCGAACACCGCCCGCCCTCGCTGGTGGGCCGCTTCGCCTACGCGGCGGGCCGGGCCGTTGATCTGGTGGGCGTGCTGATCGTCGGTGGCCTGAGTGCGCTGCTGATCGGTGGGCTGCTGATTTTGCTGCTGATCGAGGCGTCCAGCGGCGTGACCGTCGCCACCGTGCTGATTCTGATCGCTATGGCGGGCGTGCTGCTGGGTTTTCTGGGTTTCCGGCAACGCACCCGGCGCGTGGCGATCGTGCGCGAGGGGCGCCGGGTTGCGGCAGGTCTGGGCAGCTTTGGTCTGGGCAGCGCTGACGTGAATCAGGAGCTGGCCTCGCTGGAAGCCGAACGCATCCAGCGCCTGGCCCACCTGACCCTGCGTTCGGGCGCGGCGCTGAGTTCACCGTTGCGCAGCAGGCTCAACGCCGCCAGCACCGCCACCCGCGACGCGCTGCGCAGCACGGCGGTGGGTGGCGTGCTGACCCGCGAGGCCCACGACGCCCGCCAGGCCGCCGACGATGACCTGCCCGCCGCGCTGGCGACCTACCAGGACCTGCGCGTCACCGGGGCCGCGCTCTCGTACGGCGAGGTGCTGCTCTCCGAGCAACTGGGTCTGATCGAGCGCCGGATGCGGGCCATCAGCGAGGCGCAGGCTGCCGGGCACACCCGCAAGCTGGAGGCCGGGAAGCGCTACCTGAGCGTCAAATACGGCGAGCGCGAGGAAGGGCCGGAATAATTTCGGCGGCGCTGCTGGGGGCGTCCGTCTTCAGAAACCGGGGGGCGCCTGTGGGCTGTACTCGCCTTCTCACCGCGCCCTGGCCGTACAATTACAGCGTGAGTCAATCAACCCAGAAGTCCCCCGCCGACGCCGCGCCCGCGATGACGCGGGTGGTCGTCGCCACCAGCAATCCCGGTAAAGTCAGCGAGTTTCAGGAGGCCCTGTCCGGTTTGGGATGGCAGCTCGAACCCCTGGGCGGCTATCCGCTGCCCGAAGAGACCGGCACCACCTACGAGGAAAATGCCGTCATCAAGGCCGCCGCCGCCGCCATGATGACCGGTCTGCCCGCCCTGGCCGACGACAGCGGCCTGGAAGTCGCCGCCCTGAACGGCGAGCCCGGCGTCTACAGCGCCCGCTTCGGGGACCGCCGGGACGACAACGAGCGCAACCTGTACCTGCTCGAACTGACCCGCCACGCCACGGACCGCCGCGCCAAGTTCGTCAGCGTGCTGGTGCTGGCCTACCCCGACGGCCACATCGAGGAGTACCGGGGCGAGGTCGAGGGCAAGCTGCTCGAAGGCCCGCGTGGCGTGGGCGGTTTCGGCTACGACCCCCTGTTCGAGCTGCCCGACGGGCGCACCCTGGGCGAGCTGAGCGTCCCCGAAAAGCGGGCCGTGAGCCACCGGGGCCGGGCCTTCGCCAAGCTCACCGAAGCCCACAAAGACGGACCGCCCCCACGCCCGACCGGCAGCCGCATCTAAGCGCTACCCAGGCCGCTGCACGTCGGCGAATTTCAGGCGCAAAGCGACGGCGCTGGCCTGGGGCACGATCTCATCGACCTCGCCGCCATACGAGGCGATCTCGCGGACCATGCTGCTGGACACGAAGCTCCAGCGCGTCGCGGCCATGATGAATACGGTTTCTACGTCGCCGAGCTGCCGGTTCAGGTGGGCGATTTGCAACTCGTATTCGTAATCCGAGACCGCCCGCAGGCCGCGCACGATGATGCTGCGGTTTTGCAGCCGCATGTAGTCGACCAGCAGGCCGCTGAAGGTGTCCACGCTGACGTTGCCCAGGTGCCGGGTGGCCTCCTCCAGAATCGCCACGCGCTCCTCCAGACTGAACAGATTGCTGCCGCGTTTGCGGGCGTTGTGCATGACCGTCACCGTCACGTGGTCGAAAATGCGGGCGGCCCGCGTCAGCACGTCCATGTGGCCGCTGGTGATCGGGTCGAAGGAGCCGGGAAACACGGCGTTCATGCCCCGGTTCTCCAGCGATTTGGGCGCCCTGGTCATGACCCGTCGCCTGGGAGGACGCTGGCCTCGTCGGCTTTGTCGGTGTCGGCCCCGTCTGTATCAACCTCGTCTGTATCAACCTCGTCTGGTTCGACAGGCGTAATCAGCGTCAGCACGTTGCTGCCATACACCCGGCGCTCGAAGTCGAAGCCGGGCACGGCCTCCAGCTTGAGCTGCGAGGGGTGCTGGACGATCAGCAGCGTGTCCTGGCCCATCACCCGGCTCTTCAAGATGTGCTTTGTCAGCGCCGCGATGTCCTGGGTGTACGGTGGGTCTGAAAACACGATGTCGTAAGGCGGCAGCGAACTCAGCAGCGCCGAGGTGTCGGCCCGCAGCACCCGTACCCGCAACTCCAGCGCCCGCGCCGACTGCTCCAGCGCGAAGACCGCCCTGGCGTCGTGCTCGACCAAAGTAACGCTGTAGCCCCGGCTGGCCGCCTCCAGCCCGATGGCGCCGCTGCCGCCGTGCAGGTCGATGAACGTGCCCTCCGGACGGCGCGAGTACAGAATGTCGAACATGCTCTTGCGCAGCCGCGCCGTGCTGGGCCGGGCGCTGTCTGGCACGTTCAGCAGGCGTCCCTGCGCCGTGCCGCCGAGAATGCGCACGCTCAAGCGCGGGCCGCCGAAGTGGGAAGGGTCATGCCCAGAGCATAGCGGGGCCGGGCCGAGGAGTGGGGCGGACCGGCGGAGGGGACGATGGTTCTGGCGGAAGCGTTCCCCGTCATGAGGCAGGCGAACCAAAATTTGTCACCCTGAACGCAGCGAAGGGTCTACCGAACCGGACACTTCGCCAAGCTGGATCGATGGGCGTTCCTAACCCGGTGTCCAAGAAAAAGGCGCCAAGACTCACCATCCAGGCGCCTTCGTCCAGCCCCTGCCGACTACGGCTTCGGCACGGCCCAGAAAGCGTCCAGCGCCGCTTTGACCTCCGCCGTCTTCTCGAACTGGGGCAGACCGGCGCTCGGCACGATGCGGGCGGCGGTGACGTTGGGCAGGGCGCCGAATTCGGCCAGGCGCTCGAAGCTCACGAAGCTGTCCTTGTCGTAGATGACCAGCACCGGCTGCGTGACCTTGCTGTAGAGCGTGTCATACGCGCCCGGCGTGAACAGTTGCCCGCTGATGAAGTACAGCGGCGCGTATTTGCCGCCCGGCTGGTTGGAACTCAGACCGCTGTAGGCGACCAGGCCGGGGTCCGGCTCACCCACGAAGCTGCGGCTCAGGAAGTAGCGGATGCTGATGGGGCTGCGGATCAGAGAAAACAGCGGCGTGCCGAAGCGGCTGAGGTTGCCGTAGAGCTTCACGCCGCCGTCGTCGTTGGCCGCCCGCTGCGAGTTGCCGCGTCTCAGGCCCATGCCGGACGGCGAGATCAGCGCCACGGACGCGATGTTCGGCTCGCTGAGGGCCGCCCGCGCCGCGAACTCGGAGCCGAGCGACAGCGCCACCAGGTCTACCGGGGCGCCGATCTTCTGAACCATCGCCGCCAGGGCACGGGTCATCAGCTCCGGGGTGTATTTGATGTCGGGCCGGTCCGAGCTGCCGAAGCCCGGCCATTCCAGCACGTAGACGGGCCGCGTTCCGGCGTAGGCGTCGAAGACCGGTTTCATCTCAAACGCGCTGGCGGCGGCGTTGATGCTGGTGGTCAGCAGCAGCGGGCGCCCCGCGCCGCGTGGATCGACGTAGTACGCCACCGCCCCGAAGCCCGGCAGCCCGAAGTAGCGCCGCTCGGCGTTCACGGCGTTGACCAGGCCGCTCTGGCGCACGGTGGACGCCGGAGCCGGGGCGCTCTGTGTAGTGGTCGTCTGTGTAGTGGTCGTCTGTGCAGTTGTCGTCTGGGCACTCGCTATGCCGATGACCACGCTCAGCGCGATCGCAAAAACGACCATCAGCAGGCCGTTGGGGAGCACTGATCTGGATTTTCGCCGCTTGACCTGCCGCGCTTTGGGTTGTGCCATTTCTGAAGTCTACGGGTCAGCTCAGCGCCGGGCCGTAGCCAAAGCTTCAGAGTGTAGGCGGGGCACGGTCTTGGGACGGTTTGAATCGGGCGAGACGACGTCTGGACCTGAAAACCGGTCATCCGTCAGTGGTCATCCTGAACTGAGTGAAGGATCTCGTCGTTCGGGCCGCGCTCCGCATCTTCATCTCACTCGCCCTGCGTATACCTGGCGTACTCCTCCAGCAGCGTCCAGGCCGCGCCGCTTTCCAGAATCTGCCCCGCGAGTTCGACGCCGCCGCGTAGGTCGCCCGCCTTGCCCGCCAGGTACAGCCCGGCGCCCGCGTTCAGGGCCACGATGTCGCGCTGAGCCGCCGTCCCGCCGCCCTGAAGCACCTTCTTCGTGATGGCCGCATTCTCCAGGGCGTCACCACCCACCAGCGAGGCCAAGGGCGATTCCCGCAGGCCCACGTCTTCCGGCGTGATGCTGTAGTCGCGCACCTGACCGTCCTTGAGTTCGCTGATCTGCGTCGGCCCGCTGACGGTCAGTTCGTCCAGCCCCTCGCCCGACACGACCAGCGCCGCCGCAGAGCCCAGCAGCCGCAGCACCTCCGCCAGCGTGCGTGTCAGGGCCGGACTGTAGACACCCACGACCTGATGCGTCGCCCCGGCAGGGTTGCTGATCGGGCCGAGCAGGTTGAACGCCGTGCGCGAGGCCAGTTCGGTCCGCACCGGGGCGGCGTGGCGCAGCGCCGGGTGGTAGTTGCGGGCGAACATGAAGCCCACGCCCAGCTCGTCGATGGCCTGGGCGGCGCGTTCCGGCGGCGCGTCCAGATTGACGCCCAGCGCTTCGAGCACGTCGGCGCTTCCGGCGCGGGCACTGGCGGCCCGGTTGCCGTGTTTGGCGACGGCCACCCCGCCCGCCGCGATGACGAAGGCGGCGGTGGTGGAAATGTTGAAGGTGTTGGCCCCGTCGCCCCCGGTGCCCGCCGTGTCGAGCAGCACCGCCCTGGGCGTGACCGGCACCCGCACGGCGTGGCGGCGCATCGACTGGGCGAAACCGGCGATTTCCTCTGGCGTCTCGCCCCGCACCCGGAGTGCGGCCAGCGCGGCAGACAGCCGGGTAGCGCTCACGTCCCCGCCCATCACCTCGTCCATGAAACTCGCCGCCTCGGCCTGGCTCAGCCGCTCGCCGTTCATCAGCCGGGCGTGGATCACGGCTGCCTCGCCTTGTGCGCCTGCACTTCGTTCAGGAAGTTGCGAATCATAACCTTGCCGTCCTGGGTGGCGATGCTTTCCGGATGAAATTGGACCCCGAACACCGGGTAATCGCGGTGGCGCAGCGCCATCAGGATGGATTGCTCGCCCTCCGGCGTCTGGTCGGTGGTCCAGGCGGTGGCGATCAGTTCGGGTGGCAGGTCTTCCACGATCAGCGAATGGTAGCGGGTGACGGTGGCCTCGCCGCCCAGTCCGGCAAAAATCGTCTGCCCATCGTGCTGGACGCGGCTGGTCTTGCCGTGTACCGGCACCGGAGCACGCCTGACGGTGGCCCCGAACGCCTCCCCGATGCTCTGGTGCCCCAGGCAGACACCCAGCAGCGGGTAAAGTGGCGCGAAGGTCCGGATCACGTCCACGCTCAACCCGGCCTCGTTCGGCGTACAGGGGCCAGGCGAGACGACAATGGCATCCGGATTCAGTTTCTCGACATCATCCAACGTAAACGCATCATTGCGCCAGATGGTCAACTCACAGCCCTGTTCACCAAAGTATTGAACCAGGTTGTAGGTGAAGGAGTCGTAGTTGTCGATGATGAGAATGTGAACGGGGAGGTTCGCTCGTTGGGAAGTAGGAAGTAGGAAGTGGGAAGTGGGAACAGATGAAGAGGTATCGGTCATTTCTGGGCCTCCTGGTACTTGATGTAGCTGGAGAGTCGACGGATAAGACTCTCAATGGCGGATACGGCTGGTTCAAGCTGAGCATCGGTGCTGATGCCGAGAAAACCGACGAGCGAGAGCAAGGTGTGGAGTTCATAGGCGGAGCCGAGTGAAATTCTGGTGAATCGGGCAATCTCTCCTGGCGAGCCCCGACCTAGCCCCTCCGCCAGATTTGCTGGGATGGAGACTGCTGCCCGCCGAACCTGACTGATCAGGCCATATTTCTCTGTGTCGGGCCAGTCGTTGCTCAACTGATACAAAACCTTGACGAGCCGCATACCGTCTTGCCAAACGCCCAGTTCTTGCACCCGGCGCGGCCCGCCACCAGCACCTGGCGTCGTTCCCACTTCCTACTTCCCACTCCCCACTTCCCGATTCACAGCCCCCCCGCCGCCCGCTCCGCCGCCCGCATGAGTGCAGCAGCTTTACTTCGCGTCTCCAACTCTTCAGTCTGTGGGACTGAATCTGCGACAATCCCCGCTCCGGCTTGGATATGCACCTTCCCACCCGTCACGACCATTGTTCTGAGCGTCAGTGCCATGTCTAAACTGCCGTCGAAGGCGATGTAGCCGAAGGCGCCCCCATACGGCCCACGCCTCACCGGCTCCACCTCGTCGATAATCTCCATCGCCCGGATTTTCGGTGCCCCCGACACCGTGCCCATCGGTAGGGCGCTCGCCAGTGCGTGCAGCGGCGTCTGACCCTCGCGCAATGTCGCCCGCACCCCCGACACGATGTGCATGACGTGGCTGTAGCGCTCGATGGTAAACGCCTCCTCGACGACCACGCTGCCGTATTCGGCCACCCGGCCCAGGTCGTTGCGGCCCAGGTCGACCAGCATCAGGTGCTCGGCGCGTTCCTTCTCGTCGGCCAGCAGCTCGCTGGCCAGGGCCTCGTCTTCTTCCGGCGTCTTGCCGCGTGGGCGCGTTCCGGCGATCGGGCGGGTCACGATGCTGTGCCCGTCGCTGCGCAGCAGGCTTTCGGGGCTGCTCGCCACCAGCGTGAGGTCGCCCAGGTTCAGGAAGCCCAGATACGGGCTGGGATTGATGCCCCGCAGCGCCCGGTACAGCGCGAACGGCTCGACGGTCAGCTCGGCGCTGAATCTCTGTGACGGCACCACCTGAAACACGTCCCCGGCACGGACGTACTCGATGCAGCGCGACACGGCGGCCTCGTAACCCTCCGGCGTGAAGTTGCTCGTAAAGTGCATCGGCGCGGCTGGATGGCGCCCCGGCACCTGTGGCAGCGGCCCGCGCAGCTCGGTTTCCAGGCGCTGCACCACGGCCTGCGCCTCGCTCTGAGTCTCCGAGACGGCCACCGCGTACAGTCGGTGCCGCAGATGGTCGAAGATCACGATGCCTTCGGGCACGATAAACAAGGCGTCGGGCACCTTCAACTCGTCGGGGTTGCCGTCGGGCAACTTCTCGTACACCCGGATCAGGTCGTAGGCCGCGTAGCCCACCGCGCCGCCGAAAAACGGGGGCGCGGCGTCGAACTTCTCGGCGGGCAGGTTCACGGGCCGCAGCACCCGGCTGTAGAGCACGTCCAGCGGGTCGTTCGTCTCGAAGGTCTGCGCCTCGCCTGCCACGCTCAGCACGCCGCTCAGCGTTGCCGTGCGTCCGCGCAGGGTGAATCTGCCCACCTCACCCACGCCGATAAACGAATACCGCGCCTGGCGCTCGCCGCCCTCCACACTTTCGAGCAGAAAACTCAGGTCTTTGGCGCCGTTCGTGACTTTCAAATACGCGCTGACCGGCGTGTCGAGATCGGCGTTCAGCTCGCGAACTTCGGTGAAGGTGGGGGGCTTGGAGGTTGGCTGTGTGGGCATTGGGGCTCCTTAAATGGGGAGTAGGAAGTGGGAAGTGGGAAAAGATGAAGGGTCGTGCCTACTTCCCACTTCCCTCTGCCCACTTCCAAAAAAACGCGCCCGGAACACGGGGTTCCTGGGCGCGGCGACGGGTCGGCAGCGTGGAGGTCACCCAGGGATTTCGGGCCACCACCAGCACTGCACGGGGCGCTGCTTCATGGGTGCAGCATAGGGCAAAGGGGGCGGCGAGGTAAAGCGCTTGTTCAAAGTGTTCGTTCAAAGTGCTTGTTCACCCGGCGCCGGTTATGCCCGATAATCGGACGCATCGTGACGCAACTCGTTCATACGCCCGAAGAACTCCGCGCCGCGCTGGGTGGGCAACCCTCGCTGGGCCTGGTGCCGACGATGGGCTACCTGCACGCCGGGCACGGCCACCTGATCCGCACCGCCCGCGCCGAGAACGCCCAGGTGGTGCTGAGTTTATTTGTCAACCCGCTGCAATTCGGCCCCAGCGAGGATTTCGCCGCCTATCCCCGCGACATCGGGCGCGACCTGAAACTCGCCGACGAGTTCGGGGTAGACGTGGTGTTCGCGCCGGAAGTCGGCACCATCTACCCGCCCGGCTTCGTCACGCGGGTCAGCGTGCCGGGCGTCTCGGAGGGCTTCGACGGCACCTTCCGGCCCGGACACTTCACGGGTGTGGCGACGGTGGTGCTCAAGCTGCTGAACATCGTGCGGCCCAGGCGGGCTTACTTTGGTGAAAAGGACTGGCAGCAGCTCAGCGTGGTGCGGCGGCTGGTGAGCGACCTCAATGTGGAGGTGCAGATCGTCGGCGTACCCACCGTGCGCTCGGCGCTGCCGGGCGAGGAGGGGCTGGCCCTGAGCAGCCGCAACAGCTTTTTCACCGCTGCGCAGCGCTCCAGGGCCGCCGTGCTCTCGCGCTCACTCCGGGCCGTGCAGGCCGACTACGCCGCCGGGGAAACGAGCGTGCGCCGGATGCTGGCGGCGGGCAACGCCGTGCTGGCCACGGAGGCCGAGCTGAAACTCGATTATTTGAGCCTGGTCGACAGTGACATGAATGACAGAGGCGCCGAGGATAGTAGAATGATGAGTGCCCAACAAGCCAGCCAACAAGCCAGTGAGTTCCGTCTGCTGATCGCGGCCCGGCTGTTCGGGGTGCGCCTCATCGACAACATGCCGCTTATTCCAACCGAGGTCCGTATGGCAGGTGCCCACTTATGAATCTGGATGAACTGCTCAAGCAGATGCTCGCCCGCCGCGTCAGCGACGTTCACCTTCAGGCGGGCAGTCCGCCCACGGGCCGCATCGACGGCCACCTGATCCACTTCGGCACCCAGATTCTGATGCCGCCCGACACCCAGGCGCTGGCCCAGAACATCCTGTCCGCCGACCAGTGGGAGGACTTCGAGTACCGCAACGAACTCGACACCGCCTACAGCCTGTCGGGCCTGGGGCGCTTTCGCTGCAACATCTTCCGGCAGCGCGGCGCGGTGGGCATCGTCATGCGGGTGGTGGGCGACTCGATTCCCAGCTTCGAGGCCCTGGGCCTGCCCGTCGACGTGATGCGCCGCTTCGCCGAGACCTCGCGCGGCCTGATCCTGGTGACCGGCCCCACCGGATCGGGCAAGTCCACCACGATGGCCAGCCTGGTCGATTACATCAACCGCAGCTTCGCGCACAACATCATCACCATCGAAGACCCCATCGAGATTTTGCACCGCAACCAGCGCAGCATCGTGGCCCAGCGCGAGATCGGCTCTGACACCCGCGATTTCCGCACGGCCCTGAAATACGCCATGCGCCAGGACCCCGACGTGATCCTGATCGGCGAGATGCGCGACAAGGAGACGGTGGAGGCCGCCCTGACCGCCGCCCAGACCGGCCACCTGGTCATGTCCACGCTGCACACCCTCGACTCGACGCGCACCATCAGCCGCATCATCGACTTTTTCCCGCCCTACGAGCGCGACCAGATTCGGGTGCTGCTGGCCGAGTCGCTGGTCGGCATCATCAGCCAGCGTCTGCTGCGCCGCGCCGACGGTGTGGGCCGCGTGCTGGGCAGCGAAATCCTGCTCAACACCCCTTTGATCGCCGAGTACATCCGCGACGAGGACCGCACCCACGAGATCAAGGACGCCTTGATCGAGGACAACATCCGTGGCATGCACACCTTCGATCAGAACCTGGTCGATCTGTACAAACACGGCCTGATCTCCATGGACGAGGCGATGGACACCGCGACGAGTCCGAATGAACTCAAGTTGATGGTGACACGGGCGGGGATTCGGTAGGGGGGAGTGGGTAGTGGTGAGTAGGGAGTGGGGAAAGATGAAGAGCCTGAATTCAGGTTGAGTTTGGCAGACTTTGGGTGTGATCTAGGACAGATCAAGCTGAAGTGAGCGGGTGTCAGAAATTGGCGTCCGCTCTCGCATGGTCCGGTCAAGCGTCGCTCATCTGTTCCCACTTCCCACTCCCCACAACCCCTGCTACCCTACTCCCCATGACCGGCTTATCCGACACCATCGCCGCCATTGCCACCGCGCCGGGCAGCGCCGGGGTGGGCATCGTGCGCGTGTCCGGGCCAGAAGCGCTGCGCGTGGCGGACGCGGTGTTGCGGGGGCGCCAGACGCCCAGCCAGGTCGGCGGGGGCCGCTTCCTGTACGGCCAATTTCTCGGCGCCGACGCCGAACTGATCGACGAGGGCCTGTGTCTGGTGTTTCGCTCGCCGCACAGCTACACCGGCGAACACGTCGCTGAACTCCAGTCGCATGGCAGCCCGGCGGTGCTCGCGCGGCTGCTCGCCCGCGTGCTGGAACTCGGCGCCAGGGCGGCCCGGCCCGGTGAGTTCACCCTCCGCGCCTACCTGGCCGGGCGACTCGATCTGACCCAGGCCGAAGCCGTGCTGAATCTGGTGCAGGCCCAGACCGAGGCGGGGCGCAAACAGGCGGCGCTGGGTCTGAGCGGCGCCCTGAGCGCACGAATCGAGCGGGTCAGCCTGGACGTGACCCGGACCCTGGCCGCCGTTCAGGCCATGCTCGATTACCCGGAGGAGGGCGTGCCGGACGAGCAGCGGGAAGTACCGCTGGGCCGCGCCGCCGATGAACTCGCCGCGCTGCTGGCCACCGCCCGCGCCGGGCAACTCTCGACCCGTGGCGCCCGCCTGGCGCTGCTGGGGCGGCCCAACGCCGGGAAATCCAGCCTGCTGAACGCTCTACTGGGCTATGAGCGCAGCATCGTGACCCCGACGCCCGGCACCACCCGCGACTACCTCGAAGCCCACCTGGAGCTGGCCGGGGTGCCGGTCACGCTGCTCGATACGGCGGGCCTGCGCGAGACCACCGACGAGACCGAGGCGGCGGGCGTGCGCCACTCGCGCTCGCTGGGTCAGAACGCCGACCTGGTGCTGCTGCTCGAAGACGGCGCCTTGCCCCGCGAGCCGCTGGAGCTGCCCGGCGACGTGCCGACCATTCTCATTCAGACCAAAACCGACCTGGGCAGCGTCTGGCACGATCCGCAGGCCATCGGCGTCAGCGCCCTGACCGGCGACGGTCTGAGCGACCTGCGCGGGGCCGTCCGCGCCGCCCTGCTCGGCGACGTGGCCCGCAGCGAGGCCTGGCTGACCACCGAGCGCCAGGCCGACGCCGCCCGCCGGGCTCTGGCGCACATCGAGGCCGCCCGGAAGCTGCCCGACGACCTGGCTAGCCTGGAACTCGAAGACGCCCTCGTGGCTCTGGCTGAGCTGACCGGGCGCGACGTGTCCGAAGACGTGATAGACGCGGTATTTCGCAATTTTTGCGTGGGCAAGTAGGGGAGTCGAGGGACTGGCTCCGCGTCACTAGAATATATACAACGAGACGGAGATAGATAGGCAGCGGGCATGCAGGTGTCTGAAGACCTTGATCGCCGCATTCCACTCATTGCTCGCGGCGTTCATTGAGCCCTCCTGAACCTGGCGTCCAGCCGCCCGGTTTGACGCTCAGTTCTCCCTGCCACTCAGTTCTCCCTGCCGCTCAGTTCTCTTTGCCGCTGAGTCTCCGGCAGCCCTGCTGGCCGCTGACCATCAGCGCCTCGGCCTCGGCACTGGAGGGCCAGGGGCCGATGAGCTGCACGTCACGGGGCACGAACAGCGTCGAGCTGCTCAGGCGGTAGGTGCCGCCGCGTGCGCTGGCCCGCACCACGCAGGCGGCGTCCAGGCCACCCAGCGCCACGGTGGCGGTGTTCTCGGCGCCCGCCGCATCACGCCAGCCCAGCCCCCGGTTCCTGACTTGCGGATCGAAGCCCACCAGCGCCGCCTGGGCGCTTTGCTGACTCAGCAGCGCCGCCGTGACGGCGACCAGCACCGGCAGCAGCGCCGCGAACAGCCACAGCGTCAATGGACGCACCGAGCCGGGCCGCAGCAGCAGCCCCAGCAACGCCAGCGCCATCAGCGCCGTGATGAGCAGATACAGGGAGGTCATGGCGCTGATGGTATCCCGCCCGGACGTGACCGCAGCGAACCCAGCAGCCACCGGAGGTAAAAGCGGACGTACATTGGCCTCGGCTCCGGCCAGGCCCGGAAACGGGCGTCGTAGACCACCGCCCGGTGCCACAGTGCCAGCGTCTCGGCGCTGTCCAGTTCGGTGTGGGCGCCGGGAATCCCCAGAGTGCTGAGATACACGTCGGCCAGGCGGGCGCGGAGGTCGGGCACCGCCGCCGAAATCGGCCAGGTCCGGTCTGCCGAATGGGAGAACAGCCAGCCGATATCGGTGAATGGATGCGCCACGCCCGCTTCACTCCAGTCGAACCAGCGGGCCTGTTGACCGTCCCACAAGGCGTTCATCCCGTGGCTGTCGCCGTGGACCGGGCCGTCTGGGAGTCCCAGGGCGCTTACCAGCCGGTGTTGCCGCCTCAACTCCGGCAGGGCGGCGGCCAGCTCTTTGATATTGGCGTCACTCAGCCCCCAGCCGCTCAAGGCCGCCTCATCGCGCAGCAGCGCCTCGCCCCGCTCCGGCAGGTCTGCAAAGCGGTGATGCGCCGCGTCCGGCACGCCCGCCGAGCGGTGATACTTCGCCAGCAACGCCGCCGCCCCGGTCCAGGCCCGCCACTCGCCCACCTTCTCCAGCGTCTGCCCACCGCTGCGAGTGATGATCTCGCCGCGCTCCAGGTCGGTGCTCAACACGGCTGGAAGCCATCTCGGTTGCGTGGCCCACAGCGCCGCCGTGACGGCTGCCTCGCGCCCGGCGCCGACTTTCAGAAACACCTGCGCTGCCTCCTCGCCCACGCTCAGCACCGCGCCGAGGTCGGAGGTGCTGATGAGCCGGGCCGAACCCGTCGCCGAATGTGCTCCCAACCGCGCCCAGGCGCCCGCGAACCAGCCGGGCCGTTGCCAGGGCCGGGCGTCCGGAAGCGGTAGTGGCGGCTCATTCGTCCACATCCAGCCGGGCGGCAGCGCCTTCGAGCGGGCCTCGAAGCTCAACAGTGCATTCCGGGCGCCGAACATCAGCCCGCCGTCATGCAGCAAGTCGGCGTTCAGGCCCAGCGCGGCGCTAAGTTGCCAGGGGGCGCGGTGAATGTCGCCCAGCACCATCTCTCGCCAGGCGAAGCGGCGCTGCCCAGGATGATATACGGCGACGCGCACGGCGACGGAACTCACCCGTCCAGCTCACGTGAAACGCCGCCGCTGGCCCGCCCCAACCACCCCTGCTTCAAAACGTGGCTTTCGGCTTGCCCTTCCAGGCCAGGCGCATGCGCTGACCGATACGCTTGTGCAGCCTGGGAGCGTACTTCTTGCTGAAATCCAGCGTCGCCATCTCGCTGCCCACGTCGTGCCCGTATTTCTGGCTCAGGAAGTAGCGGTGATCCATCACCCACAGGTACAGGTCGGCCTCGGTGCGGCCCGGAAAACGGTGCATCACGTCGTGGGCCTCGATGCTGTCCACGATGCGCGAATACAGGCGCCGGTACCAGCTCTCGGCGGCCTCTTCCCAGGTGACAGGCCGCTCCCGGCCCGGCTTGAGATCGAGGTAGTAGCGCCGGGCGTTGATGTGCTCGATCAGCTTGGCGTAGCGTCCCGGCTTGGAGAACATGATTTCGCGGTGGCCCGGTGAGACCTCGCTGAGGCTGGTCGAGCGCAGAAACTGGGCGTACTCGCCTTTGATAATCATGTCTTTGAGGGTGTCGCCCGCTTCCGGCGCTACGGTCACCTGCAACTCGATGACGTAGGCGTCGATGTAGAACTGGCCCAGCCGCCGCGCCACGCTGACCCGGTGGTTGCCGTCCTTGACGAAATACAGCTCGCCGACCTTGTAGACCTCGATGGGCGGCAGCTCCTTGCCTTCGAGCTGGGCGGCGCGTACCCCCACCCAGCGGTCATCGAGGTGAGACTCTTTGGGCAGGTAGTAGCGGTCGAATTCCTTGTACCGGTCCACCGAGCCGATGATGTGGTCGACCGGAATCGACTGCAAGCCGCGCTGAAATTCGCCTTCGGGCGAGAGGTGACGCACCCAGTCAAAGGGCGTGAGCTGGTTGTCCATGCCGCGCAGCACGCTGAGGAAATCGTGGACATCGGCCAGCAGCCGGGCACGCTCGACCTCGCCTCTGGCCTGATTGGTGGTTTGGACATAGGCGCACATACAACTCCTGCGGCGACCAGTGACGGGGCGGTCCAATAACGGGGGGGTCCAGTAACGGGGCGGTCCAGCGACGGGGCGGTGAGGGAGAGGGTCGCCTTGCCCTCCAGTCTACCCCAGGCCACCGACGGAAGAATGACCCGGCGCGGTGAGGCCGGAGTCAGCCGCCGGACTGGCTGGATAGACTCCGGATGTGGCGCGTGCCGCGCGGCGCTGGCAAGCCTGCTCGGAGGCGTTGCTGGCGAGGTCGCTGAGGAAACCGGAGCTGCGGACGCTCACGGCCCGGTATCCCGCCAGTCCTGATAAACTCCCCACCTATGGATCTCAAGGCCCAACTCAAACTCGCCGTGGAGCAGGCCGCCGCCGCCCTCGTACCCAATGCAGGAGCCGCGCCCCATACTCCACTTCCCGAAGTGGTCATTCAGGAGACGCCCCCGAACAAGCCCGGCGACTACGGCACGCCCGCCGCCTTCGCGCTGGCCAAGGCGCTGGGCCAGAATCCAGCGCAACTCGCCAGTACCCTGGCCCAGACCGTCGTCCTCCCGCGCGGCGTCGCCCGCGCCCAGACGGCAGGCCCCTTCCTGAACTTCTTCGTGGACGCGCCCGCCTTCGTGCAGGGCGTGGTGAGCGACCCGGCCACGCCGCAGCAAGCCGAAACCGAGACGACTGGCGGCAAGGTCGTCATCGAGCACACCTCGGTCAACCCCAACAAGGAACTGCACGTCGGGCACGTCCGCAACGTCGTGCTGGGCGACAGCATGGGCCGCATCTTCCGCGCCGCCGGGCATCAGGTCGAGATCCACAACTACATCGACGACACCGGGCGCCAGGCCGCCGAGTCGCTGTTCGCCGTGCGGCACTATAACCTCGTCTGGGACGGCGCGGTGAAGTACGATCAGTTCATGGGCGAGGGCTACGTGCGCCTCAACGCCGACCCCGCAAAACCAGGTCTGGAAGAGGGCATCTCCGCCATGCTCCACCGCCTTGAGGCCGGGGAACTCAGAGGCGAGGTCGAGCAGATCGTCAAGGCCCACCTGGACACCTGTTTTCGTCTGGGCGCCCGCTACGACCTGCTCAACTGGGAATCCGACGTGGTGGGCGGCGGCCTGCTGAGTCAGGCCATGACCATCCTGGAGGCCAGCCCGTTCACCGCCCGCCCCACCGAGGGCAAATTCGCCGGGGCCTTGGTGATGGACGTCTCCTCCTTCATGCCCAACCTGGAAGAGAACAACGTCGTGCTGATGCGGACCGGGGGCACGGCCATGTACACCGCCAAGGACATCGGCTACCAGTTCTGGAAGTTCGGGCTGCTGGAGGGCATGAAATTCAGGCCCTTCCAGACCGACCCTGGCGGACACGAAGTCTGGACCTCGGCCCCCGACGGCCAACCCGACACCGAGCGGCGCTTCGGTCACGCCGCAGAAGTTATCAACGTGATCGACTCGCGCCAGGAGCACCCCCAGAAGGTCGTGAGGGCCAGCCTGGGCGTGGCAGGGCACCCCGCCGAGGAGGCCCGCAGCATCCACCTCTCCTACGCCTTCGTCACCTACGAGGGCCAGACCATCTCCGGGCGCAAGGGCATCGGGGTCAGCGCCGACGCCGTGCTGGACGAAGCGCAGACGCTGGTCACCGAGCTGATGAACAGCCTCAAGCCGGACATCATCGGCACCGAGGAGGGCCGCGAGATCGTGCGCCGGATCGCGGTGGGGGCGGTGCGCTTCGCCATGCTCAAGGCCGAGCCGACCCGCCAGATCGACTTTCGCTGGGACCAGGCGCTGGCCCTGACCGGCGACACCGCGCCGTATGTCCAGTACGCGGCGGTGCGGGCGGGCAACATTCTCAAGAAAGCCGCCGAGGCCGGGTACGCCACAGACGGCAGCGGCGCCGACTGGTCGCAGGTCACCGAACTCGATCTGACGCTGGCCAAAGCCGTCGCCCGTTTTCCCGAAGCCGTCGCCGCCTCGGTGCGGATCCACAGCCCGCATGTGGTCGCCCAGTACTCGCTCGATCTGGCCAGCGCCTTCAACGGCTGGTACAACGCCAAGACGCCGGAAGGCAGGCCCGCCACCAACGTTCTTGCCAGCGCCCCCGGCCTGCGTGAAGCGAGGTTGGCGCTGGTGGGTCGTCTGCAACGCGCCTTCGTCCAGACGCTCGATCTGATCGGCATCGAGGTGCCGAGCGCGATGTGACGAAGAGCGATTTGAGCCTACGTGAAGGGGGGCAAGAAAGCTGAGACGCCGCCCCCGAAGCTACGGCCACCAGCTCTCGACGGCCAAAACCTCACGCAGTTTGGGTCAGTCGTGCAGCTTCATATCCAAGCCCAGACTCGAACTCTTCGACACCGAATTTCCCCCGACGCTGACGTTCTCGTCCACCGATGCGTCGCTGGGATCGGTGCCCTGCTCCCCCTTGGCGCCCCGGCCAGCGACGGAATGCATCTTGGCGGCCTCGCTGCTCGACAACTGCTCGGTGTCGGCGGTCATTTCGGGCTGCTCGGCGGGCTGGTCGCTCTTGGCACTGTCATTTCGGGTCATGGGTCAAGTCTAGAAACCCGCGTCGCCCGGCTGTCCCGAACGCCTTTATTCGGCGCCCCTTCAACCTCTACCCAGCCTTCATACTACTCGTGTTCAAGCTGTACGTGGCCCCAGTCCCTGCACCAGCAGCCGGACCAGGGCGCTCGCCAGGTCGGGGCGGCCCACCTGCACCGGGCTCTCGGCGAACTCGGAGAGCAGGCCCATGAAGGCCCAGGCGCTGAAACCCGGTGCGTGCGGCGCAAATTCCCCGCGTTCGATGCCCGCGCTCATGACCGCTTCCACCGGGGCGTACATCCGGCTCAGAAAAATCTGCCCGATGCGTCCGGCGTGCTCCGGGGCCAGAAAGCGCAGGGTGTCGCGCAGCATCCGCTCGGTGTGGCGCCGCTGCGAGAACATCCAGTCGGCCAGCGCCTCAAGCTGCCCGGTGGCCGTCGGCGCCGAGGCGATGGCCTGGGCCATGCCCGCCGCGTCGCGCTCGATCATCCGCTCGGCCACGCCCAAGAACAGCGCCTCCTTGGTGGGAAAGTGGTGGTAGAGGCTGGCCTTGCTAATACCCACGCCCTTGGCCACGTCGCTCATCGAGGCCGCCACGTAGCCGTGCGATTCCAGCAGCACCTCGGCCATGTCGAGGGCTCGCCCGGCGGTAGCCTGCTCACCTCCCTGCCTCAAGGGACGCCCGGCGCCGCGCCTGAAAGCAGGTTCCGTTCCGGTCATGTCCGCGATTCCCATTCGGCCTGAGTATAGACGCCCACTGTGAGCCCTCTGAAGCCGGTCACGTCGTAATCTACCGAGCGGTCGGTAGATTATGTCCACTGAAATTTTTGGCGGAGAGAACCCTCATCATGTCTGAATACCTCGCGGAGTGACCGGAATCGTTGCGAGCGCCGACACTCGCCTCAGCCGCCCTGTTTCAGACTGTCGCGTTCGCTCAGGTTCAGACTGTCGCGCTCGCTCAGGACACGCTGGCCCGGCGCCTCCTCATCTGGTCGCAGCGCTGGAACCGGTGCTTGCCTCACCCCCTCGGCGCCGTAGACCGCCAGTCCGGCCAGAATGCCCCAGAACGCCGCGCCGACGTGCAGAAAACTCACCCCCGAAAGCGTCACCACCACGACCACGGCGGCGGCCAGGTTGCTGCCAGCGGGCCTGAAGGCCGTTTGCAGCGAACTGCTCATGGCGCCCAGCAGGGCCAGCCCGGCCAGCGCGGCGGCGGCCTCGGCGGGCAGCAGGGCCAGCAGGCCCAGGAAGGTGCCCGCGAATAGCCCGAAGGCGATGTAGAACACCCCAGCCCAGACGGCAGCCGCGTAGCGCCGCGCCGGGTCGGGGTGCGCCTCCGGCCCGCTGACGATGTTGGCCAGCAGCGCCGCCAGCGTCAGGTTATGCACGCCGAACAGCGCCGCGAAGGCCGCCACGCCCCCGGTCAGCCGCACGATGGGCGCAGGCCGGGGCAGATAGCCGTTGACCTTGAGGATTGCGAAGCCCGGCAGATACTGGCCGGTGAAGGCCAGCAAGGTGAGCGGCAGGCTGATGCTGACGACGCTGCTCAGCGAGAACTCCGGCATGGTCAGAACCCAGGGCGTCAGCCCCAGCGGCACGGCGGCGCTGTGCGTCAGGCCCAAGGCCAGGCTGAAGACCACACCCGCGAAGAGTGCCCCGGTCACCGCCCACAGCGGCGCGAATTTCCGCAGCGCGAAGTAGCCCAGCACCATCATCCCGACCAGCAGCGGCTGGGTGCCCATGCCCGTGACCAGATGAAAGCCGAACGGCAGCAAGATGGCCGCGTTCAGCGCCGCCGCCAGGTGCCCCGGAATGCGCTGCACCAGGCCGAGCCACTTCTCAGAACTGCTCAGCATGACCACCAGCAGGTTCGAGACGATAAAGGCGCCCACCGCTTCCGGGAACGGTACGCCGATCAGCGCCGTCGCCAGGTAAGCCAGCCCCGGCGTGGACCAGGTGATGATGATCGGCACACGCGTGCGCAGACTCAGGAGGATACCGACCACGCCGCACAGCACCATGTCGGCGGCCACCCAGGAGAGCACCACCGCCTGCGGCAACCCCGCCGCCCTCGCCGCCGCGTAGATCAGCACGGTGGGGCCTGCCAGCCCGACCAGAATGGCGATCAGGCCGCTGAGGACCGTCTGCGGCGAGGAGTCCTGCCAGAACGTCGGGCGCTGGCCAGCCGAAGGTGGGAGGGGCGGGAGTGTCAAGAGGTGGACCTCATACGGCTCAGTCTGGACCCGAACTGGACTGCTTTCCAGGGTCAATCTGTGTACAGGTGGACTGGTCCAGTCCGGCACGACTTTGCTAAAGTGGCTTATATGGCACCGGTCCAGCCCTCGTCCGATCCGCTCAAATGGGCGGCGCTGCTCGCCGACTGGCGCTTGGGCAACGGCGCCCTGTACCGGCAGCTTGCCCGCACCGTCCAGAATCACATTCGCAGCGGTCACCTCGCTCCCTGGGAACGCCTGCCCGCCGAGCGCACGCTGGCCGCGCAACTGGGCGTCAGCCGCAGCACGGTGGTCGCCGCCTACGACGAGCTGGTCAGCGGGGGCTGGACCGTCCGGCAGCGCGGCAGCGGCAGCCGGGTGGCCCGCAGCGCCCCGCGCACCGCCACGCTGCTGACCCTGCGCAGCCCCCCCTCCGCCGGTGGGGTGATCGGCGAGATCGACCTGACGATTGCCGTGCCGTACCTGTCGCCCTCCCACCAGCAGCGGCTCCAGGCGGCCTCGGCCCACGCCTTTACGCAGTCCCAGTACCACCCGCCCGGCCTGCCGGAGCTGCGCGCTTACCTGGCGCAGATGTACAGCGCCCAGGGTTTGCCGACCACTTACGAGCAGGTGATCGTCACCAGCGGCGCCCAGCAGGCCATCTCGCTGGTCGCCACGGCCCTGCTGCGGCCCGGCGACGTGGTGGTCATGGAAACGCCGACCTACTTCGGCGCCATCGACGTATTCCGGGCTGCCGGGGCCGAGCTGTGCGGCGTGCCGGTGGGTGAGCGCGGCGTGGATCCCGACGTCTTCGCCGCCGCGCTGCGTTTCTCCCCCCGGCTGGCTTTCCTGACGCCCAGCTTTCAGAATCCCACCGGCCTGGTGATGCCCGCCCGTGCCCGCCAGCGCGTCGCCCGGCTGGTGGCTGACCACAGGCTGCCGCTGATCGAGGACGATTCCCTGATCGACCTGACCTTCTCGGAAGACGGTCTGCCGCCCCGGCTGGCGCAGTACGAGCCCGGCGCCCAGATTCTGAACGTCGGCTCGCTCAGCAAGGTTTTCTGGGCCGGGCTGCGCGTCGGCTGGCTGCGGATGCCGCATACGCTATGCGCCCAGCTCACCCAGCACAAGACCCTGGCCGACTTCGGCTCCTCGCTGCCCGGTCAGGCGATGGCCCTGGCGCTGCTGCGCGACCTGGGCAGCATTCGCCGCGAGCGCCGCGCGGCGCTGAGCCCGGAGCGCGACCGGCTGGCGAGCCTGCTGAGCACCCACCTGCCCAACTGGCGATTTACCATCCCGTCCGGCGGTCAGTTCCTGTGGCTGACGCTGCCCACCGAGCAGGCCACCGCCTACACGCATCTGGCCCGGCGCCACGGGGTGCGCCTGTTTCCCGGCGCCGCCATGAGCGTCGGCGCGGCGCCCGACAACACCTTGCGCCTGCCCTTCACCCTGCCCCCGGAGCAGCTCGAAGAAGCCGTGCTGCGCCTGGCGCGGGCCTGGGCCGAGTTCGTGGAGAGGGTGCCGGTGGAGCGGCTGGCGTGAGGGCGCTATGCGCCGGGCTTGTGGCGCGTGGCTTGTGGGAAGGGTATGAGCTGGTGCTCACTTCCCCTCACCCCGCTGCTGCGCAGCGCCCCTCTCCCAGAGATAGAGGGGTCAGAAATTCGCGCCCAGTAAGCGTTTTTGACTGAAGTAAACCACTCCCCTCCAGCGAGGTCAGTTATGGGCAGATGCGGCGCACGGGCGCCCTACGGAAGCGGCCACGATGTGGAGAACGCGGCGAAAGATAGTGCGGCTGGCACGAATGGGAAGTACCATCCTCAGCGGAGCGCCAACTCCCTCGCCCCACCGGGGCGGGGGCGTCTTGTTCAGAACGGCACCTATCGGGCCTTCTTGGCCAGAACGGACTGTCGTCGTGAACGGAGCGGGCAGGCGTCCCCAGGGGCGTCCGTTCTGCCCAAGAACGCGCCTGGGCACGCCACTCCTCCCCATGAGGACGCCTGGCCGCTGCCCGCTGGGGGGTGGGGGTGCATTCGCATCAGCGACGCGCTAAAGCCTAACAACGCCGCGTCCCCGCCAACACCAAAACCAACTGCACAGACGTAAAGCCACAGCCATCAACGCGAACGCCTGACAACGCCGCGCCACCGCCCCAGTCCCATCAACAACCAATCAGTCCACCACCGCCCCGCTCGCCTCCAGTTTCTCCAGGTACGCCGTGCCCCCCTCCACCGCCGCGCTGAAGCCCGCAGCCTCCCCGAACACCAGCGTCTCCGCCAGGGTCTCGGATTGCAGGTACTCCTGCCACGCCTGCGCCGCCTCACGGGCCAGACCTGTCAGCGACAGGTGCAGCGAGATTCGGTCCTGCACCTCGAAGCCTGCCTTCTTGCGGGCGTCCTGCACGCCGCGCACCAGGTCACGGGCCAGGCCCTCCAGTTCCAGCTCGCGGCTCAGCGTGGTGTCGAAGGCCACCAGGTAGCCGCCCTCCTCGCTGGCCGCGAAGCCCTCCGGCGACTGGGCGTCGACCAGCACCTCGTCCGGCCCCAGCTCGAAGCGGTCCTCGCCGTGCGTCACCTCGAACTGCCGTCCATCGCGCACGGCGCGGGCGACCTCGGCGGCGTCGGCGGCGCTCAATGCAGCCCGGACCTGCGGCACCGCCTTACCGAACTTCTTGCCCAGCAGCGGCAGGTTGGGGCGCAGCGCATAGCGCACCAGCTCGGCGTACTGATCGAGAAGCTGGACTTCCTTGACGTTCAACTCTTCTTTGATTTGCTCCTCGAACCGCCCCAATGCGGCAGTCATCTCGCTCGAACGAGCCCGAAGCAGCACGCGGGGCAGCGGCTGGCGCTGGCGTATCCCGGTCTGAGCCCGCACGGCCCGGCCCAGCGACACCAGCCGCAGCACCGCGTCCATCTCCCCGACCAGAGAAGGGGCGCTCAACGCCGCGTCCATCACCGGCCAGTGTGAGAGGTGGACACTTTCGGGCGCATCAGGTTCCACATTCCGCACCAGATTCTGATACAGCGTCTCGGCCAGGAACGGTGTGAACGGCGCCGTCAGCAGCGTCACCGTCTTCAGCGCGGCGTGCAGCGTGGCGTAGGCGCTGGTGTCCACCTTTCCGTCGCCCGACCAGAAGCGGCGGCGGTTGCGCCTCACGTACCAGTTGCTCAGGTCCTCGGTGACGAATTCCTGGATGGCCCGGCTCGATCCGGTGGGATCGTAATGCTCCAGCCGCTCGGTGACGGTGCCGATCAGGGTTTGCAGCTTCGCCATCAGCCAGCGGTCCACTTCCGGGCGCTCGGCAACCGGGGGCGCCGCGCTGAGGTCCGGTTTGTCCAGATTGGCGTACAGCACGAAGAAACTGTAGGTGTTCCACAGCGTCAGGAAGTAGCTGCGAAACGCCTCGCCCACCAGGTTCATGCCGAAGCGGCGGCTGAGTTCCGGCGGCGCCGAGACGTACATGTACCAGCGGGCCGCGTCGGCGCCGAAGCTGTTGAAAACTTCCCAGGGGTCGACGATGTTGCCCCTGCTCTTGCTCATCTTCAGGCCCTTCTCGTCCAGGATGTGCCCGGAGCAGATCACCGACTTGTACGCCACCGAGTCGAAGACCATCGCGGCGATCTGGTGCAGCGAGTTGAACCAGCCCCGCGTCTGGTCGATGGCCTCGGCGATGAAGTCGGCGGGAAAGCCGCCCTGCTCGAAGGTTTCTTTGTTCTCGAACGGGTAGTGGTGCTGGGCGAAGGGCATGCTGCCGGAGTCGTACCAGACGTCCATCACGTAGGGCACGCGCTTGAAGGTCTTGCCGCCCCTGGTGAAGGTCAGCTCGTCCACGCCGCCCGGTACGCCCCGGTGCGGATCGAAGTCGGCGCCTTGCACATGCGCCTTGCCGGTCAGCTCGGCCAGCTCGGCAAAGCTGCTCACCACCACGTACTCGCCGTCCTCGGCTTCCCAGATCGGCAGCGGCGTGCCCCAGTAGCGGCTCCTGCTGAGGTTCCAGTCCAGAAGGTTGTCCAGCCAGCCGCCGTAGCGCCCGTTTTTGATGTGCGGCGGGTGCCAGTCGATACTTTGATTGAGTTCGATCAGCCGCTCTTTGAGACTGGTGTTGCTCAGATACCAGCTCTCGGTGGCGTAGTACATCAGCGGCGTGCCGCAGCGCCAGCAGTGCGGGTAGGAGTGGACAAACGTGGTATCGCGCCACAGGTGGCCCCTGGCACGCAGATCACGGATGACCGGAGTACTGGCGTCTTTGAAAAACAGGTCTTTCCACGGACCGAAGCGGTGTTTGCCCTCCGGGTCCACACCGACCACCACCGGGAAATCGTATCTCAGGCCCACCCGCAGGTCGTCTTCACCGAAGGCAGGTGAGTTGGGCACGATACCACTGCCGTCGGTATCGGTGACGTAGCCGTCAAGCCCGGCAAACCAGACGGGCTTACCCTCGCCCTCGGCGTCGTAGCCCTCCCGGTATAGCGGTAGGTACGGTACTCGTTCCAGCTCCCGCGCCTGGAAACTCTTCACGACCAGAGCGTCTTCACCAAACAGGCTGGTTTTCAGGCGTTCGGCCACGATCAGCACCTTGCCGCCCTGCGGGTCTTTCACGGCCACATATTCGAAATCTGGGTTGAGCGTGATCCCGGCGTTGTACGGCACCGTCCAGGGCGTCGTGGTCCAGAACATAAAGGCGCTCCCGGCGGGCAGGCCCAGGGCGTCCGGATCGGCCAGATCAAGCGTGATGTACACGCTCGGATCCTGAATATCCCTGTAGCCCTCGCTGACCTCGGCGTTGCTGAGCGTCGTGCCGTCGCGGGGGCAGTACGGCGCGACCCGGAAGCCCTTGTAGAGCAGCCCCTTTTTCTGCAACTCGCCCACGCTCCACCACACCGACTCGATGTAGCTGGCGTTGAGCGTCATGTACGGATCGTCCAGATTGACCCAGTAGCCCATCCGCTCGGTGAACTTGCGCCACTCGCCCTCGTAGATAAAAACACTCTGGCGGCACTCGGCGTTGAATTTGTCGATGCCGTAGGCCTCCACCTCGCGCTTGGAATTCAGGCCGAGTTTTTTCTCCACGCCCAGCTCGACCGGCAGCCCGTGCGTGTCCCAGCCCGCCTTGCGCGGCACATGGTAGCCCTGCATGGTCCTGAAGCGCGGAAACAGGTCCTTGAAACTCCGCGCCTGGACGTGGTGGATGCCCGGCTGCCCGTTGGCGGTGGGCGGCCCCTCGTAGAAGGTGTAGCGCGGCCCGCCCTCGGTTTGCTTCAGGCTCCGCTCGAAAATCTGCTTGTCTTGCCACCAGGCGAGGGTCTGCTCCTCCAGCGCGGGGAAGTTCGGACTGGGCTGCACCGGGTTGAACATCGTCGTTTTCGGTTCGCTCGTCATGCTTTGCTCCAAGAATATATACAAGAAGTGATGGGGTAAGTGCAGGCCACACGCCCTAATCCACGATAAACAGCCTCGCCCCGCCCACCGTACTCGACCGATGCGCCTCGGCCCCGTCCGCCACCTGATAGCTCATGCCCGGCGTCAGCGTCACTGTTTGCCCGTCATCTAGCTCAGTCATCAACTCACCCTCCAGCACGAACAGGATGTGCCCCTTACTGCACCAGTGATCGGCGAGATAACCCGGCGAATACTCGACCTGCCTGACCCGGATCTCCCCAAAGTGGCGGGTTCGCCACGTCGCCTGCCCGTGCTCGCCTGGATGGAGTGTCGCCTCCACAGCGGCCCAGTCGGTCACGCTGAAGGGAATGTCGGTCATCTTCATACGCTCTCCCTGTTGCCGGGGAGCGCCAAAAACGCCCCAGCAAACCGTCTGCTGGGACGCCAAAAAGTCTTAGCGTGGTGCCACCCAACTTCATCAGGGGAGTCCCTGACCTCGCTGCGGCCCTCTGCCGGGGGGTGTCCGGGGCGGTCTAGTCAGCTAAACAGCGCAGCTTTTCTTCGCCCGGCGCGGGAGGTGATGTTCGGCTGGGGTGCTCGCTGCCGGGCTTCCACCGCCCCCGACTCGCTGCTTGCCGCCTGCCCCGCTTACTGTCCCCGCGTTCGCCTTGAGTTGTGGTGGCCCAGACCTGCGACCTCCCTTCATGCTAGGCGCCTGGCGGGGCTGGGTCAATCGCCCCCTTCACGCTTCACGGTCCTGGGCGCTAAACTTAGCTCAGATCCCGCAAAGCTGCCGTGCGCTGTTCAAGTTCTGCCCGCGTGGCTGCGGGACGAGCCATTCTATTTCAAACTCGCCACGAGGCAACCCTGTGAATGACCACCTGAGTACCGAGACCCTGCCTTACCACGAACTCCAGCAAAAAATACTGCCGGAACTGCATCTGATCGCGGCGCAGACCGGCATCGACAATTACCGCAAGCTCAAAAAAGATGCCCTGGCCCTGGCCATCATGGAGCGTCAGGCCGAGCGAGGGGGCCAGACCCTGGCGCGCGGCTTCCTGGAGATCAGCCCCGACGGCTACGGCTTCTTGCAGGGCGACCTGCTCGATCCGTCCTCGCGCACGGTGCTGGTCACGGCGGGGCTCATCAAGCAGTTTTTCCTGCGCAGCGGCGACGAGATCATTGGCCGCGCCCGCCACCCCCGCGAGAGCGAGCGCTACGGCACGCTGGTGCAGGTCGAGGCCGTCAACAACCTCTCGCCCGGCGAGGCCCGCAACCGCCCCCGTTTCGACGACCTGACCCCGACCTTCCCCGACCGGCAACTGGTCCTCGAAGAACCCGGCGTGGAGGGCGGCGTGAGCCTGCGCGTCGTCGACCTGCTGGTGCCCATCGGACGCGGCCAGCGGGCGCTGATCGTGGCGCCGCCCAAGGCTGGCAAGACCACTTTGCTCAAAAAGATCGCCAACTCGATTACCCGCAACTACCCCGACGTGACCGTCATCGTGCTGCTGGTCGACGAGCGCCCCGAAGAGGTCACCGACTTCCGCGAGAGCGTCCAGGGCGCCCAGGTGGTCGCTTCGACTTTCGACGAGCCGCCCCAGCATCACATCCGGGTCGCCGAGTTCGTGCATGAGCGCGCCCGCCGCCTGGTCGAGGACGGCGGCCATGTGGTCATCTTGCTCGACTCGATCACCCGGCTGGCCCGCGCCAACAACCTGGTCACGCCGCCCACCGGGCGCACCTTGTCCGGCGGTCTGGATTCCAACGCGCTGCACTGGCCCAAGCGGTTCCTGGGCGCCGCCCGCAACATCCGCGAGGGCGGCTCGCTGACCATCCTCGCCACCGCCCTGGTCGAGACCGGCTCGCGCATGGACGACGTGATCTTCGAGGAGTTCAAGGGCACCGGCAACGCCGAGCTGGTGCTGTCTCGCCGCCTGGAGGAGCGCCGCATCTTCCCGGCTATGGACATCACCAAGTCCAGTACCCGCCGCGACGAACTGCTGCTCGACCCCGCCGTGCTGCACAAGATGTGGCTGCTGCGCAAGGTGATTTCCGACATGGACCCCGCCGACGCCATGGAGATGCTGCTGGGCCGCCTGAACAAGACCCGCAACAACCAGGAGTTTTTGTCCGCGCTGGCGGGAAGCTGAGGGAGGGCTGGGGCAACAGCAGGTCTGTGTTTCCCGGCGAGCAGACATTGAATTGCAAGAGCGGTCCCGTTAGCATGGCGGAGTCTTGAGCGTTCATGAAGCTTCCCGCCGCTCCGCTCGCCAGTTTAGCCTGGCCGCTCTGTCCCTCCTGGGCAGCGGCCTGGCGGCGCCGGTCACGCTGCTCCCGGCGCTGAAGTTCTCCAGCCTGGAGTTTGCCAACCAACTGGCTCCCAACCAACTTGCTCCCAACCAACTGCTGCCCAACCAACAGCTCGCCCAGTTGCCGCGCCCGTTCGCGCCGCCCACGACGTTCGGGCGCACAGACCCGCCCCGGCCACGCAGCGAGGTGGCCTTCGCGCTCATCATCGCCCGCCGCGCCGAGCGCCCCATCCAGATCGCCGAGCGCTACGGCGTGGCGCCCATCGCCCTGCGGCTGCTCGGCGGTCCGGGGAACACCCGGCAGCAGCAGATTCCGCCCCGGTGGCCGCTGCGCGAGGGGCAACTGGTGCGCCTGGCCCTGCCGCTAGAGCGCGCCGGGCGCCGCCCCCTCAGCGTGCGCCGGGTCACGGTGCGGCCCGGCGACACGCTCAGCTCGCTGGGCGCCTTGCACAACCTCAGCGAGCGTGAGCTGATCAGCGCCAACCTGGAACTCGGCAGCCTGGACAAGCTTTCGGTGGGCACCGTCCTCAACATTCCCACCCGCGAAACGGGCCTGCTGATCCGCATCAAGCCCGGCCAGAGCGCCGCCGACCTGATCGAGGGCTACCGCGCCGATCCGCTGCGGGTGGCCCGCGCCAACGCCCTGATCTTGCCCACCGAACTCAGTGTCGGCGACGAGCTGCTGCTGCCCGGCATCTTCGCCGCCTCGCGGCAAGGCGAACTGCTGGCCCGGCGCCTGCGGGCCATTCAGCAGGCCCGCGCTGCCCGCTTGCTGGCCCAGTACCAGGCGTACCAGACCTGGAAAGCCGAGCGACTGCGCGAGCGACAGCAGCAGTTCGACAACTTCCAGGCCTGGCTGCGCAGCCCGGAGCGCCAGGCCGCCGTGGACCGCTACAAGCGCCAGGCCGAGTACGACGCCTGGCTCTCCACCCAGGCCGCCGAGGACGCCAGAGCCGCCGAGCAGATTCGCGCCGAGGTGGTGCAACTCGCCCGGACCGACCCCCGCCCCCAGATGCAGGCCGCGCTGAATGCCGAGCAGGCTGCTCCGAAGCTAGAATTGCGCTGGCCGCTGGATCATCCGCGCCTGACCAGCCGCTTCGGCGAGCAGGACATAGAATTTCACCAGGACGTCTTCCACGGCGGCCTGGACATGGCGCAGCCGACCGGCACCCCGGTCTACGCCGCCCACGCTGGAACCGTCACCCAGAGCGGCGACGGCGCCTACGGCACCAACGTCTATACCGTGGACGAGGCGAGTGGTCTGAGCGTCATCTACGGGCACCTGAGCGCGGTGTCGGTCACACTGGGCCAGGTCGTCAGGCCCGGCGACCCCATCGGCCAGGTCGGCTGCACGGGGGACTGCACCGGCCCGCACCTGCATTTCGAGCTGAGGTTGTCAGGCACCCCGGTCGATCCGCTGGTTTTTTTGCCGTGAAGCGCCCGCCCCAGATACGCCCGCCGCACCTGCCCGAACGGCTGCCTTACCTGCTCGAACGGCTGCCTTTGACCCTGCACCCGGCGGGCCTCGGTGTCGAGGCGGCCCTCAGTGGCGCGGCAGCTCCGCCGCTTTCCCAACGGTCCGCCGATCATCTTTCCGGGTGACGCGGCGAGCGAAAACCAGCCACCCGCCGCGCCCACCGAGGCCACGTTCGTGTCCCGTCTCCGGCCCAGCAGCTAAGCCAGCACCAGCAGCTAAGCCAGCATCTGAACTGGCTCCATTCAGCCTTCCGTTCTGGCCCTGTTCATAGAGCCAGTTTCGGTTTATGCTACCCCTCATGAGCGATCAACAGACCCAGCAGGGCACCACCGAAATCAAGTTCGGCTTTGCCGAGATGTTCAAGGGCGGCGTCATCATGGACGTGGTGACGCCGGATCAGGCCCGCGTGGCCGAGGCCGCCGGAGCCACCGCCGTGATGGCCCTGGAGCGCGTGCCCGCCGACATCCGCCGCGACGGTGGCGTGGCCCGCATGAGCGACCCGTCCATGATCAAGGAGATCATCGCGGCGGTCAGCATTCCGGTGATGGCCAAGGTCCGCATCGGGCATTTCGTGGAGGCGCAGATCTTGCAGGCCCTCGGCGTGGATTTCATCGACGAGTCCGAGGTGCTGACCCCCGCCGACGAGAGCTTTCACATCGACAAGCTGAAATTCAAGGTGCCCTTTGTCAACGGCGCCAAGAACCTCGGTGAAGCGCTGCGCCGCGTCGCCGAGGGTGCCAGCATGATCCGCACCAAGGGCGAGGCCGGAACCGGCGACGTGGTGGAGGCGGTGCGCCACGCCCGCGCCATCCTGGGCGAGATTCGCGCCATCCGGGTGCGCCCCTTCGAGGAGCTGATGAGCGTCGCCCGCGACCTGGGCACGCCCTATCACCTGGTCCAGTACGTTCACGCGCACGGCAAGCTGCCGGTGGTCAACTTTGCCGCAGGTGGCATCGCCACGCCCGCCGACGCGGCCCTGATGATGCAGCTCGGCCTGGACGGGGTCTTCGTCGGCAGCGGCATCTTCAAGAGCGGCGGGGGTGATTTGCAAAAAATCGAGCAGCGCGCCCGCGCCATCGTCAGGGCGACCACCCATTTCGATAACCCCGACATTCTGGCGGAGGTCAGCGAGAACCTGGGTCTGCCGATGACCGGCATCAACATCGATTCGCTGATTCCCGAAGAGCGCCTGGCCAGCCGGGGCTGGTAAGTACCAGTCAGGTGAGTACCAGTCAGAGTCTCAGAATCGGCGTGCTGGCCCTCCAGGGCGCCTTCCGCGAACATAAACGCCTGCTGGAGAGCCTGGGCGCCTGGGTCACCGAAGTCCGGCTCCCCCAGCAACTCGAAGGGCTGTCCGGCCTGATCCTGCCCGGCGGCGAGAGCACCACTATCGGCAACCTGATGGTCGAGTACCACCTCGACACCGCCATACAGGATTTTCACGCGGCGGGCGGCGCCATCTTCGGCACCTGCGCAGGCGCCATCCTGCTGGCCCGCACCATCCACGGCACGCCGCCGCAGTTCGGCGTGCAGCCCAGCCTGAATCTGATGGACATCACCGTCCAGCGCAACGCCTTCGGGCGTCAGCTCGATTCGTTCCGCACCCTGCTGGACGTATCCGGCTTCGGTGCTCCCTTTCCCGCCGTCTTCATCCGTGCCCCGGTTTTTAAAGCGGTGGGGGAGGGCGTGCAGGTGCTGGCTGAGCACGCCGGGCAGATCGTCCTGGCCCGCTGTGGCCGCCTGCTGGCCGGAAGTTTCCACCCGGAGCTGACCGGCGACGCCCGTATCCACGAGCTGTTTTTGAGCATGAGCCGGGAGGCGCAGGCGGCGGCAGCGGTCTGAGGCTAAGTATGTCCTTGCTCACGTCCCTGGCTTCCGCTTCCTGGGCACAGCGGCATTTGCATGGCTTTGCCTCGCCTCGCCTCGCCGCCTGCCCGCAAACAGCGCTCCATCCCTCTCCCTCGGAGCTTTGCGAGTCCACTCCCGCCAGGACATACGTGGTGGTCTACTTCAGTCAAAAACGCTTACTGGGCGCGTGCTGTTGACCCCTCTACCTCTGGGAGAGTCGAAGACCTGAGGAGTGGCGTGCCCAGGCGCGTTCTTGTCCAGAACGGCACTGTCTTGAGCACAACGGCACTATCTTGAGCACAACGGCACCTACCGGGCCTGCTCGCCTATCGGGCTTTCTTGGGTAAAACGCATTTGCGGCGTACTCGCCAGTCCACCGACCCTGCGCCGCGCTATGCTCGCGGCCATGCGCCCGACATCCTGCACTTTCACCGACGGCACGCGCACGCTGCGCTATACCCGGCAGGGCAGGGGTGAGCCGGTGATTCTGATTCATGGGCTGAGCGGTTCGGGGCGCTGGTGGCGCTCGAACGCCCCGGTGCTGGCCGCCACGCACGAGGTGCTGACCCTGGAGCTGCTCGGCGGCGTGGGCGTGCAGGACGCGGCCCGGCTGATCGTGGCCTGGATGGTGGCCCTGGAGTTGCCGCCCGCCGCCGTGGTGGGTCACAGCATGGGCGGTCAGATCGCCATGTACGTGGCGGCGCAGGCACCCACGCGGGTGCGCAAGCTGGTGCTGGCCTGCGCGTCGGGGCTGCTGCACGCCAAATGGTGGAAGGTGGCGCTCAATTTGCCGCGAGCCGGGTTTTCCAGCCGCCGCCGCTTCGTGCCGGTGGTGGTCCGCGATTCGCTGCGCACCGGGCTACCCAACCTCTACCGCGCCGCCCGCGACCTGCTGCGTGACGATGTGGCCTCGCTGCTGCCGGGCATCCGGGTGCCGACGCTGGTGATCTGGGGCTCGCGCGACCCGCTGGTGCCGCCGCAACTGGGCAGGGTTATCGCCCGGAGCATTCCCGGCGCCCGCTACATCGAAATCGCGCACGCCGGACACGTGGTGATGGTCGACGAGCCCGCCGCCTTTAACCGGGCGGTTGTGAAATTTCTGGAGATGCCGGTTCCGGATTCGGTTCCGGATTCAGTGCCGGATTCGGCGCAGACTGCGCGCTCCAGTTGCCCTGGCAGCCCGCCGTGAGCATGCCCCCGCGCCGCAGCAACGCCCACGCCTCGCGCCCGACCTCGCCCGGCAGGTCCGTGTTCTGCACGCTGGCCGGGCTGCGCACCCACGCCCGCGTCTACGGTAAGGAGCACAGCGAGCACATCGTCATCGTGCCGGGGCTGGGCTGCGCCTCGTGGATGTACCGGAGACTGGCCCGCACGCTGGCCCGCTGGCGCCGCGTGTGGGTCTACGATCCGCCGGGCCACGGCTTCTCGGCGGGGCGGCTGGACTACCCGGTGCGCATCGAGCAGCTCACCGACCACCTGGCGCTGTGGCTGGTCGCCAACAACCTCGGCGGCGTTGCACTCCTGGGCCACTCGCTGGGCGGCGAGGTCATCATCGACCTGGCGGTGCGGCGCCCGGACCTGGCCGGGCCACTGATCGCCTGCGCCCCCACCGGTATTCCGGAAAACCCCAGCGTGGCCCGGCAGTTCTGGCGACTGCTCAGCGACCTGCCCCGCGAGCGCCCCGGCCTGTGGCCTTTCGGGCTGGCCGCCTACTGCCGCGCCGGGCCGCTGCGCTTTTTTCAGCTCGCCCGCGACCAGGACGCCCACAACACCGGCCCGCTGCTGCCCCGCGTGGGTTGCCCGGTGCTGGTCATCGACGGCACCGCCGACCCCGTGATCCGCACCTGGACCCTGGAGGAGCTGACCCAGGCCATTCCCGGCGCCCGCACGGTGCAGGTGGTCGGCGGCGGCCACGCCCTGACCGATTCACACCCCACCGAGGTGGCGATGCATACGCTGGATTTTTTGCAGGACCTGGCGGGGCGCTGAGCGTTCGCCGCACCACCGCTCAAACCGGTCCATGACCCCACCCGGCGGCGAGGTCTCATACGGACTCTGCTAAATTCCTTAACTTCCGAAAAGGCGCCGGAAGTTAATCCATACCGCAGAGTCCGTAGTTGCTCCTACTCCCGTTGCCCCGGTTTCATCGTTTTTACAAAACGATTCAATCGGAGTCCGTATCACCTGTCCCTGGTGCGCTGCCCACTGCGCTGGCCTAGTTCGTGCCGCTGCTCGCTCAGCCACGACTGGGCCGCCACGACTGAGGCTGTGGTCTTCCCCTCATAAGCCCGCCTGCTAGAATGCGGCCCGTGTACATCAACCGCCGCGCAAATTTTGAATATGAACTGCTGGAGCGGTTCGAGGCGGGCATCAGCTTGACTGGCAGCGAGGTCAAGAGCATCCGCGCCGGGGGCATCGATTTCCGCGACGCCTTCGCCCGGCTCCAGGGCCACAACGTCGATCTCGAAGGGCTGTATATCCCCGAATACAAGGACGCCAGCTACAACAACCACACCCCCCGCCGCGTGCGCAGGTTGCTGCTGGGCCGCACTGAAATCGAGAAGATCGAGCGCCAGCTCAGGGTCAAGGGCCTGACGCTGATTCCCACCCGGCTGTATCAGAAGGGGCGGTTTTTCAAGGTGGAGGTGGCGCTGGCACGCGGCAAGAAGCTGCACGACAAGCGCCGCGCCGAGGCCGAAAAGGAAGCCCGCCGCGAGATCCGCAGCGCGTGAATGGTCCCCGCCTGATTTCTCGCCGCCGCTTGCCCCCCCGCGTCCGGACGGCCCTGCTGGCCGCGCTGCTGCCGGGCCTGCTGATGATCGGTGCCGCCGGGGCGCAGTACGCCTACAGCAAGCTCAAGTTGGCGGGCCGTGACGCCCAGGCCACCCTGCTCGGCGGCGCCGAATACGCCTCGGAGACCGAGCTTCGGGGGACCCTGCGCATCATCCGCGAGTCTCCCTACGTGCGGGTCCAGGGGCTGGGCCACGATCTGCTGCTGCCCATCGACCAGGACCCGGAACGCGCCGCTTCCACCTACAACACCGTCCAGCTCGACACCGTGCGGCTCCAGGCCCGCACCGCCACACTCCTGAACGGCGAACTCTACCTGCCGCTCGACACGCTGGCACGCGGCCTGGGCGCCCAGTACAAGACCGGCAGCTTTTCCCTGCCCGCCGCCGCCATCGCCAACGTGTCCTCGCGCTCCGGCAAGGACACCGACCGGATCGTGCTGGACCTGACCCGCGACGCCGAGGTGAGCGCTGCCCTCAGCGGCGACGTGCTGAAACTGCTGCTGCGCGGCGTGACTACCCAGGCCAGCAGCTACGCCACACGCGGCGCCTTCGTGCCCAAGTTCTCGGTCTCCGGGGGCCAGGGCGGCGCGACGCTCAGGGTGCCGCTGGGCGCCGGAGCCGGTTACCGCTACTTCAAGGTGGTGCGCCCCGGCAGCGTCCGGCTGGTGATCGACGTGGGGCCGGGCTTGCCGCGCAACGTGGCCAGACTGGTCGACGAGCCGCGCAGCCCGCTGATCGTGCTCGATCCGGCGCCCGCGCTCGGCGGCAGCGACCTGCCGCTGGAAGTCGCCCGCACCACCGGCGAGCTGCTGAGCAAGGCCGGGTGGCAGGTCAAGCTGACCCGCAGCGCCGCCGGACGCCTGAGCATCGCCGAGCGCGAGCAGATGGCCCGGCAAAGCCAGGTGTTCGTGACGCTGAGCCTGGGCCGCTTTCCCGGCACGCCCCGGCGCGGCCTGACGCTGTACCAGCCGTCCGGTGAGCCGGACGCCCTGATCGTCAGCGCCCTGCGCGAGGCCCAGAGCGACCCGCTGGCCGCCGCCGCCGTGGGCAACGGCGGCGAGACCAAGCGGCTCTCGGAGTTGCTGCTGGGCGAACTCGGCACGCGGGGGCTCAAGGTCGCCACCCAGGCGCTGCCCAGGCTGTATCTGAGCGGTGAGGCGCCGCACGCCGCCTTCGAGCTGGAACTTGGCTGGCCCCAGAACGCCGCCGACCTGGCCAATCTGCTCACGCCCCAGCGCACCGCCAAGGTCTCCGAGGCGTTGGCCCTGAGCGTGGCGACGTTTCTCAAGGCCCGGCTCTCCAATACGGTCGGGTCGGACGGCGCCAGCACCGGAGGCGGGCCGTAATGCGGCGCCTGATGACGCCCATCAACATCCTGGGTCTGCTGCTGCTGGCCATCACCATCGGCGTGCGCGAGGTCGTCTCCCGGCCCCCCA
Organism: Deinococcus sp.; assembly: GCF_025362455.1. GTDB lineage: Bacteria > Deinococcota > Deinococci > Deinococcales > Deinococcaceae > Deinococcus. The sequence continues at coordinate 34,121 of NZ_JANYGJ010000095.1, read as the reverse complement.
CCGCGCCCAGCTTACCGCCCCTGCAACTCGAAGCCGTGCAGCCCCAGAGCGTCACGCTGTACTTTTCCAACGCCCAGGTCGACGGCTACGTCAAAGAGCAGCGCACCCTCCAGGTCGAGGGCAAGTCGCCCGGCAAGGTGGCCCAGGCCCAGCTCGGCGCCTGGGTGCGCGGCCCGCTGTCGGGTAAGGGCCTGCGGGTGGTGCCCCAGGGCAGTACCGAGCCCGACGTGTGGGTGCGCGGCCCGCATTTCGTGGTCAATCTGCCCCGCAGCTACGCCGCGCTGAGCTACGGTCTGGGCGGCGAGCGCCTGATTATCTGCACCCTGACCCGCACCCTGCTGGAAACCGGCGGCAAGGACGTGCTGTTCCTGGTCGGCGGACAGGGCGCCCCCACCCTGCTCGGCCACCTCGACCTGCGCCGCCCCTGGGACAAGGTGGACTGCGCCGAGTAAGCCCCCTGGCCGTTGACGAGGCCAAGCGGCAGGGCGCCCAGTCTCTGTTGAGAAGCAGTTTCTCATTGAGAAGGCCAGCGTGAGAAGGCCAGCGTGAAGCTTGCCCAGGCCATCTGGGGCCTCACCACCGACCGCAGCGGCGCCTGACCCACCCTGAGTACCCGTCAGGGCGAGCACGGCTGAGCAGGGCAGACAGGGATATAAATAAGAAGTCGACGGGGCCGTGGGACTGCTCGAAGGCTGCTTTCCCTGGACCGATCAGCACCCCGTCCCAGCCGTAACCCACGCCACCGACTCCATTCCGAGAACCTGCCGCGAGAACGCCCGGTCCGGCGTCCGGGGACGCTCAGGGGCGGGTCAGGTGTACCTGGGACAACCAGCAGGCCGATCTGCCGCGCCGGATCAATCTCGACTACGTTCGGCTCGACTATGTTCGAAACGTCGCGGGCCTGAAACGTCGCGGCTTGAAATATTGCGTGGCCGTCGCCCTGAACACCGCGAAGTACCCCATCAGGAAGACGCTCGAACTAGAATATATACATTAAATCAGGACCGCTGCTACAGCGCCGCCGCCATAGCCACCACCGAGGCGACGTCTAGGCTGGCGCCGCCGACCAGCGCCCCGTTGACGTTCGGCTGGGCGCAGATCTCGGCGATGTTGCCGGGCTTGACACTGCCGCCGTACAGAATACGGACGCCGCTGGCGTACTCGCGGTACAGCCCGTCCAGGGCGCCCCGGATCGCGGCGGCCAATTCTTCAGCGTCGGCAGCGGTGGCCGCCAAGCCTGTCCCAATGGCCCAAACCGGTTCGTAGGCGATCACCAGGGCGCCTGCGTTGTCGATAGAAACCTGTGAGAGCGATTCGCGAAGCTGGTCGAGGGTGTACTCGATCTGTCCGCCGCGCTCGCGCACCTCCAGACCCTCACCGACACAGACAATCGGCACCAGACCCGCCGTGAGAGCGGCCCGCGCCTTGGCGGCCACGACTCCGCTCGTTTCCGCGTGGTACTCGCGCCGCTCGCTGTGCCCGACCACGGCGTAGCGGGCGCCGACGTTCAGTAGCATGCCCGCACTGATCTCGCCGGTATGGGCACCCGATTCGTGCTGCGAAACGTCCTGACCGCCGAGGGCGACCGCTGTGTCTCTAAGAGCCCAGGCCAGGGCTGACAGATCGACGGCAGGCGCCATGATCGCCAGCTCAGCACCTGTCCGGGGTAAGTGAGAGGCCAGTTCGGTGGCCCAGGTCGTCGCCTCGGCGGGCGTCTTGTTCATCTTCCAGTTGAGGGCGAGCAGGGGAGCGGGTTTGGACATGGAGACTCCTTCTGAGAGGCTGTGGGCTGTAGGGTGTGAGAAAGGCTTGGGACGGCTGGGACGAGCCATATCAGCTTGACCCTACGCCATCGCCTCCACACCCGGCAAAGTCTTGCCTTCCAGCAGCTCTAGGCTGGCGCCGCCGCCGGTGCTGACAAAGCTGACCCGCCCGGCCTGACCGGACTTGTTGATGGCGCTCACCGAGTCGCCGCCGCCGATGACGGTGTAGGCGCCGCTGCCCAGATCGGCCACGCCTTTGGCCACCGCATTGGTGCCGCCCGCGAACTTCCCGAATTCAAAGACGCCCATCGGACCGTTCCAGAAGACCGTTTTGGCGCCCTGGAGCGCGGCTACGAAGGCGCGTTGGCTGTCCGGGCCGATGTCCATGCCCTCCCAGTCGCCTGGGACGGCATTCGTGGGCACGACTCTGGTGTTGGCCTCGTTGGAAAAGGCGTCCCCGACCAGCGTATCGGTGGGCAGCACGATCTTGCCCGCGTACTTGGCCAGCAGTTCACGCGCCTTGTCTAAAAAGTCGTCCTCGTGGATGCTTTTGCCGATCTGGCCGCCCTGGGCCTTGACGAAGGTGTAGGCCATGCCGCCGCCGATCAGCATCCGGTCCACCACGGGCAGCAGGTTCTCGATGACCTTTAGTTTGTCGCTGACCTTGGCGCCGCCGATGATGACCACGTAGGGCTTGGCCGGGTCGCGCAGCAGCTTGCCCAGCGCCGTGACCTCGGCCTCCAGCAGCAGCCCGCCCGCGTGGGGCAGCAGTCCCGCCACACCGCTGACGCTGGAGTGCGCCCGGTGGGCACTGCCGAAGGCGTCGAGCACGAAGGCGTCGCCCAGCCGGGCGAGTTTGGCGTTCAGCTCGGCGTTATTATTTTCCTCACCCGGCTCGAAGCGCACGTTCTCGATCAGCGCGACCTCGCCGGGCCGCAGCGCCTGCACCGCCTGGAGGGTCTCGCCCGAACTTGGCAGGCTGCCGAAAAAGCGCACCGACTGGCCCAGCAGCTCGCTCAGCCGCATGGCGACCGGATAGAGGCTGTATTTGGGGTTCGGCCCGCCTTTGGGGCGCCCCAGGTGGCTCATCAGGACGACGCTGGCGCCGTCCGCGAGCAGCCGTTTAATCGTCGGCAAACTGGCCTGGATGCGGGTATCGTCCTGAATCACGCCGTCCTTGATCGGCACGTTGTAATCGACGCGAACCAGCACGCGTTTGCCTTTGGTGTCGAGGGTATCGAGGGTCTGCATGGGGTAACTCCTTGGGAGATGGGCTTGTGGGAAGTGGGGTGTGGGGAGGTGGGAAGTGGGAAGTGGGCTTGATCTTTTCCCACTTCCCACCTCCCACGACCTGCTTCCGGTTTTAGATGCCTTTCTGATCCACGAACTGCACCAGATCGGCGATGCGGCTGCTGTAGCCGGTCTCGTTGTCGTACCAGCTAAAGAACTTGACCAGCGAGCCCATCGCCATGGTCAGGCCGCCGTCGATGATGGCGCTGTGGGTGTCGCCCACGATGTCCTGGAGGACGATGGGGTCTTCGGTGTAGCTGATGATGCCCTTGTGGGAACCCTCGGCGGCGTCTTTGAAGACCTTGTTGACCTCGGCCACCGTGACCTCGCGGCCCAGGATCACCACCACGTCGCTGATGGAGCCCACCGGGGTCGGCACGCGCAGGCTGGTGCCGTCGAAGCGGCCCTTGAGTTTGGGGTAGACCTGCGAGACGGCCTTGGCGGCGCCGGTGCTGGTCGGGATGATGTTGATGGCGGCGGCCCGCGAGCGGCGCAGGTCGGGGTGCGGCAAGTCGAGCACGCGCTGGTCGTTGGTGTAGCTGTGGACGGTGGTCATGATGGCCTTCTCAATGCCGAAGGCCTCGTCGAGCAGCTTCATGGGGGCGCCGAGGCTGTTGGTGGTGCAGCTCGCGTTGGAGATGATGTGGTGGCTGGCCGCGTCGTAGTCCTGATCGTTGACGCCCATGACGATGGAGAAGTCCTCGTTCTTGGCAGGCGCGGTGATGATGACTTTCTTGGCGCCGCCCGCCAGGTGCTTGCTGACGCTCTCACGGTCGGTGAAGATGCCGGTGGACTCGATTACCAGGTCCACGCCCATCTCGCCCCACTTCAGGTTAGCGGGGTCGCGTTCGGCCAGGGCTTTAATGGCTTTGCCGTTCACATGCAGGTTGTCCGCGTCGTAGGTGACGGTGCCGCTGAACTTACCGGCGGTTGAGTCGTACTTGAGCAGATTGGCCAGCGTCTTGTTGTCGGTCAGGTCGTTGATGGCGACCACATCGACGCCGCGCTCGGTCAGGATGCGGAACACCAGACGGCCAATCCGGCCAAACCCGTTAATGCCTACTTTCATATCTTCCCCTTTGCGCCGCCGCCGAAGCTCACGGCGCCTGTGCCTTGCGAACTCGCGCCAGCAGTGTAGCTCACCGCTGTCAGGCTACGCCTTGCCCGAATCGTCAGACGAGTAGACAGGGACGAATCAGACAGGGACGAGTTAGCGGTCGCCCGGCTTTCCTTTAACCGCAGGTTCAAGCCGCTCTCAGCCCATCCTGCCGGTTTTAATCACGTCCGCGATGACCGGCGGCAGGTTCCAGGCCATGATGTCGAAGGCCGCCGAGGAGTAGTCGTACGGCACTTTGTGCAGGCTCACGCGCGGGCGGCGACCGGCGCAGTCGACGATGGTCACGTCGGCGCCGGGTTCGTGGTTCAGCGTCAGGCCCACCGAGCCGGGGTCCACGAAGATGGTGTCGCCGATGGTGCGGATAAACGGGACATGGGTGCCAGCGGCGATCACCACGCGGGCATTGAGCCCTTCGGCCAGGCTCTGCATCTGCTCCTCTTGGTCCATCAGGTCGAGTCTGATCTCCGGGTCGTGCGGGGCGCCGTGAAAGTAGCGCACCCGCCCCACCGGGGTCATGATCCGGCCCCCGATGGGCAGGCGGCGCAGGTATTCGAGCTGTTCGGGCGCCAGCGTCTGACGGGTCCAGTCGAGCACCTGATCGGCCACGCCGCGCCGCGACTCGCGCCCGCCGAGTTCCATTGAGACCCGCAGGTCGCTGCTGCCCAGGCCGACCTTCCAGCCCTCGTGCTGCACGAAGTCGATCACCGGTCCAGGGCTGGCGCCGTAGCCGACCAGATCGCCGACGACCACCACCTGATTGACGATGTGCTCGCCCAGAAAGCGTTTGACGGCGCTGAGCGCGTGAATGTTGCCGTGAAGGTCACTGAGAAAAGCAATTCGCAAGGTCTGTTCAGCCTAGCGCACCGTGCCCCGCGTCGCAGCGTATGCCCCCACCGGAGCCACCCACCGCCGCAGATTCGCCTCACACCCGCGCTTGCTACACTCCCGGCGATATGTCTCGCCTGAATTCGTCACGCCCAGGTCTGTCCATCACCTTGACCAGTCTGCTGCTCGGTGTGCTTCTGGCCCTGTGCGGTCTGCCGACGCCCTGGAGCGTCCTCACGCCGTTGCCGCTGGCGCTGCTACTGGCTCACCTGAGTCGCCAGGCCAGCCCCCGTGAGGTCGCGGCGCAGACCTGGTGGGCCATCTTCGCCTACTTCGCCGCGCAACTGTCGTGGCTGGTCGCCTTCATGCACAACCTGATGCTGGAGGGCGGGCTGCCCAGCCTGCTGGCCTGGCCGCTGGCGGCTCTGGCCCTGAGCGTCCTCTTCGCGCTGGAGGGCGCCTTCTGGGCCGTGATGGCCTGGCCGCTGGCGCGGCTGTTGCACACTCCGGGGGGGCGGTTGTGGGGCCTGGCGGGCGGCTGGGTGATTCTGGAGTGGACCCGGACGCTGGGCGCCCTGGCCTTTCCCTGGGCCGGGCTGGGCTACGCGGCCATCGACACGCCGCTGATGCAACTCGCCGAGCTGGGCGGGGTGCTGCTGCTCTCGCTGGTGATGGCCGCCACGGCGGCGGCGCTGGTGAGTGCCGTGCGTGAGCGCCACCCGCGTCCCTTGCTGCTGGTGGCCGTGGTCTGGGCCGCTGGCTCCGGCTACGGCCTGACGCGCACACCTGGAGCGGGGCCGAAAGGGCAGGCGCTGCTGCTGCGCACCGATGAGGACTCGTTCGGCAAGGCGACGGGCAACACTTTTGGTGACCAGTGGGCCGCCAAGCTGCGCCTGAGCGCCCAGCGCCGCCCCGGCGAGATCGTCATCTGGAGTGAGACCGCCGTCGCCCGCCCCGAAGACCTGACGGGCCGCGACCTGACAGGTGACCGGGATACCCGCGACCCGGCGCAGCTCCGCCGCCTGCCCGGCGTCCCGGCGCCCGGCATCTACGGCCTGTACCAGCAGCCCCGCAACACGGCCATCGGCTGGGACGGCGCGGGGATCACCGGCAGTTTCGACAAGGCCCACCCGGTTCCGATGGGCGAGTATTTTCCGCTCTCAGGTGCGCTGCGGCCCGTCTACGAGCAGATCTTCACGGCGCTCAACTTCGGCTTCTACCCCCAGTTCCCGGCCCAGTCGTACCCGCCGATTGCCCTGGGGGGCGTGCTGTACGGCGTCTACATCTGCTACGACAGCATCGTCGGTCAGGTGGCCCGCCAGCTCACGCGGCGGGGTGCCCAGGTGCTGGTCAACATCAGTAACGACGGCTGGTACACCGGCTGGGGTGTCTGGCAGCATTTCGACATGGGCCGCGTCCGCGCCATCGAAAACCGCCGCTGGGTGCTGCGCAGCGTCAACAAAGGCGTCGCCGCCGTCGTCGACGACCTGGGCCGAAGTGTCCAGACCCTGACGGCGGGGGAAGGCGTCCTCCACGCCGAATATATACACCTAAGTGGGCAGACCCTCTACGCCCGACTCGGCGACCTCCCCGCTCTCCTGCTCGCCGTATTGCTGATCGGCTACGGTTTCAGACTGGACCGGCGCGGGCCGAATCACCGCCCCTTAGCGCCTCCGCTGCCTCCAGCGCCTCGCGCCTGACCTCGGAATCCATCTTGGCGTAGATGGCGCTGGTGTTCACGCTGGCGTGGCCCAGCACGTCGGCGACCACGTGCAGGTCGCGGGTGGCCCGGTAAAGCTGGGTGCCCGCCGTGCGCCGCAGGGTATGCAGGCCCCACAGCTCCGGCGGCAGCCCCAGCGCGGCGTAGTAGCGGCCTGCGATGTCACGCGCCCCCTTGGTGCTCAGCCGCCCAGCAACATTGCGGTGGCTGAGCGAGAGCAGCAATGCCGGGCTGACCGAGGCGGGCCGCAGCGAAAGCCAGCGCCTCAGCGCCGCCGCGACGGTGCAGGTCAGCGGGAGGCGCCGGGTTTTGCCCCCCTTGCCGCGCACGGTGAGCTGGCCCTGGGTGAGTTCGGTATCGGCCAGGTCCAGCCCGACGAGTTCCGCCGCCCGCAGGCCCAGCACAGCGCCCAGCAGCAGTAGCGCCGCGTCCCGGCTGGCCCGCACCGGATCGTCCGGGTGAAGCTGGTCGGGCAGGGCCAGCAACCGAGTCAGGGTCGCCGCGCTCAGGGCCGACTTGCGGGTGTGGGCCGCCTGGGCCTCCGCTGGAGGCCGCACGCCCACCGACGGATCGTGGCCCAGCACCCCCGCCCAGACCAGTGAGCGCATCAGGTTGCGCACGCCGTAGAGGTGCCGCTTGACGCTGGAGGCCGACAGACCCTGAGCCTGCAACACCAGCAACCAGACCTCGAAGACCTCGGCCTGGAGCTGGTTGAGCGCGTACTGGGGTGAGTCTGGTGGGCCGGTGAAGGCCAGGAACTTGCGCAGCGACTCGGCATAGTGCTCCAGCGTGAGTGGGCTGATGCGCCCGCCCTTGCTGGATTTCAGCCGCAGGTAGGTGTGCAGCAACTCGGTGAGGCTGTGCGCGTCCTGGGCGTGGGCGGCCCGCAGCCCCTCACGGCGCCGGTTGGCCGGGTTGGCCCAGCGCGAGGCGAGGACCAGCGCCTGACCCTGAATGCCCGTCATAGCGGTCTCGAACGGCTTTTAGGTTTCATAAGTGAAATTATAGAACATAAAACATAGAATACAAAATAGGGCCATGCAGGTAGTGTCTAGCCCCCAGAGGTAACTCATTCGCACCTGCTTCCCTTCGTCGTTCCCACCAGCCGCAAGCCGCCCTCAAGTATTCAACTCCTCGACCCCCAGCGCACTCAGAAAGCAGGCCGCGCCCGGCAAAATGCGCGCCGTGAAGGGCGTGGTTTCCTGGTGCATCTCACCGTCGTACTGCACCGGGAACGGCTGGGCACTCTTGACCGTCACCTGCCTGGCCGTGAAGGTCTCCATAGTGTTACGGCCAGGTCCGGTGGACAGGAAGCTGAACACCGGCTCGCCCAGATGCAGCCTGGCCCGCAGCGAGTCCGCCAGGTGCGGCACCAGGGTCAGCAGCGATCCCGGCTTGAGCACCAGCACACTCAGCAGGCCGTCGCTGGGGCTCACGCCTGCGGCGATGGGCAGCCGGAAATTGGCCATCCCGAAGTTGGCGACCATCACCGCCATCGCCTCGACCTGGCGCCTTTCACCGTCGAGTTCGAGCGTGAAGGTGGTCGACTGCGGGTTGAGCTGCTTCATGGCGCTGACCACGTAGGCCATGGCGCCGAGCTTGTCTTTGAGACCCTCGGCGCCTTTGATCATGGCGGCGTCGATCCCGGCCCCGACGGTCATCACGAAACCGCGCCTCTCTCCGGCGACCTCCAGCTCGCCCAGATCCAGCCGGACGCTGTGCCCCGCCTCGACGACGGCGGCCAGTTGAGCCGGGTCTTCGGGCAGCCTCAGGTTCTGGGCGATCAGGTTGGCGGTGCCCGCCGGGTAGGCCAGCAGCGGCGTGCCGGTGCCGCGCAGCGCGTAGGCCAGGGCGCTGACGGTCCCGTCGCCACCGGCAGCGATGACGACCCGGTGGCGCCCCCCGGCCACCAGCGCGTCGAGGTCGGTGTCGGGCTGGAGTTCGGTGGCCTCGACCATCCAGCCCAGGGCGCCCAGGGCAGCGACAAACTGCGGCAACGAGCTGTCGCCCCGGCCCGACCTGGGGTTGAAGATCAGCAGGGCCTGTTTTGTGGGCACAGTGGTCGGTACAGTGGTCGGTGCGGTGGTGGGCACAGTGGGGGGGGTGGTTTCGGAGGTCACCTAACCATTAGACTGTGCTCACGGAGGCTTTGTCATGCGCATAATCTTGCTTGGTTCTTTACTGTTGGTCGGTACGCTGGCCTCGTGTGCTCCCCGCGTCGGCACGGTCGCGGGCGTCACCCAGACCCCGGTGCTCGTCAAGGTGTCGTCCGGCGCGGCCAAGGGCGAGGCCGTCACGGTCCAGGGCCGTTACCTGGGTGGCCCGACCACCGGGCGCATTCGGCTGGGCGCCGATGAGAACGGTCAGGGTGGTTACCTGATTCCCAGCGATTCGGTCAGGTCGTGGACCGATTCCGAGATCGTCTTCAGCGTGCCGGTCACCGCCGCAGCGGGTGGAAGTTGGTTGTACATCGAGGTGAACGGACGCCAGAGCACCGGTTTACCGTTTAGCGTCAGCGGTCAGTAAGCTGAGGGGATTTCTCGTGTGGGAGGGCACCTGTGTGGGTGACCCTCCCCTTTTTGTTGTAATTTTGGGATTGGTTTATGTCGGTGGGTGTCGGTGGGTGTGCTGAAGCCTGAGCGGGGGTTTGGGCACTGAACTGGTAAGAGGGTTGAAGAATGCGCCATTGGTCTCGATCACCTATCAACTGCTAGAATATGAGTATATATTCTCTACTCTTGCAATCGAGTTGCACGGCGCGGCACACGCCCGCCCTGCTAGACTCGCGCTCATGGCATTACAGCGGCCCAAGGGCACTTCAGACCACCTACCGGACGGCAGCCCCAAACTGTCGCTCGACACCCAGGCCCGCGCTTTCCAGCGCGTCACCGACGTCGCCAGGGGCGTACTGGAGCGTTCGGGCGCCCAGTTTATCGCCACACCGATCTTCGAGGAACCCGAACTGGTCCGGCGAGGCGTGGGCGAGACCAGCGACATCGTGACCAAGGAGATGTTCACGGTCTATTATTTCGGCGAGCACGGAGGCTTTATCTTGCGGCCCGAAGGCACCGCCAGCGTGATGCGGGCCTACCTCCAGAACGGGCTCAAACAGTTGCCGAGCCCGCTTAAACTGTGGACCCAGGGGCCGATGTTCCGGGCCGAAAACGTCCAGAAAGGTCGGCTGCGCCAGTTTCACCAGCTCGACTACGAGGTGATCGGCGGTGACGACCCGCTGATCGACGCCGAGGCCGTCGCCGTGATGATGAGCGTGGTGGAGGCACTGGGGCTGCGGCAGGTCACGCTCAAGCTCGGCTCCGTCGGTGATCCGGCGGACCGGGAGCGCTACAACGCCTACCTGCGCGAGCAGTTCGGGAGGCGGCGGGCTGACCTGTCGCCGGAATCGCTGCTGAGGCTCGATCGCAACCCGATGCGGATTCTGGATTCCAAAAGCGCCGAGGATCAGGCCGTGGTCCGTGAACTGGCCGTGCGCCCGATGCTGGATTTTCTGGGCGAGCAGGCGCAGGCACATTTTGCCTCGGTGCGGCGCTATCTGGACGCCTGGGGCGTGTCCTACCAACTCGATCCCGGCCTGGTACGCGGGCTGGATTACTACCGGCGCAGCGCCTGGGAGCTGCACCACGCGGGCGTCGGCGCCAAGTCGGCGCTGGGCGGCGGCGGGCGCTACGACGGCCTGGCCGAGCAGCTCGGCGGGCCAGCGACGCCGGGCATCGGCTGGGCGCTGGGCATCGAGCGCCTGCTGATCGCCATGACGGCGGAGGGTCTGGAGTTGCCTCTTTCTCCGGGGCCACACGTCTACCTGGCGGCGCTGGATGGGGCGCTGGTCGGGCAGGTCGCCGAGCTGGGGCTCCAGTTGCGCTCAGTCGTGCGAGCGGAATTCGCGTACCGGGCACTGAAACCGGCTGTCGCCCTTCGGGACGCGGGGCGGCGAGGCGCGGTCTACGCGGCGCTGATCGGCCCGGAGGAGGCCGGGCGGGGTGTGGTGGCCCTCAAGCACCTGAGTAGCGGCGTTCAGCGCAACATCGGGTTAGATGAACTCAGGGACGTACTGGGTGGTCCGGACTTCGTGAATCCGGACTTCGTGAATCCAGACGCTGACGACCGTACAACCCACCCTCAACCTTCCACCAATCAGGAGCAAGCATGAAGCGCAGCTCTTACGTCGGCGACCTGCGGGCCGAGCACGCCGGGCAGCGCGTCACGCTGCAAGGCTGGGTCAACCGGGTCCGCGATTTTCCGGAGCAGTATTTCGTGATCCTGCGCGACAGAAGCGGCCTGGCGCAGCTCACCGTCGAGGCGGACAGTCCGGTGTATCAGGTCGCCGGGACGCTCAAAAGTGAGTACGTGATCGAGGTGAGCGGCACCGTCCGGCTGCGCGGCGAGGGCCAGCGCACGGGGGCGTACCCGACGGGCGAGATCGAGGTCATCCCCGACAGCCTGGTTATTCTGAACAGGGCCACCGCCCCGGCCTTTCCGGTGGACGGCTCACCGCTCACGGCCTCCGAGGAGCTGCGGCTCAAGTACCGCTACCTTGATCTGCGGCGCCCGGAGATGTTCCAGCGGCTGAAACTCAGGTCACAGGTGCAGGCGACCATCACCGCCTTCCTGAACGCCGAGGGCTTCCTGAACGTCGAGACCCCGCTGCTGACCCGCTCGACCCCGGAGGGTGCCCGCGATTTCCTGGTGCCGTCCAGGTTGACGCCCGGCGAGTTCTACGCGCTGCCGCAAAGCCCGCAACTGTTCAAACAACTGCTGATGATCGCCGGGGTCGACCGCTATTACCAGTTCGCCCGCTGTTTTCGGGACGAGGATCTCAGATCGGACCGCCAGCCGGATTTCACCCAGCTCGACCTGGAGATGAGCTTCGTGACCCAGGAGGAGCTGCTGACGCTCAACGAGCGCCTGATGCGTGAGGTGTTCACGCAGGTGCTCGGCGAGGCGCTGCCCGACCCCTTTCCCAGATTGACCTACCGGCAGGCGATGGACACCTACGGTTCGGACAAACCGGATCTGCGCTACGGGTTGCCCCTGGTGGACGTGACCGACCTGTTCGCCGAGACCGGCTTTGCGGCGTTCGCCGGAGCACACACCGTCAAGGTGCTGGCGACCTCGGCGCTGAGTCGCAAACAGATCGACGAGCTCGAACGCCTCGCCCGGCAAAACGGCGCGGGCGGCCTGGCCTGGACCCGGCGCGAGGGCCAGGCGCTGACGGGCGGTATCGGCAAGTTTCTGGAGGCGCAGACCGCCGAGCTGATCGCCCGGACTGGAGTCGTCGAGGGCGGCACGCTGCTGTTGACGGCGGGGCCGTGGAAGAAGGCGGTCTCAGCGCTGGGGGCGGTGCGAACGGCCCTGCGCGACCTGTTCGGTCTGGCGGCGAACGGGGCGAAGTTCAGTGTTGCCTGGATCACCGAGTTTCCACAACTCGAACGCATTGAAGGGGACACCGAACAGGGCGGGGAGCGCTGGACCTTCATGCACCATCCCTTCACCGGCCCGCATCCGGACGACATCAAGCTGTTCGGCACCAGCCAGATGGGCGAGATCAGGGCGCAGGCGTACGACCTGGTGCTCAACGGCTTCGAGGTCGGCGGCGGCTCCGTGCGCATCCATGACCCGGCAATCCAGGCGCAGATGTTTCAGGCCATCGGCTTTAGCCAGGCCGCCGCCCGCGACAAGTTCGGCTTTTTTCTGGACGCGCTGGCCTCCGGCACGCCCCCGCACGCCGGGATCGCCTGGGGTTTTGACCGCCTGCTGATGGTCATGAGCAATGCTGCGAGCATCCGCGAGGTCATCGCCTTTCCCAAAAACAACCGGGGCGCCGATCTGATGGCGCTGGCCCCGTCGGGCGTGGACGCCGCACAGCTCGCGGAGCTGGGTGTGGCGCTCGTCGGCGAAGCGGATAGGCAGTGATACGGCCTCCGACCAAATCCCGCACAACCTGCGGCTTCGATCCGACAAAATGCGGATTCTGCGGTGTGAACGCGCAGGCGGCGCTTTTCCGACTGTGCTGGAATGGAGCAAAGTCCGTATGAGGTGGGCCTGGTGGGGACGGGCGTGGCGCTAGACCGGCGGACGCAGGCCTACGACGAGGCCGGGCGGGTCGCGGAGGTGGCGCTGCTGGGGCAACTCGACGGGTCGTTCAGCTTCATCGGGCCGCTGCGGGCCTGGAACGGGGGCGGGCGCTTCACACTGCACGCCAGGCCGGATGCGCTCAGCCCGCAGGTCAGCGAGGTGCTGCCGGGCGAGGCGCTGGAGACAGTCCTTCGGCGGCCCGACGGCTGGGTCTGGCTGCGGACGCTGGCCGACGGCTACCTGGGTTACGGCTACCTGGCTCACGGGCGTGCCGGGTGGCTGCTGGATACGCCGCCAGGGCAGAATACGCCGCCAGGGCAGACCTGGGCTGTCACGGCGCTGCGGGGGCACGTCTATGCCGGGCCGAGCATCCAGTCGGCGCGGCTGGGAGAGGTCGGTCTGGGGGCCATCGTGTGGCCGCTGGAACCGGCAGGGACTGTACCGGGTTGGCGGCGGGTGGCCTGGGCGGGCGACGGCGGCTACGTCGCCGAGGTCATCCTCTCTCCCCTGCCGGACGACGGCCCGGCTGACCTGGCGCTGCGGCTGGTGGGCACACCGTATGTCTGGGGCGGGCGCAGCGGCTGGGGCCTGGACTGTTCGGGGCTGACTCAGTTGGTCTACGGGGCCTTCGGACAGGCCCTGCCGCGTGACAGCGACCAGCAGCTCGCGGCCCTGACGCCGGTTGAGCGGCCCAGGCGCGGCGACCTGGCTTTTTTTCCGGGGCACGTCGGCCTGATGCTCTCGGCGGTGCAGATGGTGCATGCCAACACCGCCGCGATGGCGGTCTCGGTCCAGACGCTGGGTGAGGGTGAGGACGGAGACCGGTTGCAAACCGAGTTGCTGGGGTTCGGACGATGGGACCGGTGACGCCCCGCCCGGTGATCTCCTGGGAAACCCTGGAGTTGCGCACCGCCCAGCCCTTCGGTATCGCCCGCTGGACGGCCAGCAGCTACGCCCGGACCATCGTGGAGTTCAGGCAAGGCGAGTTTAGCGGACGCGGCGAGGCGGCGCCCAACGCCTACTACGGCGAGACGGCGGCCACGGTGGCGGCAATCTTGCCGCTGCTGAGCGGGGCGCTGGTCGATGCCTGGGACTGGCAGGGGCTGGAGGCGAATCTGAAGCGCCTGTTGCCGCAGGGCCACCCCAGCGTGCGCTGCGCCCTGGAGATGGCGGCGCTGGAGTGGTGCGCCGTCTCGGTGGGACGCCCGGTCTGGGGGCTGCTGGGGCTCTCACCAGTGGCGCTGCCAGAGACGAGTTTCAGCGTGGGCCTGGCCGAGCCGGAGGTGATGCGTGCCCAGCTCAAGGCTGCCCTGGGGCGCGGCCACCGGATCCTGAAGGTCAAGCTGGGCGGCCAGCGGGATCAGGCGGTCATCGAGTTGCTGCGCACCGAGGCGCCGCAGGCCGCCATCCGGGTCGACGCCAACGCAAGCTGGACCAGGGCACAGGCGCGGCGGATGCTGGGCGTGCTCCAGGCCGCCGACATCGAGTTGCTGGAGCAGCCGCTGGCGGCCTGCGACCTGGATGGGCACGCCGAGCTGCGGCGCATCAGCCGCGTGCCGATCATCGCCGACGAGAGCCTGCACCACCTGGGCGATCTTCGGGGGCTGGCCGGGGCGTTCGATGGCGTGAATTTCAAGACCGCCAAACTGGGCGGGCCGCTTCAGGTGCTGCGCGGCATTCACCAGGCCCGCGCCCTGGGGCTGGGCGTGATGCTCGGCTGCATGATCGAGTCCTCGCTGGGCGTCGCCGGGGCGGCGCACCTGGGCGGCCTGGCCGACTGGCTGGACCTCGACGGTGCGCTGCTGCTCGAACACGATCCCTTCGGGGGGCTGGAGTGGCAGGCCGGGGTGCTGGAGCGGCCCAGCGCGCCCGGCTGGGGCGTGCACCGGGTCAGCTCCTGACGCGCCTGGGTACCATCTGATGCGCGTCGCGGTGATCGGCTGCGGCAACCGGGGCGCGGACGTCTACGCCCGGCTGCTCTCGGCGCGGGGTGCACAGATCAGCCATCTGGTCGAGGCCCGGCCTCAGCGGCTGAGCGAGGTGGCGGCGCGGCATCCGGGGGCGCAGACCTTTGCGGATTGGCCTGCGTTTTTTAAGCGGGGTAAGCTGGCCGACGCACTGGTCATCGCCACGCCGGACGATCAGCATGTTCAGCCGTGCCTGGCGGCCCTGGCGCTGGGCTATCCGGTGCTGCTGGAAAAGCCGGTCTGCCTGGACGAAGGCGAGCTGGACCTGCTGATAAGCGCCGAGACGCACAGCGCGGGCTCTGTCACGGTCTGCCAGGTGCTGCGTTTCGCGCCGATGTTCCGGGCCTCGGCGGCGCTCGTGCATGGCGGGCGACTGGGGCAGGTCATGGCGGTGGAGGTGCAGGAAAACGTGGCCTGGTGGCACTACGCGCATTCCTACGTGCGCGGCAACTGGCGGGCCACCCCGCTGGCGGCGCCGTTTATTCTGGCCAAGAGCTGCCACGACCTCGACCTCCTGCACTGGCTGGCAGGCAGTGCGCCTGTACGGGTGCAGTCGCAGGGCGGGCTGCGGCACTTCAGGCCCGATCAGCGGCCAGCCGGGGCGGCGCGGCGCTGCCTGGACTGTTCGGTGCCTTGCGCCTACGACGCCCGGCGCATCTACGGTTCGCGTTCGCCGCAGACCTGGCCGGTGACGGTCCTGACGGCAGGCGGGCAGACGCTGGAGGAAGCGCTGCGCAGCGGCCCCTACGGCGAGTGCGTCTACCTGGGCCTGAATAACGTGGCCGACCACCAGAGCGTGACCGTCACCTTTGGGAACGGCGTCACCGGCGGGCTGGTCAGCAGCGCCTTCACCGCCGAGAATACCCGGCATCTGCGGGTGCTGGGTTCGGCGGGCGAGCTGCGCGGCGAGCTGAACAGTGGACGGATTGAAGTGACTCATTTTTTGAGTGGCGACACTGAGGTCATCGACCAGGGGGTGACCGACCAGGGGGTGATCGGCAACCACGGCGGGGGCGACGCCGGGCTGATCGACGCCTGGCTGCGCCACCTGAATGGAGAGACCGGGGCGGTGGCCAGCCTGGCCGAGTCGCTAGAGTCGCACCGGATGGCCTTCGCGGCGGAGCGCTCACGGCTGGGAGTGTGAGGAGCTGGGTCGCCGCCCGGTCGAGAAGGGTTGGGGTCGAGAAGGGTTGGGGTTGTTGGGCAGGGTAAAGCGACCTAAGTATATATTCTCTCAAACGAACGGGCGGCAGGTGGCGGGGCGGGCGGTCCCCCGCTCAGCCGCCAGACTGGGCCGCCAGACTGGGCCGCTAGACTGGGCCGCCAGACTGGGCCGCTAGACTGGGCGGATGCTTGGAATGATCGCGGTGGATGTGGACGGAACGCTGGTGGGAACGGGCAATATCGTGCTGCCGGAGGTCTGGGCGGCGCTGGCGCGGGCGCGGGACGCCGGGATGCGGGTGGTGCTGTGTTCGGGGCGCCCGGCGGTCGGGCACGCGCTGAAGTACGCCCGGCGGCTCGACCCGGACGGCTGGCACGTCTTTCAGAACGGGGCCAGCATCGTCAAGGTGGACACGGGCGAGTCGGTTAGTGAAGAGTTGCCGCCTGAGCTGCTGCTGAAGCTGGTGGAGGATGCACGCCGCAGCGGGCGCATTCTGGAGGTCTACACCGATACCAAGTACGCCGTCGAGGACACCTCTGCCCCGTCGGTAGACCACGCGGCGCTGCTGGGCGTACCGTTCGCGCCGCGTGACCTGCTGAGCCTGCCGGGCACCGTCGTGCGGGCGCAGTGGCTCGTGCCCGCCGGGGACAAGGCCGCCGTGATGGCCGAGGCTACACCGGGCCTGCAACGGCATCCGGCGCTGAGTCCGGTGATGCCGGGCATTCTGTTCGTCAGCATCACCCGTGACGGCGTGAACAAGGGCAGTGCGCTGCGGCGGGTGGCGGCGCTCTACAACCTGACCCTGGACCGGGTGATGATGGTCGGGGACGGGCACAACGACGTGACGGCGATGGAGGTCGTCGGTTATCCGGTGGCGATGGGCAACGCCGATCCCGAAGCCCTGGCCGCCTCGCGCTTTCAGGTCGGCCATGTCGATGCGGGCGGGCTCGCCCAGGCTGCCCAGATGGCGATGGAACTGTAGCTTGGGCACCGCACTTCGCTTGGGATCTGGACCGGGTGCGACGACACGATTATGTCTTGACCGTAACGCAATTATGTTATAGACTAAATGCATGAAACTGAGCGATGTCCAGAGACGACTCCAGGCCCCGTTTCCCGCGCATCAGGTGAACTGGAAGCCCCAGGCCTTCACGCAGGGTCGCCAGCGGGCATTGTTGCTGGCGCACATCGACGCCCGCGCCGTGCAAGACCGGCTCGACGCCATCTGCCCCGACGATTGGCGCTTTGAGATGGAGCCGGTGGCGGGCACGGCTGCGCCCACCATCAAGGGCCGCCTGACCATCCTGGGCGTCACCCGCGAGGATATCGGCGAGGCGCAATCTGAGACCGGCATGGGCGGCGGCACCTTCAAGGCGGCGGCCAGCGACGCCCTCAAGAGATGCGCGGTGCAGTTCGGCGTCGGGCGCTACCTCTACGACCTGCCCAAGCTGTGGGCCGACTGGGACGACGAGAAACGTGCCCCGGTCAGTGCACCTGAGCTGCCCCAGTGGGCCAGGCCCGACCACGAGCGCAGCCCCGGCGGCGCCCATCTGGTGCAGGCCATCGAGCAGCTCCGCTACGAGTTGCCCGAAGACCTGGAGTTGCAGCGCGAGGTCTACAAGCACCTCAAGGCCGCCCTGCACAGCCTCCAGCCTGCCGGTGCCGGGCGGGCCGCGTGACCACCCGGCGGGAGATGGTTCAGGCCCGGCGCACGGCTCAGGAGGGCGATCCCGGCGTCTGGTTGCTGGCACTGATCTTGCCGCTGATGATTCTGGGCGGCTGGCTGGCACAGTTTATTTGAGCAGCACCGAAAGCGGTGCTGGCCTGTGGCGCGTGGCTTGTGGCGTGAGGGAACAGATGAAAATGCGAAACGAGGTTACCTGGCGGGTCAACGCGAACAACGCGGCGTGACCTGATCTCAGGCCCTTCGCCCTTCCCACAGGCCGCAAGCCTCCCCTACTTCCGGCACCCGCTCACGATCTTTGCCGCCAAGGCCCCCAGATCGTCCCCCGCTTTCAGGGCGTTGATAAAGGCGCTGCCGACCACCACGCCGTCGGCGCCCGCGTCCACGGCCACGATGCGGGCGGTGGCGGCGTCCTTGACGCCAAAACCCACAGCCACCGGCAGGTCGGTGTGGGCGCGGGCCAGGGCGATCAGGGCGGGCACCTCGCTCAAGGCGCCGCCGTCGCGGGCACCCGTCACGCCGGTCACGCTCACGGCGTAGACGAAACCGGTGCAGGCGCTGGTCACGACCCGGACGCGCTCCGGGGTGCTGGTCGGCGCGATCAGGAAGGTCAGGGCCAGCCCGGCCTCGGCGGCCAGGAAACGGATGCCCAGGTCCTCGTCAGGGGGCAGGTCAGGGAGAATCAGGCCGTCCACGCCCGCGTCGACGCACAGGCGCATGAATTCCTTGGGGCCGGTGGCGTAGACCGGGTTGATGTAGGTCATGACGACGATGGGCTTGTCGGTGCGCGCCCTGAGCGCCTTGACGGCTTGCAGCGTGGCGCGGGTGCTGGTGCCGTGTTCGATGGCCTCCTCGCTGGCGCGCTGGATGGTCGGGCCGTCGCCGAGCGGGTCGGAGTAGGGCAGGCCGACTTCGAGCAGATCGGCGTGCTCCAGCAGTTGCAGGGCCACTGCGGGGAAGCGTTCGGGGGTCGGGTAGCCCGCCGTCATGAAGGGGATGAAGGCGGCGCGGCCTTCCGAGGCGGCGTGCTCGAAGGCGGCCCAGATGCGCTCTGGGCGCTCGGCGAGGCGACGGGCGGTGTCGGCGACATCGTTGTTCAACGTGCTGGTCATGCCTGGTCACCCAGTTCAGAACCGGTCAAACCAGGGCCAGTCAAACCAGGACCGAGCAGGCGCATCACCTCGGCCACGTCCTTGTCGCCGCGACCCGACAGATTGACCACGATGACCTTGCCCTCACCCAGTTCGCGGGCGGTAATCACCGCCTGGTGGATGGCGTGGGCGGTTTCCAGCGCGGCGATGATGCCCTCGGTGCGGGCCAGCAGTTGTAGGGCGCTCAGCGCCTGGGCGTCGGTGACCGGCACGTAGCGGGCCACGTTGTGGTCGCTGTAGTAGCAGTGCTCCGGGCCGATGCCGGGGTAGTCGAGTCCGGCGCTGATCGAGTGGGCGGCCTGAATCTGGCCCTCGTCGTCGTGGAGCAGGTACATCATCGAGCCGTGGAGCACGCCGACCTTGCCCCCGGCGACGCTGGCGGCGTGGAAACCGGTGTCCACGCCCTGCCCGGCGGCCTCGGTGCCGATCAGTTGGGGGCGCTGGTGTTCGGGCAGGTAGGCGAACGGCGCGAAGATACCGATAGCGTTACTTCCGCCGCCCACGCAGGCGATGATGGCGTCGGGGACAGCGCGGCCCTCGGCGGCCTGGAGCTGCCACTTGGTTTCCTCGCCGATCACGCTCTGGAAATCGCGGACCATCGCCGGATACGGGTGCGGGCCGACCACGCTGCCGAGGATATAGAAGGTGCCCCGCACGTTGGTCACCCAGTCGCGGATGGCCTCGTTGGTGGCGTCTTTGAGGGTGGCGGTGCCGGAGGTGACTTCCCGGACCTCGGCGCCGAGCAGCTTCATCCGGAAGACATTCAGGGCCTGGCGGCGGATGTCCTCACGGCCCATGTAGACCACGCACTCTAGCCCCAGCAGCGCGGCGGCGGTGGCGGTGGCGACGCCGTGCTGCCCGGCGCCGGTCTCGGCCACCACCCGCTTCTTGCCCATCCGCACGGCCAGCAGCGCCTGACCCAAACAGTTGTTGATCTTGTGGGCGCCGGTGTGGTTCATGTCCTCGCGCTTGAGGTAGATTCTGGCGCCCCCGGCGTGGCGGGTCAGGTTCTCGGCCAGGTACAGACGGCTGGGGCGGCCCACGTACTCGCGCAGCAGGGTCTCGAAGCTGCTCAGAAACGCCGGGTCGGTCTTGGCCTCGGCGTAGGCGTCACGCAGGGTATCCAGGGCCGGAATCAGCGTTTCGGGCACGTAGCGGCCACCGAAGACGCCGTAGCGCCCGCGTGCGTCCGGCAGCGGATAAGTAGGCAGTTGCATGTGAAAATGGTAGGACTGAAACGAGGGGGTTGAATGTGAAACTTAGACAACTTGTATAACTGTGTCTAGGTTACGTTACGGGGCGGGTGGAGGTGACCTGTTGGGAAGTGGGCGGAGGGAAGTGGGAAGTGGGCTTGATCTTTCCCTACTTCCCACTCCCCACTTCCCGGTACACCGGAATTAATTCCGCCGCGCTGACCTCCTGCGGCACGTTCCAGCCGAGGCTGCGGGCCAGGTCGGAGAGAACGCGCTTCGGGGACAGGCCGCTGTCTCGCAAGGCCTGGATGCTGGGGGCGCCGCTGCGCTTGGCGAGGCGCACTCCGCCGAAGTCGGTCATCAGGGGCGTGTGGAAGTAACGCGGCAGCCGGTAGCCCAGGGCGCCTTGCAGGGCGATCTGGCGCGGCGCACTACTGAGCAAATCAGCCCCGCGCACGATGTCGGTCACGCCCATCTCGGCGTCGTCCACCACGGCGGCCAGGTGGTAGGCGTAGACGCCGTCGCCGCGTTGCAGCGCAAAGTCACCGACCTCGGTCGGCAGGTGCTGGCAGAGGGTCTCACCGCTCCAGCCGTCGCTCAGGCAGATGGTGGTGTCGGGGACGACCCAGCGCCGGGCGGCGGGGCTGCCGGTGGAGGTCCGGTGGCGACAGGTGCCGGGGTAGACGGGCTCACTGCCGTGTGGGGCGCCCGCGCTGGCCTGGATGGCCTCCTGAATCTCGCGGCGGGTGCAGGTGCAGGGGTAGGTTCGCAGGCGGGCGAGGGCGGCGGCGTAGTGGTCCAGCCGCTCAGATTGGCTATATTCAGCGTCCCAGTCGAGGCCGAGCCAGGTGAGATCGGTTCGGATCAGGTCGCTCATGCCGGGGCGGATTCTGCCGGTGTCGAGGTCCTCGATGCGCAGGAGGTGCCGCCCACAATGTAAGCGGGTGTGCAGCCAGGCCAGCAGGGCCGTGCGGGCGTTGCCGGGGTGCATCGGGCCGGTGGGGCTGGGGGCAGTGCGGCCTGTGAACATGCTACCTGTGACCATACTGCCTGTGACCATACTGCCTGTGACCATATTGAGGCGAGCGTGGTGCATCGGGCCAGCGCTGAGGCTGACAGGCGCACTTTCACGGTTAGTGAAGTGCCTATCGGGTGACAGGCGCTTCAACGCCGCTCGCGGCAAAATGGCACGCCGCTTGCGGCAGAATGGGGGACATGACGACATCTCCCCTGGTGCTGACGCTGGCACTGCTCTCCCCCGCTGCCGGAGCCGTATCCAGCCCAGCCGCGTTATCCAGCCCAGCCGCGTTATCCAACCCAGCCGCGTTAT
This sequence comes from Deinococcus sp., assembly GCF_025362455.1. GTDB lineage: Bacteria > Deinococcota > Deinococci > Deinococcales > Deinococcaceae > Deinococcus. The sequence goes on along the minus strand of NZ_JANYGJ010000095.1, from coordinate 12,829 downwards.
CCAGCCCAGCCGCGTTATCCAACCCAGCCGCGTTATCCAACCCAGCCGCGTTCGCCGGTCAGGTGATCTACCAGGTGATGCCGGACCGCTTTTATGACGGGGATTACACCAACAATGCCGGGGCCGATCCCAAAAATCCGCGCGCCTGGCACGGCGGCGACCTGGCCGGGCTGACCCAGAAACTGGACTACATCGGCAAACTCGGCGCCAGCGCCATCTGGCTGACGCCCCTCTATCAGCAGCAGCCGGGGCGCAGCTTCGAGACCGACGGCTATCACGGCTACTGGCCCGCCGATTTCCAAGGCGTCGATCCGCATTTTGGCGACCTGGAGGGGTTTAAAAAGCTGCTGGACGCCGCGCACGGGCGCAAGCTGAAGGTCGTGCTCGACCAGGTCATCAACCACTTCGGCTACACGGCGCCTGCCGTCAGGCAGCATCCGGAGTGGTTTCATAGCCAGGCCGACTGCGACGCGGCCAGTGGCACCGACAGGGAGATCGTCTGCCCGCTGGCCGGATTGCCGGACCTGAAAGTCGAGGACAAACCCGTGCAGGACCTGCTGTTTGCCAACGCCGACTTCTGGCGCGGGGTGGACGGCTTCCGCTACGACGCCATCAAACATGTGCCGCAAAGCTTCCTGGGGGCGCTGCTGGCGCGTGACCAGAAAGCCGGGACGTGGACGCTGGGCGAGTCCTTCGGGGCAGGCGCGGACGTCATCGCCGCGCAGCAGCGGGCGGGCTTCAGCAGTCTGTTCGACTTCGAGTTGCAGGCCGCCATGCGGGCCGCCGTGATGGGCGGCAGCGGGCTGGGGCAGGTGCGCAGTGCGCTGGAGAATTTGGCCAGCGTGCCGCGTCCGGACGAGGTGGCCCTGTTTTTAGACAACCACGACCTGCCCAGATTCGCCCAGGGCAGCCTGTTCGAGGATCAGGGCCAACTGGGGGTGCGCTACGGCCTGCGGGCGCTGATGACCTTGCGGGGCGTGCCGATCATCTGGCAGGGCACCGAGATCGCCATGCGCGGCGGGGCCGATCCCGACAACCGGCGCGACATGCGCTTTGAAGGCCAGTGGACGCCCGGCGAGCGGGCGGTGTTCGAGACGGCTGCCGACGCCATCCGGGTGCGGCGCGAGCATCCGGCGCTGTCGGTGGGCAATCAGACGTTGCAAAGCGTGCCGGGCAAGCTGGAGGGCGATCTGCTGCTGCTGGTGCGGGCCGACCAGGTGAGCGGCGAGCAGGTGCTGGTGGCCTGGAACAACGCCGCCAGACGGACGACCTACTCGCTGCCGAGCAAGCTGGGGGCACAGGGGCTGACGGCGGGGCTGTTCGGTGATCCAGCCGGGGAAGCGCCGCAGAGGGCGGGGATGAGCGTCTCAGGGGGCTACCTGCACCTGAGCCTGCCGCCGAAGACGGCGACGGCCTTCGTACTTAAGTGACACGTGATAAAGTGACACGAAGAATCCGGGCCGTTTTATTTGACCGCGACGATACCCTGAGCGTCACCGACCCGGCGGTCTACCAGGCGGCGGCGGACTGGGTGGCCGGGCGGTTCGGGCTGGACGCGGGCCTGGTCCACCGAGCCCTGCTGCGGCAGTGGCACGAGGCCTTCGGCAACTGGTGGGCGCTGCGGACCCTGGAGGACGAGCGGGTGTTCTGGCGGCGCTACGGGCGTGAGCTGGGCGGGGCGCTGGGCCTCAGTGACGTCCAGGGCGAGGCCATCGTGGCGCAGTTTCCGTACCAGGCGTTCATGAAGGCGGCGCCGGGGGCGCGTGAGCTGCTGCGAACACTGCGCTCACGGGGGCTGAAAATCGGGGTGCTGAGCAACACCCTGCCCGACATCTGGCCCACGCTGCACGCCACCGCGCTGGGCGAATACGTCGACGTGGCGCTGAGCAGTTGCGCCCTGGGCATTCACAAGCCCGACCCCGCCGCCTTCGAGCTGGCGGCCCAGGCGCTGGGTGTCGGCGCGGACGCGGTGCTGTTTTTGGACGATAAACAGGAGAACGTGGACGCGGCCAGACAGGTCGGCATGACGGCGGCGCTGGTCGATCTGGAGGGCCGGGCGCCGGGCGCCATCAGCGACTTGGGGGACGTTGTGGCGCTGCTGGACGGGCTGGAGGCGGCGGCAGGTGAGCCGGGGTAACTGGTGGTGGGAGTAGCTTCGGAGCCTGCAAATATATATTCCTTGGGAGGGCCGGTCAGGCGGCTACCGGGCGGCGGCAAGTGCGCTAGAATCTTCGGGCATCATCATCCCAGGAGGAAGCCCCACATGACCGAAACTGCACTGCTCACGCTGGAAACCGTCGCCAAGTACTTAAAAGAGCGCGAGGTCCAGTTGGATATGGAAGAGAACAACGGCCAGCGGTTCATCCGCATGGGCTGGCGCTTTGAGATGGGCGACGCCGCCGTGCTGGTGAGCGTCAACGACGGCCCCAACAACACCAGTCGCCTGGAAGTCACCTGCGTGACCCAGAAGACCTACGTGGCCCGCAAAACGGAGATCATGGGCATTCTCAACGAGCGCAACCGCGAGCGTGCCTTTGCCCGCAGCATCGACGCCGACGGCAACGTCTGGCTGGAGTACGTCGGCTTTTACCCGACCCTGGCCGAGATGCCCCAGGAGACCTTCGACACGCTCTTCGGCGGCGTGCTGATGCACTTTCAAGACGATTACGCTTTTCTGGAAGGCGTGCAGATCATCCAGCCCCAGCCGCAGGCGTAAATGGGGAAATAAGAAGAGGCGGAATGACTCCGCCTCTTTTTGTGGGGTGAGTCAGCGAAAGAAATCACGAGTAGGACTATTTGTGATCGAGAGGTCGAGATTGGAGTGTTGAGAATGGTCGTTCAGCTCCGGGTGGCGCTCACCCCGCTCAGGGCCGGGCGCCGGGGACTCAGGCCAGGCTGAGTGTGGCGGCGGCCAGTGTGCCTTGGTCGCTCAGGCACAGCCCGGTGCCGCTAGGCTGGCCTCCCCCCTCTTCTACACCGCACCCGCTGGACTGGCCCTCTCTATACTGTCGGGCATGGCTTCCACCCAGACTCCGATTTCCAAGCTCAGTGAGCACATCGGCCAGGACGTGACCCTCAGCGCCTGGCTGACCGACAAATCCGGCAAGGGCAAGCTGATATTTCTCAAGCTGCGCGACGGCAGCGGCTTCGTACAGGGCGTGCTGAGCAAAAACGACGTCAGCGAGGACGTCTTCGAGGCCGCCAGACACCTGACCCAGGAAAGCAGCCTAAAGTTGACTGGCACGGTGCGGGCCGACGAGCGGGCGCCCGGCGGGGTCGAGTTGTCGCTGAGCCACGTCGAGGTGGTGGGCGGCTCCGGCGAGTACCCGATCACGCCCAAGGAACACGGCATCGACTTTTTGCAAGACCACCGGCACCTGTGGTTGCGCCACCGCCGTCCCTGGGCGGTGCTGCGGCTGCGGGACGCCGTTCAGCGGGGGCTGGCCGACTTTTTTCACGGGCGCGGGTTTATCCGCTTTGACTCGCCGCTGTTTACTACCAACGCCGCCGAGGACACCACCGAGCTGTTCGAGATCGATCTGTTCGGCGAAAATAGCGCCTACCTCTCTCAGACCGGGCAACTGCACGCCGAGGCCGGGGCGCTGGCCTTCGGCAAGGTCTACACCTTCGGGCCGACCTTCCGGGCGGAGAAGAGTAAAACACGGCGGCATCTGCTCGAATTCTGGATGATCGAGCCGGAGGTGGCGCCCAGCGACCACGCCGCCAACATGCAGCTTCAGGAAGACATGGTGGCCTTCGTGGTGCGCCGGGTGCTGGAGACCTGCGCCGAGGAGCTGGGCATTCTGGGCCGCGATCTGGATAAGCTGCGCCCGGCTGCGTCAGGCCACTTTCCCCGCGTGACCTACACCGAGGCGCTGGAGATCATCCGCAGCCGGATCGAGTCGGGCGACCTGCCGCCGAACGTGGCACCGGATACGCAGCCGGTGGCGTGGGGCGAGGATCTGGGGGCGCCGCACGAGACCATCGTGGGTTCCCAGTTCGACCGGCCCGTGATGATCGAGCGCTACCCGGCGGCCATCAAGGCCTTCTACATGCAGCCGGACCCACTCGATCCCCGCGTGGCGCTGTGCGACGACATGATCGCGCCCGAAGGCTACGGCGAGATCATCGGCGGCTCGCAGCGCATCCACGATTACCACCTGCTGAAAAACAGAATCGAGGAGCAGGGCCTGCCGTTAGAGCCCTTCGAGTGGTATCTGGACCTGCGGAGATTCGGCAGCGTGCCGCACGCGGGCTTCGGCATGGGCCTGGAGCGCTTCGTGGCCTGGATCAGCGGCATCGACCACATTCGGGAAGCGGTCGCCTTTCCCCGGATGCTGACGCGGATGTACCCGTAAGCCTGTAAATGTGAACGCAAGCGAGCGGCGAACCCTGGGTGGTGGGGTTCGCCGCGTGTGGGTGGGCAGTGCGGAACATCAGGCGGGGGCGGGCTGGTCGCGGTGGGCCTTGCCGGTCAGGCGCTGCCAGAGGCGCACGATCAGGCTGGGGGCCTTGGCGGCGTTCAGCAGGCGCAGCGTTCTGCGCACACTCGCCTCGTCGCGCAGGCTGTCGATGCGGGCCTGGGCCGCCCACTCGCAGGTATGGAAATCGGTGATCATGGGGGCTTTCTCCTGCCAGCGGAGGGAGCGGTTTCCGGCTGGTAGGAGTATGGTGCGCCGGGCGAGGCACTCGGCGCGTCGGCCAGGCGGCGCAGCGGACGGCTGGCCAGGTGGCTTAGCGGCGGCGCACCAACTTAAGTTGCAAGGTCTGATCCGAAGGTCCTGATCTGACTCGGCCTGCTCCACTCTGTCCATACTTGATCCATACTTGACTTGTTGTATATATTCTAGAGAGATAGTGAAGTGCTCGGTGCCGAACGGGCCATGCCTGCCCGGTCAGCTCGCCACAACCGCCGCGTCGAGCCCGAAGGCCGTATGCACCGTGCGGGTGGCGCCGTCCACGTCGCGGCCCTCGATGGCGACGCTGATGTTCAGCTCGCTGCTGCCCTGCGAGATCATCAGGATGTTGATGTCGTCACCGGCCAGGGCGCCGAACAGCTTGGCCGAAACGCCCTTGGTGCCGCGCATGCCCGCGCCGACGATGGCCAGCACGGCGACCTCACGCTGCACGTCGAGCTGCATGGGCCGCCCACCCATCGGCCTGCCCAGCGCCTCCAGGGTGCGCTCCTCGTCGCTGCTCAAGATGGCCAGCGAGACGTTGCTCATGCTGCTCGACTGCGAGACCATCAGCAGGGTGATGTTCTCGCGGGCCAGCGCGGCGAACAGATCGGCCACCACGTCGGGCACGCCCAGAAACCCGGCGCCCGACACGTTGATGATGCTCACGCCCCGGATGGCCGTCACCGCCTTGACCGGGTGGGCGCTGTCGGTGTCGGGGCTCGCCGTGACCAACGTGCCGGGAAAGTCGGGGTCGGCGGCGCTCTTGACCCGCAGCGGAATTCCGGCGTCTTGCAGCGGCGTCACGGCCAGCGGGTGCAGCACCTTGGCGCCGAAGTAGGCCAGCTCCATGACCTCGCCGTAGCTGAGCTGGGCGATGTTCTGGGCGCCCTGCACGGCGCGGGGATCGGCGGACATCACGCCGTCCACGTCCTTCCAGGCCCACACCTCGCTGGCGTGCAGGGCCGCGCCCACGATGGTCGCCGAGTAGTCGGTGCCGCCGCGCCCCAACGTTGTCGTAGCGCCCTTCTCGGTTTCGCCCATGAACCCGGCGATCACGGGGGTCAGTCCGGCGTCGAGCAGGCCGCCCAGGCGGTCACGGATGCGGCCTGCGGTGCTACTCAGGGGCCGGGCGCTGCCGAAATGAGCGTCGGTGACGATGCCCGCCTGGCCGCCGGTCAGGTGGTGGGGACGGTGGCCGCTGGCTTCGAGCGCCAGGCTCATCAGCGGGGCCGAGAGGCGCTCACCGAAGGCCACGATCAGGTCGCGGCTCCGGGCGGTCAGCTCGCGCAGCAGGTACACGCCGTAGACCGCCTGGCGCAGCGTTTCGAGCAGTTCGCGCAGCTCGCGCACGGTGGCCGAGTCGGGCGCGGCGCCGAGTTCCTGGGCCGCCGTGAAATGGCGGGTGCGCAGCGCGGCGATCATGTCGTTGGCCCCGGCGATGTCGCCCTTTTCACCGGCCTCGGCGACGCCCAGCAGCAGGTTGGTGACGCCGGACATGGCCGAGACGACCACCACCACGCGCACCTCGGCGTTCAGGCTGCGGGCGACCAGGCTGGCCGAATGACGGATGGCGGCGGCGCCCTGCATGTTGGTGCCGCCGAATTTCATGACCAGGAGGGTGGGGGTGTCAACCATGCCTGCCAGTCTACGCGGGCCGCCAGGTCGGGGGCCGGGGCGTGTCTGGACGTGGGCGCGGCGGGCTTTACCTGGCCTCCTGCACTCAGGTGTTGCGAGACAGTGACCAGGCTGACCCGAATCGGCGGCCTTTGTGTAAGCCAGGCCCGCTTCGGGCCGAACCTGAGACGGCAGATTACCGTTTTGCTCATCAAGCCGTTTCACAATGAACCATGAAGACGACTTTCTGGTCCGCCGCGCTGCTCAGTTCGCTGCTGGGCGCCTCGCTCGCCGCCCCCTACACCGCCGCTGGTGGCCAGGCGGTGTTCGACTACCGGGTGACCTTCATCGGCGTGCGCGGCACCACCCCGGACGTCAAAGCCTCGATGAACATCGACCCCGACAATCTGGCCAAGGTGAGCGGCACGGTCAACGTCACGGTGGCGACCTTCAAGACCGGCAACGGCGTGCGCGACGGCCATATGCGGGGCGCCCTGGGCGCCGACGAGTTCAAGGACGCCGTGTTCACATTGAGCGCCGTGCAGGGCCTGGGCAAGCTGCCGGAAGGCCAGCAGGTCAGCAGCACGGTGGTCGGGCAGCTCAGCCTCAAAGGGGTGGCGAGGACGCTGAGCGCTCCGGTGAAGCTCAAACGGGTCGGCAACACCATCGAGGTGGCGACCCAGTTCAAGTTCAACCCGCACGACTTCGGCGTGGACTACTTCGGCGGCGCCAACGACATCGCCATCAACGTGAGCTTCAAACTGGGCGGAAGCTGAACTCAGGCCGTCGCCAGCACGTCCCACTCCTGCGCCAAGGCGGCCTCGAAGGCGCGGCCCAGGCCACGGAAGCCCAGGATGTCTTCCAGCGCGCTCATCAGCACCCGGTAGGGCGCCGGGCGGGCGGCCTCGCCCATCAGGCCCAGGCGCCAGATCAGACCCGCCGTCGGGCCGAGGCCGCCGGTGATGCTGATTTCGCGGCGGCGCAACTCGGCCCGCACGCCCGCGTCGTCTAAGCCTTCGGGGAGGCGCAGCGCCAGCACGGTGGGCAGCCGGTGTTCGGGGCTCCGGACATAGTGCGAGAAGCCGTGGGGCGTCAACGCCGCCGTGATCGCCCGGCCCATCGCCGCCACGCGGGCCTGACGGGCTTCAAGGCCCTCTTCCAGCGCGGCCCGCAGCGCCTGCTCGAAGGCGAAGTGCAGGTTGACCGGGACGGTGTGGTGGTAGGTGTGATCGGTCCAGTAGTCGCGCAGGCCGCCAAAATCGCAGTACCACAGCGGCGTGGGCGTGCGCCGGGCGGCGTAGCGGGCAAAGGCCCGTTCACTGATGGCGATGGGCGCCAGGCCGGGCGGGGCCGAGAGGCACTTCTGGGCGCCGGTGTAGGCGTAATCCACGCCCCACTGCGCCATCTGGAAAGGTTCCATGCCCGCCGTGGTCACGGCGTCGACGGTCAGCAGGGCGCCGCTGGAGCGGACCAGCTCGGCGATGGCGGGCACCGGGTTGAGCACGCCGGTACTGGTCTCGCCGTGGACGACGGCGACCATCGCGGCGCCGGGCAGGTGCTCGGCCAGGTCGGCGGGGTTGATCGCCTCACCCAGCGGCGCGGTGACCAGCCGGACGTGTCCGCCGTAGCGCGTGACCATCTCGGCCATGCGGCGCCCGAACGAGCCGTTGGCGCAGACCACCACCTCGTCGCCGCTCTCGACCAGGTTGGCGAATCCGGCCTCCATGCCCAGCGAGCCGGTGCCCGCCAGCAGCGCGGTGAAGGCCCCCGGCGCGGTGCCGTACATCTGGCGCAGATCACGCTGAATGGCTTCGTTGACCTTGAACACCTCGGCGTCCATGTGGCCCAGCATCGGGCGGGTCAGGGCCTTCATGGCACGCGGATGAATAGGAGTAGGGCCGGGCGTCAGCAGGGTGTGCTCCGGGTAGTCGGACTGTTGGAGCTGGATTTTGGTGGGGGCATCTAGCAACTTCATGGAGGCAGTATAGGGGATGAGCGAGGATCATTGCGCCCGAAGTCGCCTGGCTGACGGTTGACGCAATAAAATTGCTCGAAGTTCCAGATTCGCCGAATGATCGGGCACGCTCTGGGGGAGGGAGACGCACACAAGTCAGCCCGCACAAGTCAGCCCACACAAATTAGCCCAGCAGCAGGCCCAGCCACCAGACGCACAGCCCGGCTCGCACAGTCCAAGCCAGGGTCCGAACCCAGTTGGTCGAGACGAGGCGGGCGTGCAAGCCTGCGTCGAAAGCGGGCGAGAGCCGCCCGTGGAGTGGCGACTGGATTAATCCGGTAGAAATCCAGATGGCGAGGGTCAGCGCCAGGCCCAGCCACAGGCTCCACAGCGGCAGGCCAGCGACGGGGCGGTACACCAGCCAGGCGGCGCTCAGCAGCTCGGCAAGCATCAGCGGGCCGACGAGGAACGCGATGCGGGACTGGTGTTCGCGTTCGTAGACCGACCAACCTGCTTCTCCGACTTTTGAAAACAGCGGGTAATGCACGAACTGGATGGTCAGAATCAGGCCGAGCAGCGCCCAGGTCACGGCGGCGTGCAGGATCAGGAGCATGTGTGGGCCACGATCTGACGGGCGGTTTCTTCCGGCGACCAATGATCGGTGTGGAGCATCAGCGCGTCCGGTGGCGGGGACAGCAGGGCGCCGTACTGCTCCAGCATGCGGGTCAGACCGGCCTCGTCGCGCATCTTAAGTCGGGCGCGGCGGTCGTCGAGGGGAATACGGCGGCGGAGTTCAGGTTCACTGCACAGCAGCCAGACGGGGACGAAGCGGGCATTTCGGGCGTCAGCCAGACGGCGGCGACTCTCGAAGGTGTCCAGCTCGCCGGGCCGCTGCACCAGGACGTTGGTGAAGATGAAACTCAGCTCCGGCGGCGCCAGCATCACGGCTTCGAGCACCGCCGCTTCGACCCGCCCGACCAGCGGCCAGGTGCCTTCGGGGAGCGGGCCGACGCCGGTAGCGCCGACCGCCTGGAAAATCGGGTCATTGATGAGGTGGTTGTCGAGCAGCCGCGCCCCGGTGAGTGCGGCGAGCGCCAGGCCCACCGTCCGTTTGCCGGAGCCGGGCCACCCGATCAGGTAATAGACGGTGCTCAACTCAGCACCTGCCGGGTCTGCCGGGCGATCTCGCCCTCCTCGTCGGTGGGAATGACCAGGGCGGGTTTGCTGCCGGGGGTGGATATTCGGCGTTCCTGGCCGCGCACGTCGTTGGCGGACACATCCAGCTCAAAGCCCAGCCAGGCTAGGCCCGCGAGTACGTCGGCACGGAGCTGAATGTCATTTTCACCCGCGCCTCCCGTGAACACCAGGGCGTCCAGGCCGCCCAGCGCCGCCGCGTAGGCGCCGACCTGTTTAATCAGGCGGTAGGTCATGACCGCCAGGGCCAGTTCACTGTGCTCCGTTCCGGCTGAGCGCACGTCGCGCAGGTCGTTGGAGACGCCGGATAGACCCCTCAGGCCGCTGCGGCGGTTGAGCAGGGCATTCGTCTCGTCCAGCCCGTACCTGTTCGCCAGCCACAGCACCGCGCCGGGGTCGAGGTCGCCGCTGCGACTTCCCATGACGAGCCCTTCGAGCGGGGTCAGGCCCATGCTGGTGTCGATGCTGAGGCCGTTTCGAATCGCCGCCGCACTCGCCCCGTTGCCGAGGTGGAGCGTCACCAGCTTTTCGACCCCGCCCAGGAGTTCATTGGCCCGCCGCGAGACGCAGGCGTGCGAGGTGCCGTGGAAACCGTAGCGGCGCACGCCTTCGGTGGCGTACAGCTCGTGGGGCAGCGCGTAGTGGTAGGCGTGGGGCGGCAGCGTGGCGTGGAAGGCGGTGTCGAACACTGCTACGTTGGGCACGCCCGGCAGGGCCTTGAGGGCGGCCTGGATGCCCTGGACGGCGGGCGGGTTATGCAGCGGCGCCAGGCTGGAGAGGTCCTGAATGGCCTGGATGACCTTCGGCGTGATGACGGTAGCCTCGCGGAACGCCTCGCCGCCGTGGACGACCCGGTGGCCGACGGCCTGCACGGTGACGGTGGCGGGCAATTCGGCCAGCACCCGCACCAGGGCGGCGGCGTGGTCAGGATCACTGCCGCCCTCACCGATGCGCTCGATCAGGCCGCTGGCGTGTCTGGCGCCGCCCGCACCGTAAAGCTGGTATTTGAGGCTGCTGGAACCGGCGTTGAGGACGAGCACGGCTTGGATGGTCATGCGGCCATGCTAGCGGCTGGGGGCTGGATGACTGTCCGTAAGTCGTGATGAGATTCACGAGCAGTTTGTAAAAGATTTTCCGCCCAAGCTCGGAGCCCCGTTCGCCTCCGCTTTTCTCCAGCGCGATCTGAGCTACCCTACGGAAATGGAAGAGCATTACAAGGGTTACCGCATCAACATCGAACGCCCCGCCCTGCCCCAGTTCAACAACGGGCCGCTGCGTGGCGCCGTCGCCCAGACCTGGAAAGTCCGTATCGACGGCAAGGACATGGCCCGCCATATCGTCAAGCGCAAGATGGACACCACCGACACCGTGCTGGACGCCGCCAAAAAGTACGTGGATAGGCTGCCGGTGCGCGAGGAGAAGGTGGCGCAAGCGGCGAGCTGAGGGCCAGCGGGGAAATGAGATCAGCGGTCAGCTCAGAGCTCCGCTGATTTTTCGTTGATCCAGGTCGAGGAACGCCGTCTACTTCGCCCGCTGGTGCGGGGACGCCGCCCGGAGGCCTCGCCGCTTCGCAGCACCCTGCAAGGGGCGAGGGGTCAACCGCGTTTCGGCATGCTTGCTGAACATCACGCTCAACTCAAGACTTCTCGCCGCTCAGCGCCACGATTCCGGCCCGCCCGGCGCACTAAACTGTGTCAATGCATTTCGACGACCTTCCGGTGTTGCCGACCACGCCCGGCGTGTACCTCTTCCGGGGCAAGGGCGGCACGCCGATCTATATCGGCAAGGCCAACAACCTGCGCAGCCGGGTGGGCCAGCATTTCAAGGCGGGCGGCAAGAGTGGCCGCTTTACCCGCGAGGCGCTGGAACTCGAATTCATCTCGGCCCGCAACGAGGTCGAGGCGCTGGTGCTGGAAGCCAACCTCATCAAGCAGCACCGGCCCCATTACAACGTGCTGCTCAAAGACGACAAGCACTACCCGTTTCTGAAGCTGACGCACGAGACCTACCCGATGCTGATCGTCACGCGGCGGGTCATCAAGGACGGCGCGAGCTACTACGGGCCGTACCCGGACGCCTCCGCCGTGCGGCGGGTCAAACATTTGATCGACACCATGTATCCGCTGCGAAAGAACTCCGGACTGCCGATGCAGCGCAAGCCGAGGCCCTGCCTGAACTACCACATGGGCCGCTGCCTGGGGCCGTGCGTGGGCGCCGCCGATGTGACCGAGTACGCCAAAGTCGTGGACGACGTGAAGGCGCTGCTCGAAGGCCGGGCGGCGGGCGTGCTGGCGCAACTGGGCGCCGACATGAAGGTGGCCGCCCGGTTGCAGGACTTCGAGCAGGCGGGGCGGCTGCGCGACCGACTGCAAGCCGTGGAAAAGCTGTTCGGGACCGAGCAGGCCGCCATGCAGACCGGCACCGAAGACCTTGACTTTTTAGGCTACGCCCAGGCCGGGGCCTTCGCGATGGTGCAACTGTTCCGGATGCGCAGCGGGCGGGTGGTCGGGCGCGACAAGCGCTTTCTGACCGGCGCCGAGGAATCCGAGCCCAGCGAGATCATCGGGGCCTTCGTGCAGGATTATTACGCGCTGGCGACGCATGTGCCGCCGCTCATTTTGCTGCCCGCCGAGTACCCGGACGCCGCGCTGTGGACGCAGCTCCTGAGTGAGCGGGCCGGACACAAGATCGAGATGCGGCTGCCTAAACGCGGCGACAAGACCGAGCTGACCGAGATGGCGCTGCGCAACGCCCAGACCGGCCTGGACTCCGAGCTGGCGCTGCTGGAGCGCCGGGGCGACCACCCTGGCCTCGACGCCATGCGCGAGGTGCTGGCCCTGCCGGAGCGGCCCTGGCGCATCGAGGGCTACGACAACTCCAACCTGTTCGGCACCAATATCGTGTCCGGCATGGTCGTGTTCGAGGGCGGGCGGTCCAGACGCAGCGAGCATCGCCGCTTCAAAGTAAAAGGGCTCGACAAGCCCGACGATTACCTCTCGATGCGCCAGACCATCACCCGCAGGTTTGCAGGCAGCCTGGCCGACAAGTTGCCGCTGCCGGACCTGATGCTGATCGACGGCGGGCGCGGGCAGGTCAACGCCGCGCTGGACGCCTTAAAAGAGGTCGGCGTGCAGGTGCCAGTCGTCGGGCTGGCCAAGCGCGAGGAGCGATTGATCTTGCCGGGCCGCTACGGCGCCCAGTGGTGGCTGAGCGGCGGCAGCGAGATCGGGGTGGACCGGGAGTTGCTGCTGCCGCACACGCATCCGGCGCTGCGGGTGCTGATCGGGGTGCGCGACGAGGTGCATAACTACGCCGTGACCTACCACCGCAAGCTGCGCGGGCAAGACATGCTCCGCAGCGTCTTCGACGACCTGCCCGGCATCGGCGA
>NZ_JANYGJ010000049.1 GCF_025362455.1 Deinococcus sp. | reverse complement strand
AAGTTGACCGCCAGCACCCGGTCCCAGGCGCCGATATCCAGCTCGTGCGCCCTGACGCCTTCACCAGCGACTCCGGCGTTGTTGACCAGTACGTCCAGCCGTCCGAAGTGGGATACGGCAGCGGCCATCAGGGCGTCTACTTCTGCCGCGTCGGACACGTCGCAGGCGACGAACAGCGCCTCACCACCGCCCGCCCGGATCAGTTCGGCGGTGGCCTGGCCTTCGCCTTCCCGCACGTCGGACACGACCACCCGTGCGCCCGCCGCGCCCGCCGCCAGCGCAATCGCCCGCCCGATCCCGCCCGCCGCGCCCGTAACGAGCAATACCTGGCCTTCCAGCTCTCTGTTCAGGGTCATGCGCCGCACTGTAACCGAGTGGCGCAATGGAGGGCTCAGATGAAGGGAATGTGGAGAGTCGCGCCCGAAGCGGTTGCTAGATTCGGCTCATGCCCAAATCTGTGTTGGTGATCCACGGCGGCTGCGGCGCCATTCCCAAGGCCGAGCTGACCCCCGAAATCAACCGAGCTGCCCGCGAGGCGCTGACGCTGGCCCTGCGGACCGGCTACCGTATTCTGGAGAGCGGTGGCAGCGCCCTGGACGCCGTGACCGAGGCGGTCGTGATCCTGGAAAACGATCCGGTCTTCAACGCGGGCTACGGCGCGGCGCTGAACCGGAACGGCCTGCACGAGCTGGATTCCTCGGTCATGGACGGTGCCCTGGGGCTGGCTGGGGCAGTGGCGGGTGCCCGGCGCATTCGCAACCCGGTGCGGGTGGCCCGCGAGCTGGCAAAAGTCTCCGATCCATTGCTCCTGATCGGCGAGGCCGCTGACAGTTGGGCCGCCAAACACGGCTTCGAGCTGGTCGACAACAGCTACTTCACCACCCCGTCCCGCCAGGAGGCGCTGGCCCGGATGCTGGCCCGCGAGGAGGGCGATGACCTGAGCCCCGCTCCGGAGCGCGACAAGCACGGCACGGTGGGCGCCGCCGCGCTGGACCTGCACGGGCACCTGGCCGCCGCGACCTCCACCGGGGGCTACACCGCCAAGCCCGCAGGCCGGGTGGGCGACACCCCCATCATCGGGGCCGGAACCTGGGCCGACGACCGGACCTGTGCGCTGTCGGGCACCGGCAAGGGCGAGCTGTTCATCCGCCGCGCCCTGGGCCACGAGGTCCACGCCCGGATGCTCTACGGCGGGGCCTCACTGGAGCAGGCCACTGGCGAGATGATCGCCGAGATGACCGCGCTGAGCGGCGGCGCAGGGCTGATCGCCGTGGACCGGGACGGCAACGTGGCCCTGCCCTTCAATACGGAAGGGATGTACCGGGGCTGGATCAGCGCCCAGGGCGTGTATGTGGCGGTCCACGAGGATTGAGCGCAGCTTGGATAAAACGATGTTCGTATTCTCATATGTGTGAAGGTGCGTCGCCGGGAATTTTGATCGTCCCCACAGGCGCTCAGGCTCAGTCCGCCGTCAACTTCGGACAGGGAAGGGGCATCTGTTCTGTTTGGGTAGAGGGCTTAGGTAGATGGCGCTCAATCCATGCCCGGAAACGCCGCGCCAGCCAGGAGCAATTTTACACGCCTCACGCTGCGTCCAGCAATCGTGCAGACCGCTTGCGTTCAGATCCAGAGCGCTTCACCGCCCCTACACCTTCATCGATGACCGCCGATGCTTGACCGCATACTCATGCACCGTTATAGTCCCCTATAACAATTCGATTACGGCAATTTGTGAGCACGGTTCGGTACGGAGGTTCGCCTATGAAACGACTGTTTTCTGTTCCCACGGCTCCCACTGGTAGCGCCCTGGCCCGCACCGCCCTGGCCGTGATGGCTTCCCTGGCGCTGGGACACAGCCTGGCCGTCACGCGCGGCGGGCAGATGACCTTCGGGCGCTCCGCCGACTCGCTGTTTCTCGACCCCGTGCTCAACGACGCCAATGTGGACATCTGGATTCTGACCAACCTCTACGACACGCTGCTTCAGCCTACCGACGACGGCAAGAGCGTGCGCCCCGGCCTGGCGACCGGCTACGTCCTCGGCGCCGACGGCAAATCGATGAAGCTGACCCTGCGTCCCGGCATCAAGTTCGCCGACGGTAGCCCGATCACAGCCGCAGACGTGAAGTTCAGCCTGGACCGTGCCCGCAACCCTGACAACGGTGCCTGGGTGGGCCTGATCGGCTCGGTCGCCAGCGTCAGCACCAGCGGCAACACCGTCACGCTGAGCCTCAAAAATCCGGACCCCTCGTTGCCCGCCGCGCTGGCGACCTTCAACACCGCCATCATGTCGCAAAAGCTGTTCAACGCAGCAGCAGGCGCCAAGGACGGCGACAAGGCCAAAGCCTTTGCCGAGAAGCCCATCGGCTCCGGGCCGTTCGTGCTTCAAGAGTGGAAACGCGGCTCCTACATGGTCCTTAAGCGCAATCCGTACTACTGGAAGAAGGGCGAGGACGGCAAGGCGCTGCCCTACCTCGACACCCTCAGATTCGAGATCGTGCCCGACGACAACACCCGCATCCTGAAATTGCAGGCGGGCGAGTTGCAGGGCGCTGAGTTCATCCCGCTCAGCCGGGTGGCCGAGTTGAAAGCCAATCCCAAGCTCAACATGCAACTGTTTCCCAGCACCAAGGTCAACGACATCATCATGAACAACCGGCCTAAATTCAAGGACGGTACGGCCAACCCGCTCTCCGACGTGCGGGTGCGCCAGGCGCTGAACTACGCCGTCAACCGCGACGCGCTGATCCAGCTCGTGACCTTCGGGAACGGCAAGCCGATGAAGTCGTTCATGTCGTCCAGCACGCCGCTGTTCGACACGACCCAGCAAGGCTACAGCTATGACCCGGCCAAGGCCAAGGCGCTGCTGAGTGCGGCTGGTTTCGGGAACGGGGTCGATGTCACCGCCCTGTCCACCAGCGGCAACGCGGACGACCAGGCGCTGCTCACGGCCATTCAGCAGATGTGGGGCGCGGTGGGCGTGCGGCTCAAGATCGAGCAGCTCGACAACGCCACCAAGACCGCCCGCTACCGCGCCAACGATTTTCAGATGCGGACCGGCGCCTGGACCGACGACATTGCCGATCCCAGCGAGATCACCGGTTACTACGCTGTGAACGGCGACACCGAAGCCGCCCACACCGGTTTTACCAACCCCACCATCGAGAAGCTGTTCGTGCAGAGCCAGATGGAGACCAGCCGGGTCAAACGGGCCAGCCTATACCGTCAGATTCAGACGCTGTACACCGCCTCAGCCCCCACTATCTACCTGTTCGAGACGCCGTATCCGGTGGCGCTGACCAAGAACGTCAAGGGTTTTATTCAGATTCCGCTCGGCAACAACATCTTCGAGCGCACCTCCATTGAAAAGTAAGTATTGAGAAGTAGGCGCTGGACAGCGAATGGCGCCGCGCTTTGGGCTAGGGCGCGGCGCTTTATACGGGATTTAAAAGAATGCTCTGTGTAGGGCGGGAACGCTGCCTGGTCGCCCCCTCTGCAAGCAGGTCTGCGAAGCAGCGGGGTGAGTCGCAACTCCCCTCTGCAAGCAGGTCTGCGACTCTCCCGCAAGGGGCGACTGGTACAGCTCCGAAGGAGAGGGGTCAACAGCAGGCAGACATTTTGTTCCATCTCAAGGTGAAACTGTTCGTTTCGATCAGCCTACCCGGTTCAGGTTATTGGTCTTCGGCTTTCCAACATAACCAACGCCGCTTCCCTGCTCGTTCCGGGGGTGAAATGCATTCGTCCTACGTCATCCGCAGACTGCTTCAGATCATTCCGCTGTTTCTGGCGGTGATGGTGCTGATCTTCGTGCTGGTCCACCTGATTCCCGGCGATCCGGTCAGCGCCCAGCTCGGCGACCGGGCCACGCCCGACATCGTGGCCCGCGCCAACCGGGAACTGGGGCTCGACAAACCGCTGCCGGTCCAGTTCGCGCTGTTCGTCAATCAGACGCTGCACGGCAACCTGGGCGAGAGCATCAACCTGAAGGTGCCGGTGATGCGCTTAGTGGCCGAACGATTGCCGGTCACGCTGTTTCTGACCACCTACGCCGCCGTGCTGGGCGTGCTGATGGCGGTGCCGCTGGCCGTGCTGGCGGCGGTGCGGCGCAATACCTGGGTGGACGGGCTGATCCGGGGCGCCTTCCAGTTCGGGCTCTCCTTGCCAGTGTTCTACGTGGCGCTGCAACTGCTCAGCTTGCTGGGTGCCCGGCTCGGCTGGTTTCCCATCGGCGGCTACGGCGAGGGTTTCGGCGGCCACCTGTACGCGCTGTTTTTGCCTGCCCTGGCGCTGGGACTGAATCTGGCGGCCATTCTGCTGCGGACCCTGCGCAGCAGCGTGATCGAGGTGCTGAGCGCCGAATACGTGGAATTCGCCCGTGCCAAGGGTCTGCGCACCCGCGTGATCATGACCCGGCATGTGCTGCGCAACGCCATGATCGGCACCGTGACCCTGCTGGGCCTGAACATCGGTGCCCTGATCGGCGGCGCCGTCATCACCGAAACTGTGTTTGCCATTCCCGGCGTGGGCCGCCTGATGGTGGACGCCATCTTCGGGCGCGATTACCCGGTGGTGCAGGGCCTGACGCTGGTGTTCGCGATGCTCGTCTCGCTGGTGTTCCTGGCGACGGACCTGCTCCACGCCCGCCTCGATCCCCGCGCCGAAGTGGCCTGACATGATGTCGATGACAGTTCACCCCCGTTCTAATCTGTTAGAACGCTCGCTTATTCAGGGCCGCTCATGACCACGACCCTGCCCGCGCCGGGTGCGGCGCTCAAGGTGGCCCGGCGCCGCAGTCTCAAACCCACGCTGGTGATCGGCCTGGTGCTGCTACTTGTCCTGCTGCTGGCCGCCATTTTCCCCCGCCTGTTCACCCCGTACAGCCCCACCGACTTCGATTACACCGCCATCCTGAAGGGGCCGACCCTGAAGCACCCCTTCGGCACCGACAACTTCGGGCGCGACGTCTTTAGCCGGGTTATACACGGAACACGCATAGATTTGCAGATCGCTGTATTTACCACCTTGTTTCCGTTCATTTTCGGCACGTTGCTGGGCGCCCTGACCGCCTTCAGGGGCCGCTGGGCAGACGCGGTGGTGGGCCGCATTGCCGATCTGGTGGTGGTGTTTCCCTTTCTGGTGCTGGTCATCGCCATCGTGGCGGTGCTGGGGCCGGGTCTGAACAACATGTATATCGCCGTGAGCGCGGTGGGCTGGGTCAGCTACTGGAGGCTCACGCGCGGCGAGGTGCTCAGCCAGAAGAAGGCCGAGTACGCCCAGGCCGCGCAGGTGCTGGGATATTCACCGGCCCGCGTGCTGCTGCGCCACCTGCTGCCCAACGCCGTGACCCCGGCCATCGTGTATTTGATGACCGACATGAGCCTGGGCATTCTGCTGGGCGCCTCGCTGGGTTACCTGGGACTGGGCGCCCAGCCGCCGACGCCCGAATGGGGCGTGATGGTCGCCGACGGCAAGAATTTCATGGTCACCGCCTGGTGGATCAGCACCTTTCCCGGTTTGGCCCTGACGCTGGCGGGTGTGACCTTCAGCCTGATCGGAGACGGGCTGGCGGATGCGCTGAGGCCACGGTCATGATGGTCATGGGCACAACGCAGACGACCATGACTTCTCCCTCATCCCCGCTGCTGAGCGTGCGTGACCTGAACGTGCGGATTCCCACGCCGGGCGGCGAACTGCATGCCGTGCGCGGCGTAAGTTTCGATGTGGCGCCGGGCGAGGTGCTGGGATTGGTCGGTGAATCCGGCAGCGGCAAGAGTGTGACGCTGCGGGCGCTGCTGGGCCTTCACCGCGCCCCTATCAAGATGTCGGGTGAAGTTCACTACGGCGGAGCCAACCTGCTGAGCATGCCCGACAGAGCGCTGCGATCGGTGCGTGGCGGCCAGATCAGCATGATCTTTCAGGAGCCGATGACGGCGCTCAACCCCGTGCTGAGCGTCGGCGAGCAGATCACCGAGAACCTGCGTGAGCACCGGAACCTGAAGGGCAAGGCGGCGCAGGACCGGGCCGCCGAACTGCTCGACCTGACCGGCATTCCCAGCCCGCGTGCCCGGCTCGCCGACTACCCGCACCAGTTCTCCGGCGGCATGCGCCAGCGGGCCATGATCGCCATCGCACTCGCCTCCGAGCCGAAACTGCTGCTGGCCGACGAGCCCACCACCGCGCTCGACGTGACCATTCAGGATCAGATTCTGCGGCTGCTGCTCAAGTTGGTGGGCGAGCTGCACATGTCGGTCATTCTGGTGACGCACGACCTGGGCGTGGTGGCCCAGACCTGTGACCGGGTGGCGGTGATGTACGGGGGCCGCCTGATGGAGACGGCGGGCGTGGGTGAGCTGTTCGCCCGGCCCAAGCACGCCTACACCCACGGTCTGCTCGGTAGCCTGCCCGGCAGCGGCAGCCACAGCAGCAATCATCGTCGTCCGCTGACGCCGATCCCTGGTGGGCCGCCTGACTTGCGCGCGCTGCCGCAGGGCTGCACCTTCGCGCCGCGCTGCACCTACGCCACGGGCGAGTGCCGCTTCTCCGAGCCGCCGCTGGTCGAAGTCGCGCCCGGCCACGCCAGCGCCTGCCTTCACCATGACCGCCTGAGCGTCCTGGAGGTGAGTGTATGACCCTCTCAGATCATCCCCTGTTGGAAGTCACCGGCCTGACCAAGACCTTTCCGGTTCGGCAAAGCCTGCTCTCACGCTGGCGGGGACAGCCGCGCCGGGCCGTACAGGCGTTGACCGACGTGAACCTGAGCGTGAAGCGCGGCGAGACGCTGGGCATCGTGGGCGAGAGCGGCTGCGGCAAATCCACCCTGGCCCGCACGCTGGTGCGCTTATATACCGCCGACAGCGGTTCGGTGCGCTACGGCGGTCAGGACGTGCTGGCCCTCAGCGGCGCCGAGCTGCGCGGCTACAACCGCCGCGTCCAGATGATCTTTCAGGATCCGTATTCCAGCCTCAATCCGCGCATGACGGTGGGCCAGGTGCTCCGCGAGGCGCTGGGCGTCCACAAGATGCGGCCCGCCGATCAAATTCCGGCCCGTGTCTCCGAACTGCTCTCACTCGTGGGTCTGCCTGCCGAGGCGGCCAACCGGCTGCCCCACGAGTTTTCCGGTGGGCAGCGCCAGCGCATCGGCATCGCCCGCGCCCTGGCGCTCGAACCCGAATGCCTGATTGCCGACGAACTGGTCTCGGCCCTCGACGTGTCGGTGCAGGCCCAGGTGGTCAACCTGCTGCTGGAATTGCAGGAGCGCCTGAACCTGACGGTGCTGTTCGTCGCCCACGACCTGCGGCTGGTCCGGCACCTGTCGCACCGGGTCGCGGTGATGTATCTGGGCCGGGTGGTCGAGGTGGCGAGTACCGAGGCTGCCTTTGAGGCGCCGAAGCATCCCTACACCCAGGGCCTGCTGGCGGCTGCCCCGACGCTGGACCCCGGCAGCCGCAGCCTGGAGCCCGCCATCAGCGGCGAGTTGCCCAGCCCGCTCAACGTGCCGAGCGGCTGCGCCTTCCGGACGCGCTGCAAGTCGGCGTTCGGGCGCTGCGCCACCGAGCGCCCGCTGCTGAGCGATACCGGGGACGGGCACATGGTCGCCTGCCACCTGTACAGCGGGGCGGGTCCGACATGAAAGCAACTGGCCTGAAAGTGTCCAACATAACCTCGTCTGGCCCGGTCCCGGCGCCTGCCCAGGCCGCGCCCCGTTCGCTGAGCCTGAGCATCGACCGCACGCTGGGCATTCCGCTGGGCGCTCAGCTCCGGGGTCAGATCGAGTACGGCATCGCCTGCGGCGAGATCGAGCGCGGAGCGCGGCTGCCCAGCGTGCGTGAGCTGGCCCAGGACCTGCGGCTGGCCCACATGACGGTGGTGCAGGTCTACAAGGAGCTGCTCGCTCTCGGCCTGATCGTCACCCACCCCGGACGCGGCACCTTCGTGGCCCACGCGCCTAAGCCCGGCGCCCAGGATCTGGAACCGCTGCGGGAGCTGATAAGCCGCACGCTGGAGCACGCCGCCGAGGCCGGTTACTCGCCCCGCCAGGTGGCCGAGGTGCTCAACATGCTGCTGGCACGCGGCGGACGCCAGGCCCGTGACGGTGGGCGCGGCGGCGTGGAGGTGCTGCTGATCGGTCTGTTCGGGGGCGCCACCAGCGCCTACGCTCAGACCCTCCAGGCGGCGCTGCCCGCCACCGACCGGGTGCGGGCCATGACGCTAGAAGACGTGCGCGGCGGCGGCGGGCAGGCCCAGGCCAGAGGCGCCGACGTGGTGCTGGCGCTGGCGCACCGGCTGGCCCAGACCCAGGCGCTGCTGCCGGGCGTGAGCATTATCCCGGTCAACTTCATTCCCTCCGAGGCGACCCGGCAGGCCCTGGCGGCGCTGAATCCCATGAGCAAGCTGGCCGTAATCGCCACCTTCGAGGAGTTTTTGCCGACCTTCCTGGCGGGCGTCAAACGCTTCGCGCCGCTGGTGACGGACCTGCGGGCCAGCCACATCCAGGCGCCGGACCTGGGGGCGCTGCTGGCCTGGGCCGACACCGTGGTCTACGCCACCGGCTCGGAGAGAGTCCGCGACCTGGCGGGCGAGACCCCCTGCACCGAGTACCGCCACACCATCGACCCCCGCGACATCGAGCGGCTGGTCTTGCCTGCGGTAGAGGCCGTTCGGAGCCTGAGCTGAGGCGCCCAAACCTGACAGCGCGGCGCCCATTCCTTCTCACTTTCCGAGGTACGTCCATGACCCCCATAAAAGACATGAACTGGATGCAGGTCGAGCAGTATCTCAAGACCGACGACCGCGCCGTGTTGCCGCTGGGCAGCACCGAGCAGCACGGCTACCTGAGCCTGTGCGTCGATAACATTCTGCCCGAAAAGCTCGCGCACGAGGTTGCCGCTCAGTCGGGCGTGCCGGTCTTTCCAGTTTTGCCCTACGGCATCACGCCCTACTTCCGGGGCTATCCCGGCAGCCTGACGCTGCGGGTCCAGACCTACCTGAGCATCGTGCGCGACCTGCTGGATTCACTGTACGAACAGGGCTTCCGGCGCATCCTGATCGTCAACGGACACGGTGGCAACACCCCGGCGCAGGGCTTTGTCGGCGAGTGGATGGCCGACCATCCCGGCGGTCGGGTGAAGTTTCATAACTGGTGGAATGCGCCGCAGACCTGGGCGAAGGTGATGGCCACCGACCCTAACGCCAGTCACGCCTCCTGGATGGAGAACTTCCCCTGGACCCGGCTGGCGGGCGTTCAGATGCCGGACGAGGAAAAGGCGGCGCTCGACTTCGACATTTTGAGATTGCTGGGACCGCAGGAGCTGCGCGGCTACCTGGGCGACGGCAACTACGCGGGCAAGTACCAGCGATCCGATAGCGACATGCTCTCAATCTGGGACGTGGCGGTGGCCGAGACGAAGGCGCTGCTGGACGGCGGCTGGGCCGAGAATGTGTTTATAGAGAAGGGCCAACAGCAATGACCTCACCTGACCAATCTCGCATCCTGATCTGGGGCGCCGGGGCCATCGGCGGCGTGATCGGCGCCTACCTGATCCGGGCCGGGCATGACGTGACCTTCGTGGACGTGGCCGCCGAGCACGTCCGGGCCATTCGGACATCCGGACTGAAGATCGTCGGTCCCATCGAGGAATTCACCGTTCAGGCGCCTGCGTTTACGCCGGACGAGTTGCAGGGCGTCTGGGACACCATCTTCCTGTGCGTCAAGGCCCAGGACACCCAGGCTGCCGGGGAAGCGCTGGCCCGCAACCTCACTCCTGGCGGTGCCGTCGTCTCGGTCCAGAACGGCCTGAATCCGCTGATCCTGAACGGTATTCTGGGCGCCGGGCGCGTGCTGGGCAGCTTCGTCAACTTCGGCGCCGATTATCTGGAAAGCGGCACCGTCACCTACAGCGGGCGCGGCGCGGTGGTCATCGGCGAGCAAGGTGGCCAGCTCACGGCCCGCGCCCGGCATCTGCACGCCCTGCTGAAAGAGTTCGACGACTCTGCCATCTTGACGCCCAACATCTTCGGCTACCTGTGGAGCAAGCTCGGTTACGGCGCGCTGCTGTTCGCCACCGCCGTGACCAACGACGGTATCGCCGACGCGCTGGACAGAATTGAGAACCGTGACCTGTACACCGAGCTGGGCCGCGAGGTCTTGCGGGTCGCCGCCGCCGAGGGGGTCACCCCGGAAGCTTTTAACGGCTTCGACCCCGCCGCTTTCGTGCCCGGCGCCAGCCAGGAGCAGGCCCGCAGCAGCCTGGCCGAGATGGTCGCCTTCAACCGCCGCAGCGCCAAGACCCACAGCGGCATCTGGCGCGACCTGGCGATCCGCAGGCGCCGCACCGAGGTGGACGCGCAACTCGGCTGGGTGGCGCGTTTCGGCGTTCAGCACGGTGTTCCCACGCCACTGACGGCCAGGCTGATCGAACTCATTCACGACATCGAGGACGGGCGGCGCGAGTTGAGCCGGGCCAACCTGGATGAGCTGCGCGGCCTGCTGGTGGGCGCATGAAGCTGGACTTCACCAACCAGACCGTCATCGTCACGGGGGCGGCGCACGGCTTCGGGCGGGCCATCGCGCTCGCCTTCGCCGGGGAGGGCGCGGCGGTGTGGGCCTGCGACGTGAACACGGCAGGTCTGTCCGAAACCGCCCGGCTGGCTTACCACGACGGGGTGGTGGTCAACGTCCGGACCGTGGACGTGACCGACCAGTCGGCGGCGCAGGCGTTCGTCGCCGAAGCGGCCCAGGGCAGCGGCGCCGTGGACATCCTGGTCAACAACGCGGGCGGCGTGCTGGGGCAGGTCGGGCGGCCCCTGGAACAGATCAGCGTACCCGACTGGCAATCGATCTTCCGGGTCAACGTGGACGGCGCTTTCCTGTTCGCGCAGGCCGCCGCGCCCGGCATGAAGGCGCGGCGGCGGGGCCGGATCATCAATATCAGCTCCGGCGCCGGGCTGGGCATCAGCCTGACCGGCATCCAGGCCTACGCCGCCGCCAAGGCCGCCCAAATCGGGCTGACCCGCCAACTGGCGCACGAGTTGGGCGCGTGGGGCATTACTGTGAACAACGTCGCGCCCGGATTTATTCGCAGCAACCCGACAACCGAGGCCCAGTGGGAGAGTTACGGCGAGGACGGTCAGCAAAAACTGATCGACGGTATCGCCCTGAAACGGCTGGGCAGCCCGCAGGACATCGTGAACGCCGTGCAGTTCTTCGCCTCCGAACAGGCCGCCTGGATCACCGGCCAGGTGCTGAGCGTGGACGGCGGCAAGTGACACAGGCTCCGATTGAATCGTTTTGCAAAAACGGTTCAATCCGACCAACGGGAGTAGGAGAAAGTACGGGCTTCGCGGTATGGATTAACATCCGGTGCTTTTGCGGATGTTAAGGAATTTAGCGGAGTTCGTATGACGGACCTGGAGCGGGTACTCGCGCTGCTGGAGCCGCACCGTAACGTCGCCCTGACCGAGCTGTGCCGCTCCTGGACCCGACTGGCCCAACCCCATGTCTGAACCCCCCATGTTTGAGCCTGTAGATGCTGAGCTGCTGAAGTGGTTTCGTGCCCTGCTCGCAGACGGCGACCTGAGTTGCGCCGTCTCGGACGCGCTGGGGCGCGGCGGGGCGCTGGGCGCGAATTTTCTGCCGGTCTGGCCGGGCGCCCGGCTGCTGGGGCCAGCCGTGACGGTGCGGACCTTCGGCGCCGACCTGAGCGCCGTGTTCGACGGTATCGCGGCGGCGGCGCCAGGCAGCGTGATCGTCATCGACTCGCACGGCACGCTCAACTCGGCCTTCTGGGGCGAGCGGACCACGCGGGCCGCACTGGCACGCGGCGTCGTGGGCGCGGTCATCGATGGGGCCTGCCGCGACGTGGTGGCACTGCACAAGCTACGGTTTCCGGTGTTCAGCACGGGTGTGACCCCCAACGCCGGGCTGCCGGGCGGGCGCGGCGCGGTGAACGTGCCGGTGGCGCTGGGCGGTCAGCCGATCATGCCCGGCGACCTGCTGGTGGCCGACGAAAACGGCGTGGTGGTCGTGCCGCAGACCCAGATTCATAAGGTCTTCGAGCAGGTGCAGGTGTTGCTGGCGGCGGAGCGCGAACTGTTTGCCAGCACGACTGATCCGGTTCGTCTTCAGCCCGAAGGAGATACATGAGCGAAGTTCCGTCCAACGAGTTCCAGCGCCGCTCCGGCGAAATCAACGACCTGCTGTGCATCCTGAACCTGCTGAACTGGGACGCCCGGACCCAGATGCCGCCGGGCGGCGGTTCAGTACGCTCGCAGCAACTGGCGACCCTCAGCGCCCTGGCCCGCGAGAAATTGCTCGATCCGGCCTATCAGGTGGCGGCCCAGACGGTGAGCGGTGACGACATCCAGATTCGGGCCGCCCGGCAGGCGCTGGACGCCATCTCGGCCATGCGCCGCGTGCCGGATAGGCTTACCCGCGAACTGGCGCTGCTCAGAAGCGAGGCGCAGGACATCTGGGCGGCGGCCAAAGCCAACAACGACTTCGCCGCCTTCGCCCCGGCTCTGACGCGGATGGTGGCGCTCAACCGGCAACTCGCCGAGGCGCTGGGCTACGAGGGTCACCCGTATGACGCGCTGCAAAACCTCTACGAGCCGGGCCTGACGGTGGCGACGTTACTGCCGCTGCTTACGCGGCTCCGCACCCATCATGTGCCGCTGCTGCGGGCCATCCAGGCGCAGCCTCAACCCCGCACTGACTTCCTGACGCGCCACTATCCAGCCGATCGGCAACGCGCCGTTTCACTGGCCGCCGCCGAGCGCTTCGGTTACGACATGGGGCGCGGGCGGCTGGACGAATCGGCCCACCCCTTCGAGATCAGCTTGAATTGCGCCGACGTGCGGATCACCACCCGGATTCAGGAGGCGTACCTGCCCGGCGCCCTGTTCGGCACGCTGCACGAGACCGGCCACGCCCTGTACGAACAGGGCGTCAGCCCGGCGCTGTCCCGCACAGTGTTGACCAGCGATCTGACGGGTCTCTACGCGGTGGGCGGCGCCAGCTACGGCACCCACGAAAGTCAGTCGCGCCTGTGGGAAAACCGCATCGGCAGGTCGGCGGCGTACTGGGCGCTGCATTTCCGCGAGCTGCAAGCCGCCTTCCCCGACCAGCTTTCAGACGTGGACGCCGCCACCTTCCACCGCGCCGTGAACCGCGTGCAACCCAGCCTGATCCGGGTCGAGGCCGACGAACTGACCTACGACCTGCACATCATGCTGCGCGTGGACCTGGAAATGCGGCTGATGACCGGTGAGCTGGAGGTGCAAGGGCTGCCCGCCGCCTGGAACGCCCGCATCAGGGAAGACCTCGGCCTGGAGGTGCCCGACGACGCGCACGGCGTCTTGCAGGATATCCACTGGTCGGCGGGCCTGTTCGGCTCGTTTCCCACCTACACCATCGGCAACGTGATGGCCTCGCAGTTCTACGCGGCAGCGAACCGGGCCGTGCCGGAGCTGAGTGCCCAACTGGAACGCGGCGAGTACGGCCCACTGCGCGAGTGGCTGACCGACAACATCTACCAGCATGGCCGCACCTTTGCGCCTCATGAACTGCTGGAGCGCACCACCGGGGGCGGCCTCGATCCGCAGCCGTACCTGGAGTACCTCAGCGGCAAATACACCGAGCTGTACGGCCTTAGAGCAGATGTCATAAAAAGGGTCTTTTTATGACCGAGCGGAGCAAGTAGTTTTGACTGAGCAGGACGCAGAATCAGACGAAAGGGTTGGAAGGCAAAGTCGCGCTCACGGGTGGAGTGAACCCCCCGAACCGGACCACAGGTCAAGACACTTCGCCCCAGTCAGCAGGTACGCTGATTGCACCGCGAAGGAGCCCAGATGCCAGGACGGAATCATAGCCGTGAGTTCAAGCTCCAGGTGGTCGGCCAGATCAATGCCGGTCTGAATACTACCGCCCAACTCTGCCGGGAACATTCTGATCTTGCCAGGGTTTGGCGTCGGTCGCGGCGGGTCAGCCTACCCCAGCCCGGTTGAGGCAACACAACCGTTACTTTTTGTTGTGAAGCGAAACGATGGACATTACAGCGAGATTTTTTGTCTGCCGCCTGTGGGTGGTGAAGGGAGGCCAGGCTCCGAATATGTCGGTGGCCTTACCTGAATTTTGGGGCCTGAACCCATGTTTAGCCAGAAGACCGAGCCAAATGCGAGCCGCTTGACCTTCGTGGTTTTTTGCTTCATACTCTATGCATAACAAAATTCCACTCTCCAACGTACAAACCAGATCGGTTGACCTGCCGCCAGAGACGGAACGCTTTTTCTCCAATCTTTCACGTTCTGGAGGGTGAAAATTCCATGTCCAGCTCCCAACTGATGGTCGATGAACGGCACCGTTACGTTCTCGAAACGCTGCAACAGCGCGGAAGTTGTAGGGTCGCCGATCTGGCCCTGGCCCTGGGCGTGTCCGAGATGACCATTCACCGCGACCTCACCTCATTGGCCCGGCGCAACCTGCTCCGTAAGGTCCACGGCGGGGCGGTGTTGCGCAACTACATCGAGCTGACCTATCAGGACCGGGTGGTGCAAAACCACCCGGTCAAGGTCGCGGTGGCGCGGCGCGCGCTGCCACTGGTCCGGCCAGAGACCAGTCTGTACCTGGGGCCGGGCAGCACCGCTTACGAATTGGCCAAGCTGTTAGAGACCGACGGGCTTCAGGTGTATACCAACAGCCTCCCTACGGCCACCGCGCTGGCACGGGCCGGTCATCCTGGTGTCACCGTGACGCTGCTGGGCGGCCAACTGGTGGGCTTCGTCGAGGCGCTGGTCGGTCCGGCCACCGAGGCCGCACTGGCCGAGCTGAAACTCGACTACGCCTTCATCGCCGTGACAGGGGTCAGCCTCAGCGGCGGCCTGACCGTCTACACCGATGAGGAGGCCCGTGTGATCAGAGCGGTGATCCGTGCGGCGCGCAAGACCGTGCTGTTGACCGATGCCAGCAAATATGACCTGATGGCCGGGCCGGAGGTGGGGCTGCTGAAAGACATGCACGTGATCGTGACCGATAGTATGCCGCCCACTTACCAGCAGCACTGCGCGGCAAACGATGTGGAGACGCTGTTTTGCGAAGAATTCGAAGCGGAAGGGACGCGGTCAGGCAGGGCGAGGGGGAGGAACGAAGCATGACGCAGGCTTTGACGGAGCAGCACCACGACGTCAGCCAGGGACAGACCATGAGGCGGGCCTTACTGCACGGCCCGCACGATCTGCGGCTCCGCGACGAGCGCAGGCCCGAAGCGCTTCC
The DNA here is from genome assembly GCF_025362455.1 of Deinococcus sp. Taxonomy (GTDB): domain Bacteria; phylum Deinococcota; class Deinococci; order Deinococcales; family Deinococcaceae; genus Deinococcus. The sequence continues at coordinate 13,134 of NZ_JANYGJ010000049.1, read as the reverse complement.
CGGCGAGGTGATGCTGAGGCACAGCGCCGTGAGTGTCTGCGGCTCAGACATGCACGACCACCACGAGGGAGGCACCGGGCCAGCCGCGATCAAGGCGCCCACGACCCCCGGCCACGAGTTCGCAGCCACCGTGATCGGCGGCAGCGGTGAACGATTCGGCCTCCCAGACGGCAGCCTGGTTGCCGCCGATCCCGCTCAGAACTGTGGCCACTGCGAACAGTGCCTGGCCGGGTATCCAAACCTCTGCCCGAACGTGCGCTTCCTGGGTTCTCCAGGCGTGAACGGCGGACTGGCCGAGTACGTCCCGGTGCCGCCCCACAGCCTGTTCGCCGTACCGGAGGACTCTGCCCCAGCCCTGACAGCGCTGCCCGAACCGTTGGGCGCAGCGCTGCACGCGCTCGACATCACCAACATCAGGCCCATGAGTGGCGTGACGGTGCTCGGTGCCGGACCGATCGGGCGGATGATCGCTCAGGTGGCGCGGGTCTGCGGGGCGGCCCATGTGCGGGGCGAAGCTGACGTGCTGGAGGCGACGATTTGCCCCGACGCCCCCGATCAGGCGGCGCAGGTGGCCCGCATCGGGGGCCGGGTGACGCTGGTCGGTATCCCGGACGGCGACCGATTCGAGATGAACGCGGCCAACGCCAGGCGCAAGGCCCCGATCATCAAGATGTCGCGCCGGATGGGGCAGATCTATCCCCGCGCCACCGAACTGGTCTCGCGGGGCCGCTTGGACATCGCCAGCATTTCCACGCACCACTACGACCTGAAAGCCGTCACCCACCCGAAGAGGTCGGTCCCGACCATGTGACGCCTGAACACGTCCCGCACGGGGACGGCTGGCTCACTGGGCCTGACTCGCTGGGCCTGGCTCATCGGGCCTGATTCGCTGGACCTGACTTACTGGGCCTACCCCCGTGCGCTTTCGAGACGACGTCCCGAAATCAACCCCCCGAAATCAAACCCTTTTTTCGTTCCAGGAGGAACCCATGAACTGAACGCTCGCTCTGTCCGGCGCGTTGCTCGCCGTCGCGCGCTCCTTTGCGGGAATCGCCCGTACTGTTTTAGACGGCCCTAGTATTTCCCGGCTTTTGAAGCTGCTCTCCTGCACCCTGATCTTATTTCGGAGGAACCTCATGAAACGTACCCTTGCTTTTTCTGCCGCCCTGCTGAGTGTCGTCCTTGGCGCACAGGCCAACGCCCAGACCTTGAACAACGCGACCGTCGCGTTCCTGATGCCCGATCAGGCGTCCACGCGCTACGAGCAGCACGACTATCCGGGCTTTGTCGCCCGAATGAAGACGCTGTGCCCAAGCTGCAAGGTGCTTTATCTGAATGCGGATGGGGACGCCACCAAGCAGCAGCAGCAGTTCAACTCCGTGATCTCTCAGGGCGCCAAGGCCATCGTTCTGGACGCGGTCGACACGTCGGCGGCGGCTTCGTTGGTCAAGCGGGCCCAGGGGCAAGGCATCAAGGTGATCGCCTATGACCGCCCGATTCCGAGCGCGAAGGCCGATTTCTACGTCTCCTTTGACAATGAAGCCATCGGCAAGGCGATCGCGACCTCACTGGTCGACCATCTCAAGAAGACGAACGTGCCGACCGCGCAGGGCGGCATTCTGAACATCAACGGTTCGCCCACCGACGCTGCCGCCGGGCTGATCAAGAAGGGCATTCAGTCGGGCCTGGCGTCCAGCGGGTACAAGACCCTGTCCGTGTACGACACCCCAGAGTGGGCACCGAGCAAGGCCCAGCAGTGGGCCAGCGGCCAGGTGACGCGCTTTGGCAAGCAGATTCTCGGCGTCGTCGCCGCCAATGACGGCACGGCGGGCGGCGCCGTCGCGGCGTTCAAGGCGGCGGGGGTCAACCCGATCCCGCCGGTGACCGGCAACGACGCGACCATTGCGGGGCTGCAATACATCGTCGCGGGCATCCAGTACAACACGATCCTCAAGCCGAGCGAGATCGTGGCGGGCGCGGCTGCGGACGTGGCCGTGGCGCTGCTCAAAGGTGAGAAGGTCAAGGCCGACAAGACGCTCTTCAACACGCCGTCGAAGCTCTTCGTGCCGACCCTGATCACCGCCGAGAACCTCAAGGCCGAGGTCATCGACAAGAAGCTCAACGGTCAGCCGATCGTCGCTGCCGCCGAGCTGTGCAAGGGGTACGAAGACGGCTGCAAGAAGCTGGGCATCAACCCGTAAGCATTAGCCTGTAAGCATCAACCCGTAACAGCAGCACAGGGGTCGTCTGCCCAAGTAGGCGGACGATCCCTGTGCCGCACTCTTCCAGTCAGCAAGGGAAAGGCCCGATGAAATGAGTGATTTTCCGGAAAGCGCAGCACCTCGCGGAGAGCCGGTGCTCAGCCTGCGCGGCATCTCCAAGCATTTCGGCGCCGTCTCGGCGCTCAGCGATATCGAATTTGACGTTCATGCCGGTGAAGTTGTGGCCCTGGTGGGTGACAACGGTGCTGGCAAATCGACGCTGGTCAAGGTTCTCGCTGGCGTTCATCAACCGAGCGCCGGAGAGATTTTCTTCGACGGAAAGCCGGTCAAACTCGCCGATCCGTCGACGGCGCTCAATCTCGGCATCGCGACGGTCTTTCAGGACCTGGCCCTGTGCGAGAACCTCGATGTCGTCGCCAATATCTTTCTGGGGCGCGAACAGAACCCCTGGCATCTCGACGAAGTGGGCATGGAAGTTCGCGCCTGGACGCTCCTCAACGAACTCTCGGCACGTATTCCAAGCGTGCGGGAACCGATCGCCTCGCTGTCGGGCGGCCAGCGCCAGACCGTCGCCATCGCCCGGTCGCTGCTGCTCGAGCCCAAACTGATCATGCTCGACGAGCCGACGGCGGCCCTCGGCGTCGCGCAGACGGCGGAGGTACTCGACCTCATCGAGCGGGTGCGCGCGCGTGGCCTGGGCGTACTGATGATCAGCCATAACATGGAGGATGTGCGAGCCGTCGCCGACCGGATCGTCGTGCTCCGGCTCGGACGCAACAACGGCATTCTCACGCCCGACGCCTCGAACGAGGAGCTGGTCAGCGCCATCACGGGCGCCTCTGAAAATTCTGTCACCCGGCGTGCCGGGCGCCGCGCCCAGCGCGAACATGTCAATGAGGCGAGGCCATGAGTAAACCGAAAGACGGTGTGTCCGACATCCCATTGCTCGACCCCCCACTTCTTGACCGGGCCGACGTCCGTGTCAAGCACGCGACCGGCATCGGCGGCGCGTTCGAGGCCTTCATCACGCGGGTCAAATCGGGCGATCTCGGCTTCCTGCCGGTCATCATCGGCCTGCTCATCATCTGCACTGTCTTCCAGATCCTCAACCCGGTCTTCTTGTCGAGCAGCAACCTCGCCAACCTGCTGTTCGATTCCTCGACGATCGGCGTGATCTCGCTCGGCATCGTCTGTGTGCTGATGGTGGCGCAGATCGATCTGTCGGTCGGCTCGGTCAGCGGCTTCGCCTCCGCACTGGTTGGCACCCTGTGGGTCAATCTGGGGTGGCCCGTGCCGCTGGCGATCATCGCGGCGCTCATCATCGGTGCGCTCATCGGCGCGGCCTACGCCTTCCTCTTCAACTGGCTGGGCATGCCGAGCTTCGTGTCCACCCTTTCCGGGCTGCTGGCCTTCCTTGGGCTGCAACTCTACATCCTGCGCTCGACGGGTTCGATCAACCTGCCGTTCGGCTCGCCGCTGGTCTCCTTCGGGCAGCTCCTGACGGTGCCGAGCTGGTTGGCCTACGCGCTCGTCGCTCTGGCCGCCGTCGGTGTCTTCGTGACCAACTACCGGACTGAGCAGCGTCGTAAGGCGTCTGGTCTGTCGACGCAACCGATGGTCTCGGTCGCGATCAAGGCGCTGGCGATCTTCATAGGCCTGGAATTCATCGTCTTTTACCTCAACCAGACGCGCGGCGTGCCCTGGATCTTCGGCTTGTTTGTCGTCCTGGTCGTGGCCATGAATTACGCGCTCAAGCAGACGCAGTGGGGGCGTTCGCTGACCGCCGTTGGCGGCAATCCCGAAGCGGCCAGGCGTTCGGGCATCAATGTGCGCCGCATTTACATGAGCGCGTTCATGATCTGTTCGACGCTGGCGGCCCTCGGCGGCATACTGGCGGCGGCCCGGCTGGCTTCGGCCAGTCAACAGGCCGGTACTGGCGACGTCAACCTGAATGCCATTGCTGCGGCGGTGATCGGCGGCACCAGTCTGTTCGGTGGGCGCGGCAGCGCTTACTCGGCCCTGCTCGGAATCATCGTCATCCAGGCGATCTCCAGCGGCCTGACGCTGCTCGACCTGTCGTCGTCGCTCCGCTACATGATTACCGGCGCCGTGCTGGCGATCGCCGTCATCGTCGATTCCCTGTCGCGCCGCTCGCGGATGTCGAGTGGACGGGCCTGACCTTGAATTCTTGGAGATGTTTATAAATGCAACACAGCCTCGTAGGTAAGGTGGCAGCAGTGACGGGCGCCGCTTCCGGAATCGGACTCGAATGCGCCATACATATGGCCGCTGCGGGTGCCAGGGTCGTCCTGGTGGACAGAGACGAAAAAGCGCTCGTTCAGCAGTGTGCCGAGATCGGCCCTGACGCCACTCCGCTCGTCATCGATCTGCTCGACAAAAAAAGCGTCGCCACCATGATGCCGCAGATTCTGGAGGCGGCTGGGCACCTCGATATCTTTCACGCCAACGCCGGTTCCTACATCGGCGGTGAGGTCGCCACGGGCGATCCCGACGCCTGGGACCGGATGCTCGACCTCAACATCAACGCCACCTTCCGCAGCATTCAAGCGGTGCTGCCTCATATGATTGAACGCAAGAGTGGCGATATCGTCGTGACCAGTTCAGTCGCTGGCGTGGTGCCTGTCGTGTGGGAGCCGATCTACACGGCGTCCAAACATGCCGTGCAGGCGTTCGTCCACACAGTGCGCAGACAGGTCGCCAAGCATGGTCTGCGCGTCGGTGCCGTCTTGCCGGGGCCGGTCGTGACGGCGCTGATCAATGACTGGCCTCAGGCCAAGCGCGATGAAGCTCTGGCCAACGGTAGCCTCATGGAAGCCAAGGAAGTCGCTGAGGCCGTCATGTTCATGCTGACACGGCCACGCAATATCACGATCCGCGATCTCGTCATCGTTCCCCAGAGTCTCGATTTATAACTTGAAATTGCAAGGGTTTGGTGGAGTGTCAGTTCAGTCTGTTCCAGTGATTTTCGAATTAGGCCGTTGAGCGCTGCCCCAGGCTGGAGTGGCGACGAAAGCGGTTGTAAAACACTTCAACCCACTCGAAGACGATCTCCCGCGTCTGGGCGCGGGTTCCCTGGCTCTTATGAAGGTCGAGTTCCAGCTTGAGGGTCGAGAAAAAGCTCTCCACCCTTGCGTTGTCCCAGCATTCTCCTTTGCGGCTCATACTCTGGAACGCCTTCAGGCGTTCCAGAGCCTGTCGGTACTCATTACTGGTGTACTGGGTAGTGGCTCAGGGTAAGATGGCACAGCTTCGTTCCCGGTTGTAGCAGTGGATGAAAAGCTTAAGGCGGGCGAAATGTTGGTGGACGCATTTTGAGAAGCTCAAGGTTTTCCTGACAAACTGGGCCAACCTCTGGCGCAACGTATTATTCCAACGCTCGATGTGATTCGTTTTGCCACTGTCCTTGCCAACTGCTTGATGCTGCACACTGGGCAAGACCAATTGGTAAGCGCTCCAGAAATCTGAGTACAGGTGGGCCAGTTTGTAGCTCTGTGGCACCTCATTCCATAGAATCTGGCAGGTCTCCTCACTGCGATCTCCGACGACGAAAGCGACGACCTGCCGGGTCGTCGCACATAGGGCGATCCATACCCAGACTTTCTGCGATTTTTTGAACACGAAAGACCATAGTTCATCCAGTTCCAGGGTTTTTTCTGGTAAATCCGCGCCAACAAGGGTCATCTCTAACGCTGGCAGCTCATCTACCTTTTTTTCATCCAGGCACTCAGGGTTTGCCGACTGACGCCAAATGTCCGCTGAATACCGCGCAGACTAGACCGCTCTTGCGTTGCCCTCAGAATCTCCTCTTTGCGCGCCTCGCTCTATCCATTTGGACGTGGATGCTCGCGATGTTGTCGCCCACAGGCTTGGCAGCGGTGTTTCTGCCGCCCATCTGGCGCAAAACCGTATTTGTTTAGATCCTCACTCTCGCAGGAAGGACACGTCAGCGTCTGGGCCATCTGCATGTCTTCATCTTACCCTGAGCCACTACCGGCGGCGCGCCTGATCCTGCGGGGCCGCTGAAGGTCCGGTCGGCACGGCGCCCCTGTTGACCGGGGCCACACTGAGACCGACCGCAACGCTGGCCGCCCGAAGCCGCCCACCGCCAGCGTCTGGCCGTCGCGCAGGATGTCTCCGAGGGCTCCAGTTGCGCTGTGGAGGGTTGCGCTGGGGGAGGGTTGCGCTGGGGTGGACCTTGTTCACAAGCCTTCGCTCGGCCCGCGTCGGCGCTGATGGGTGGGGCCGGGACGGCGCACGGCAGAGACAGGGGCGCCGGTCATCGGGAAAGGCTCCGGCGGCGCACAGGCTCAGATCGGCTGGGCAGTGAAGTGCAGCATCTCGGCCATCACTTGCGGGTAGTTGAGCGAGTGGTCGTTTTCCATCTGGGCGCGGCAGACCCGCAGCGAATTGTCCTGAATGTACTTGGCGCGCTCGTACCGGCGTGCCTGATAGCCGGACAGCACCGTTTCCAGCGGCCCGCCCCGGCTGATCTGGTCGCTGAGCACCACCGCGTCCTCGATGGCCATGCCCGCACCCTGCGCCAGGTGCGGCGTGGTGGTATGCACGGCGTCGCCGATCATCACCACCCGCCCCTGATACCAGGGATCGGTCACGAACACGACCTCCATCGGGCGGTAGACGACCTCCGCCGGGTCGTGGATCTCGCGGCGCAATTCGCCGATGCGGCCCTTGAAATGCACCATCCGCGCGCGCATCAGCTCGGCCAGCTCGGCCTGGGGCATCTTGGGGTTGCCCGGTTCCTTGGTCACCAGGTACATGTACATCAGGTCGTGAGCGAGCGGCACCAGTCCGGCGGCGTTGCCTGCGGTGTCGGAGAAGATCTGAAGGGCGTCCACCTCGTCTGGGCGGGCGAAGTTGTGCCGCCAGACGCACTGCCCCACGAAGGTCGGCTGGTATTTGTCGCCGTAGAGCAGCGCCCGCACCTGCGAGGAGGCCCCGTCGGCGCCGATCACCAGGTCGTAGGCACCCTGGGCGCCGCCGCTGAAGGTCACGTCCACCCGCCCCGGCTGCTGGTTCAGGGCGTCCACCGTGACGCCGAGCCGGACCTGGGTACCCTTTTCCAGCGCCGCCTCCTTGAGCACCTCGTGCAGCTTGGAGCGCCGCACCCCGATATTGGCGGGAAAGTCCGGCCCGGCCAGGCGCCCGCCCGATGCCCGGCCCACCGGCACGCCTTCTGGATCATGAAACACGTTGTCCTCGTAGGCGTATCCGGCGCTGACGTAGCGGTCGAGCAGCCCGGCAAACTGCATCGCCCGCATGATGTTGCTCTGCTGGATGATCCCGACGCCGTATTCCTGCCAGTCGCGCTTCTTCTCCACCAGGTCCACCGCCACGCCCCGGTCGCGCAGCATGCTGGCGGCCACCAACCCGGCGATGCCGCCCCCGACGATCAGTACCTTGCCAATCTCGCTCATCTGCTCTCCTTTTGGGCGCTCACCGGCAGGCCCGGTCCGGTCGCGGCGCCCAGGCGCCCGCCCAGGCGCTCGGCCACCCAGTCAGCCATGTAGTCCACGGCGTAGGCGCTGTTGTCGGTGCTGCTGTGCTGGCTGCCGCCCTCGCGGCTGGTGATGATCTTGAGCTCACGGTCCGGGCTGCTGGTCATCGCGTCGTAGGACTGATGGGCGTACTCGGTGGGAATCTGCTGATCGTCGGCGCCGTGCAGCAGCAGGAACGGCACTTTGATGCGGTCCAGCACCCCGATCAGGTTGATCTGCTCCATCAGGGCCATAAACTCGCCTTGATCTTTCGAGCCCCAGACCCAGCGGACGTGCTCCCAGTAATGCGGCACCGGGTTCTTGGTCTGACCGGCCATCCGGCGCTTCTGGACCTCGCCCCAGTTGTGGCTGGCCCCCCAGGCCACGCCCAGCGCGAAGCGGGGCTCGAAGGCCACCGCGCGCGGCGCGTAGTAGCCGCCCAGCGACACGCCCTGCATCCCAATGCGCCGGGGGTCGACGTCAGGGCGGGTCTCCAGGTAATCCAGCACCTTGCCCGCCCAGTATTCGGCGTCTGGCCGGGCGTGCAGGCCGTGCAGCCGCAGCGCCTCGCCGGTGCCCGGCTGGTCGATGCACAGCGAGGAGACGCCGCGCCGCGCCAGTTCCTGGGGCAGCCGCAGCAGGTACAAGATCTCCTTGACGCTGTCGAGCCCGTTGACCTGGAGGAGCAGCGGAGCCGGGCCGGATACGCCCTCGGCGCGGGTATACAGGCCCGCGATCACGCCGCCCTCGTAGGGAATCTCGACGCGCTCGCAGTTCTCGCCCGCCAGCACCACGCCGCGCCGGAAGGCGGCCTGGTATTTGGCGTACAGCGCCCTGCGCGGTTCGTAGTCAAAAGCCTGGAGGCGCTCGGCGGTGGCGAAGTAGACCGTCGAGCGCACCAGCTTGTGCCCGGCGCTGATCAGGCGGCCCCTGGCCTCGTCCTCACGGGCGAGTTCGGTCAGCTTGTCGCCCATCGCCTCCCAGGACTCCAGGAAGGCCTGAGTGCCCTCGTCGCTGCCCTTTTCCGAGAGTGAAAGCAGCGGGCGCGAGACCTCATCGAGTTCGCCCATTTTGGCGCCCATCTCGATGGCGATGTTGATGGCGAGGTTCCAGACGTAGTTGGTGGGGAAATACTGAAACATGCGGGCTCCGGGTGACAGCTCAGGTGAGGCTTTAGACGGTGGTGAGGGTCGGCTGGCGCGGGGTGGGCGCCCAGCCCTGGCCGTCGGGGTAGCCGATGCGGTGGCTGAGCGTGCCGATCCCCTGGATGTCCAGCTCCACCAGGTCGCCGGGACGCAGCTCACGGCCCAGCTCCAGACCGCAGCCCAGGCCCACCGTGCCGGTGCCCAGCAGCGTTCCGGCAATCAGCGGCTCGCTGGCGCTGGCCCAGGCGACGAGTTCCTGAACCCGCCACATCAGGGTGCTGCTGTGACCCTCCGACCACAGCTCGCCGTTGACGCAGGCGGTCATCTTGAGGTCGTGTGGGTCGAGTTCGTCGGGCGTGACGATCAGCGGACCGCAGGCCGAGGCGAAATGCTTGCCCTTGCTCGGTCCCAGGCGGCCCCGCATCTCGCGAAACTGGATGTCGCGGGCCGAGAAGTCGTTGAGGACGGTGTAGCCCAGGATGTGCGCGTCGGCCTCCGGCGGCAGGATGTTGCGCCCACCCCGCGAGGTGACGATGCCGAGTTCGAGTTCGTAGTCCATCTTCGACTGGGCGTAGCTGGGCCAGGGCATCTCGCTGCCCGGCTCGATGAACGCCTGGGCACTGCCCATGTACGAGATGGGGATTTCGTAGACGGCCCGGTCCACCTGCCCGGCGGTCAGGCGGGCAGCGTTGACGATATGCGCCTCGAACGACAAGAAGTCGCGGTAGGCGGCGGGGTCGAGCGGCATCAGCGCCTGGCCTGCCGGGGCCGTGAACTCACCGCTGGTGTCCTGCGCGGCGGCGTGCAGGGCGTCCAGAAAGACCTCACCGCCGCCGAGCGCCGCCGCCAAGCTGCCGGGCACGGCCAGCCGGGCGAGTTCGTGGGCCGCCGCCAGGGTGGCGTGGCGCCGCCGCAGGCTGGCCTGAAAGTGCCGCCGGACGTCGGTGTAGTCGGACTGGCCCGCCGCCGCGACGACGATGCGGGCCTGGGGACCATCGGGAGACGGAAGCGCTATTCGCTTGATTCGCATGACACACTCCGGCACTACGGGTGAAGGCGACAGGGGGGTGGAGGAAGGCTGCTGAGGCGGCGCCCGTGGCTCAGTTCACGGCTCAGTCCACGATGCCGACCACCCGCGCCGGGGCGGCGCTGCCCCGCAGGAGTTTGAGCGGAAAGCAGGCGACGGTAAAGCCAGTCGGCGGCAGCGCCGCGAGGTTGGTCAGACGCTCGATCTGCGAGTAGGGCAAGTCGAGCTGATGCGCCGCCCAGAAGATACCCGGCTGTCCGGCGGCGGCGGCCTCGCGGGCCTGCACGTCGAGCGGGCGGTCCCAGCCCCAGGCGTCGATGCCCATGACCCGCACGCCCTGATCAAAGAGCCAGCGGGTGGCCGCCGGACTGACGCCGGGGCCGCGCAGCCAGTAGTCCACCTGGCCGTAGTACTGGTCGCGCCCGGTGTGCATCAGCACGATGTCGAGTGGCCTGAGCTGGTGGCCCACCCGGCCCAGTTCGGCCTCCACGTCGGTCTCGGTGATGGCCTGCGCGTCGGCCTTGTGGCGAAAATCGAGCACCACGCCCGGCGCGTAAAACCACTCCAGCGGCAGCTCGTCGATGCTCTGGGCGGGTCGGCCCTGGATGAGCGAGTTGTAATGCAGCGGCGCGTCGACGTGGGTGCTCGAATGGGTGCCGAGGTGGGTGAAGGTCTCGGTCGCCCAACCCTCACCGCCGCGCAGCAGCTCCGGCCCGACCCCGAAGAGCGCCTGGATGTCCTGCCCGCCCCCGGCGTGATCCTGGTAGGCGACGCTGACGCGCTGGAACTCCGGCACGCCCGGCACGCTGTTTTGTATCGGGTGCGACAGGTCGATGATGGTCCGCTCGCCCTTCACCCGCTCAGCCGTGGCCCTGCCAGGGGTTGGCCGCGCTGCTGGCCGCTTCGACCAGCGCGTCTTCGGTGCCGGGCAGGGCGCCGTCCTCGGTGCCAGTGATGCCCGGTGCGGGCGGCGAGGCCTCCAGCATCGAGTCGGGCATGTGGCTGTTGCGGTAGAAGTTGTTCGAGCCCTGGGCGGGCTTCCAGTCGTAGGGCTGCCAGTCAGGAACGTAGTTGCGGTAGCCGCCGGTGTTGAGTTCGATGCGCAGGCCGCTGGGCTCACGGAAATACAGGTAGGTCTGCTCGCCGATGCCGTGCAGGCCGGGGCCGTACTCGATGTCAGTGCCGCCCTCCATCAATATGTCGGCGGCCAGGCTGTGCTCCTCGCGGCTGTCCACCCAGAAGGCGATGTGATGGACTCGCCCGGCCACCGGCGAGGTGTCGATCAGCACGCCCAGGTCGTGCGACTTCTCGTTGGTGGTCAGCACCCCGAACACCGTGACCGGCGCGTGGTCGAGCGAGGTGTAGCCCATGATCCGGAAGCCCAGGGTCTCGCTGTACCACTGCGCAAAGCCCCGCACGTCCGGCGCCGATACGGTGATGTGATCGAGCATCCGGGGCGCGACGCCGTGGTTGGTGCGCCGGGCAGGCCGGTCCGGAAACTGTGAGCGGTGCTCGCCGTCTTCCTGGTGGCGCTCGACCTCCCAGAACAGCTCCATGACGTGTCCGTAGGGGCCGGTGAAGCGGTAGGCCCGGCCATGTCCCTCCTGCGGGTAAAGCCACTCGCCGCCCGCGCCAGCGGCCTCAATGCGCCTCGCCGCCTCCTCCAACGCCTGGGGGCTGACCGTGCGCCAGGCCATGTGGCCCAGCCCCGCCTGAGTAGCCTGGCTCAGAATAAGGCTGTAGCGGTAGTAGTCGCCCCAGCAGCGCAGGTAAACCTGCCTCGCGCCGCGCTCCACGACCCGCATCCCCATCTGGGCCACGTAGAAGCGAACCGAGGCGTCCAGATCGGGAGTCATGATTTCCAGATGGGCGATGTGTGACAGCAGCGGACCCATACGTCCCTCCCGCGTCAGGGCCTGGGGCTCGACGCTTCGATCCTTGAATTTTTGATCAAACTTACGTTACACCCAGGACGCTGATGCCGAGGTATGCGCAGCTCACAATCCGGAGGCGGTTCATGTTCGGCCTGAGAGGCGCCGGGCATTGGGGCTTCGGTAGGCCGCTGGTCGACAGCCGGTGGTCTTGGCGCTATGCTGGACCGGGGGACCAGGTGGCCGGGGATTTGATCAAGGTCGCCGGACCGGGAGGAGCATGACGACAGCGGCAGTGATGAGACTCAGCCTGGTGTCGCAGCTCAGGGACGACATCGTGCGCGGCGTGTTCGCGCCGGGTGAACGGCTGACGCTGGCTCACCTGGCTGAGCGCTACGAGGTCAGTATGATGCCGGTCCGGGAAGCCCTCAACGCCCTTCAGGCCGAGGGTATCGTCACCATCCTGCCGCGCCGGGGCGCGGTGGTGACCCGCTTTACCCCCGCCGAAATTCTGGAGATCTACACCATCCGCGCCACGCTCGAACGGCTGGCCACCCAGAACGCGGCGCCGAAGCTGGGGGCCAGCGCCCTGAGCCAGCTCCGGCGCCTGGTCAATCAGATGGAGGGCCTCGGCCACGACTGGGCGCGGTTCTCTGCCCTAAATATGGACTTTCACACCACCATCTACCAGGCGGCGGGCCAGGTCCACCTGCTGGCCATGATCGTCTCGCTGCGCCACCGCACCCACCACTACCTGCGGGTGCATACCGAGGCCAGCGGGGACGCCGCCGCCGTCAGTGCGGGCCACCGCCGCCTTCTGAGGCTGTTGCAGGAAGGCCAGACCGAAGCCGCCGCCGCCGAGATGTATCAGCACGTCTACGAGGTGGGCGTCAATATCGCTCGGCTGATCGGAGGCCCCGACAAACCCGCGCAGGGGGCGAGCCCGGCACCGTGATCTCGCTCGCCTCTGAGCGGGCAGGCGTGCCCAGGCGGACTTGCAAAGCTCCGCAGGAGAGGAGTGGCGTCCTCATGGGGACGAGTGGCGTCCTCATGGGCGTCCGTTCACGAGGACAGTCCGTTCACGAGGACAGTCCGTTCACGAGGACAGTCCGTTCACGAGGACAGTCCGTTCACGAGGACAGTCCGCTGTGCCCAAGACGCGGGCAGGCGTGCCCAGGCGGACTTGCAAAGCTCCGCAGGAGAGGAGTGGCATCCTCATGGGCGTCCGTTCACGAGGACAGTCCGCTGTGCCCAAGAAGCGGAGGCCCGAAACGGTAGCCAGGACATCCTTAGCATAGGAACTGCCTCAACTCTCAGAAGTCCTCGACCTCGGCGGCCACGTCATCTTCCAGA
>NZ_JANYGJ010000202.1 GCF_025362455.1 Deinococcus sp. | reverse complement strand
ATGGCCTGGACGTTATTCAGGAAGCCATCAAGCACTTCGGTGATGGCAGGCTGGAAGTGCTGGCCGCCATCTTCACTGGGTGTCTGCCCTGGAAATCTCACGTCCTGCACGGCCTCAATACGTTTTGACCCCTACAGAGGTCCTCAACACCAGTAAAGCCGAAGCCGCCCTGGCCGCCAGCGTAACTAAGAAACTGGCCAAGCAAGAGCAGCGCATCGACGTGCTCACCGCCCGTGTCAGTGACCTGGCCAACCGGCCCCGGTCAGGCGGCGGCTTTCCATGGCTGATAGTCGCAGTAGCGGCGGGCGGCTACGCGCTGCTGCGCAGCAACCCTGATCTGATGGACCGGGTCAAGGGTCTGCTCGGTCAGGCCGACCCAGGTGTCAAGGGCAACCTCAACAGGGCGGGCGAGAGCATCAAGGATGCTGTTAAGGACGGTTTGGACGGCAACTATCCACGCGACTCGTTGAAGTCGGCGGGCGGCGAACTCAAGCGGGCCGGGGAGAAGACCGTGGACGCGGCAGGCGACAAGCTCGACGATCTAAAACGCGACGCCAATCGGAAACTCGACGACATCAAAGACTGAAGCGGACCTCCCTGGCAATTTGCCCCTCTGAGTTCACGAGCCACACGTCGCTCCTCAATGAGCAGTGTGGCTCGCTACTTATCAGCTTTCACAAGGACGCCAATGGACATACAAGAGTATCTGAAAGAGCACCTGAGCGTCCCCGTCGTCGCAGCTCTGGGCGCGTCCCTGGGCCTGCGGGCCACCCAGAGCGCCCGCATTGCCGATGAGGTTTTGCCCGGTCAACTCGACGCCCTAAGTGCGCTGAGCCGCACACCGGAGGGCGCCCAGAAGCTGCTTGATTTGACCCGTGACCGGATACCGGCTGGATCTGTTGACACACTGACCGGGAGTCCAGAAGCGCTGGCCCGGCTCCAGCAAGTCGGGGCTGAGCTGCTCCCCGAGGCGATGGGAACGGGCGTGGACACCGAGGTGCAGCGGTTGGCCAACGCCACCGGCACCGACGCCCCAACCGTGCGCCGGATGATGGAATTGCTACTACCCCTCTTGCTGAGCCTGATCGGACATCGTGCCACCAGCGACAAGTTAACGGCAGCAACCCTTGGCACCCTGTTCGGGGGGGCCGCCCTGACCGGCACAGCCGCTGCGCCTGTCGCAGTCCTGACGTCCACGCCAGATGTGGTGGTAGAACGGGCCGCGCCCGTCCCTGCCCCTCTGCCCCCGAAACTGGTGACCCGACCTGCCCAGGAGGAGCCTCGCCGCCGGACCCCGGTCTGGTGGCTGCTCCCTCTGGCCCTTCTGCTAGGCGTGGGCGGCTGCTACCTCTCGCAGCGCAACCAGACTGGGCTCGCCCTGACTCAACCGGCTGAGGGCGCCAGTGTGACTGGTCCCGTGACACTGAGCGGTACGGGCAAGGCGGGCGAGACCGTCACGGTCAGCGAGAATGGGACCAGTCTGACTACCGCTCAGGTCGCCGCAGACGGGGCCTTCAGCGCCACCGTTCCGGCGCCTGCTGCCGGTTCCCATACCTACGCGGTGACGGAGAGTGGCACCAGCACAGCACTCAGCCGGACTGTGACAGCAACGGCGGCCACCGTGGACACTTCTGACGCCACTGCCCAAACGCCGAGTAGCACAGCGCCAGACAGTACGGTGCCCAGCAGCGCGGCAGACCCGGCCTCCAGCGCCGCAACTACGCCGTCCTCAGTAACTGCGGCGCCCTCGACGGATCTGGCGTTCACGGCTCCAGCCAGCGGTCGTGTCCCGGCTGGTGCGCTGAGCCTCACTGGCACCGGCCCCGCCGACACCGACCTGAGCATCACCGAGGACGGCAACACGCTCGGCACCGCCCGCACCGACGCCAGCGGCGCCTGGACCTTCTCAGTGCCTAGCCCATCTGCTGGAGCGCACACCTACACGGCCACCACTGGCTCTGCGACCAGCGAGCTGAAGTTGACGGTAGCTGCTGGAACGGCCCAGACCGGAAGCTGCACCAAGCCGTTCTCGCTGTCGCTCAGGGACGGTGCCCAGGTCAAGCAGCCGTTCCGTTTCGGTGGTGAGGGCAGCGGGAAGAGCTATACCGTCACCGTCAGCCGGGGAACGCGCCAGATCGGCCAGAAGGTGCTGCCGCTCGACGCCAGTTGCAGCTACAGCTATACCAGCAAGCCGGGCGTTGGACGCATCACCTACGCTCTTAAAGAAAACGGCCAGAGCGCCGCTGCCCGCACCATCACCTTAAACGTCACACGGTAACGCACAACAGCGCCGCGCTTCGACTCACCCTGAGCCTGGAGCGCGGTGAAGCTGTTTCTGGAGCCCGCATGCACCGAACCGTGGACATCAGTGTGCCGGGGACACTATCACCGACGCGCTCCTCTGCCTGCTCGAACGGCAGGAACACGTGATCGGGCTCAGCGTCTCGCGGCGCTCCTCAATCAAACCTGCTGGCGACGTGATCACCGTCCATGTCCTCAACCGGGGCGCCGACGCAGCGCGGCGCCAGGTCGCGCAAATGAGCGACGAATATTCCACCGTGACCGCCGAAACCAGCAGCAGCATTGACCCCAAGCTGGACACCTAGGTCGAGAACGGCGTGGACGAGGCCCTATGGGAAGAACTGGAGGCTGGCCTGCGGCACCAGGGGCGCCATTGGGCTGACCAGTAAGGGCGCCGCTCAGGCCACGTCCCTGATCGCGGCCTCCATCGTGGCGCGGGGTAACCAGCACCCTGGCGGGCTACGCAGTGTTCATCCTGACGGCAGGGCTGACCTTCCTGCTTTTGCGGCGCTTCGGGGCGGTGATCATAGTGGCCTACCGGCGCAGCGTGACCGCCGGGGCGCTGGTGGCCCTGGTGATCACGCCAGCGACGGCGGTCATCGGCATGGGGCTCTCTCTGGGCCGCTTGGATTTGGCATGGCAGGGGCTGGAACGGGTGGCGTTGGATGTGACGCTGATTCTCGGCTGGGGCAGCCTGGTATTTGCCATCGGGCAGCGCACCGTGCATCGGCGCGCATCGCTGGTTTAGCTGCCCCTCCTTCACCACATCAACCTTTTAGAGAAGCAACTGAGATCTATCTCTGATGGTGTTCGTGACAGCTTCTACACTGAGCAGTTCCCACTCAGTTCCGGCTCGAATATCACTCAAATGAAGAGGTTTTACGTGCAGGGCCTTCGGGTCTTCCCTGATTAAATCTCGTCACTAAATCGCGCACCGTTCGAGGCGCAATTCCGAAATGCCTTGCAACTTCACGGACTGGCCGCCCCTCTCCATACGCCACTAGCAGGCGAGCCCGGCGCCCCCCCTGTTGCGCGTGACTAAGCAATTCTTCCCAACTTAACGGTCCTGTCAATGGCCGCCGAGGATTGACGTATTCCAGAGGTTTCAATGCGTCCAGATACCACTCAGGCGGCGCCTGCATGTCTTGCAGCAAGATCGTGCGGCGCAATCGGGCAGCGCGGCTCCAAGCAGTCACCCGTTCCGGCCAGCCATCAAAAAGCGTGATGAGGTGTTCAATCGCCGCTAATCTAGTCCGCACGTCAAGGACATCAAAACTCCTGACCCGTGGTTCGCTCTGCGCCAGAACCGGCATCCCAAGCAACGTCCGCAACCGCTCTGCCCGTCGTCCGAAGGTCAACAAGGTCAGCCACAGCCGAGCGACGACCAGGTACTCCGTCAGCGGCACCGCACCGACGCCCTGGACTTGCACCCAGCCGTCGCCCGCGATGGCGGCATGAATGACTGCCTGCCAGGCCACGACGGCGGCGGGCGCCGCGACTGTCGGAGCGGATGCCAAAGCGACCTCGCAGGCATGACACCGAGTGTGAGGGAAGCGAGTCGGGAACGACTTGCTCAGGTGCGCGGCCATATCGACCCGGTGAGGGACCACCGGGACACCGCAGGCGGGGCAGGCCGCGTGGAGCACACAGCCGTGGACCGGGCACACCACACTGATCGATAAGCGCCATGGCAGCAGGTAGGCGGGGCGCTCCCCCAGGCACTGCGGACAATACTGCAAACCGCAGTGCCGCCTGGTCCGATGATAGATGCCCAGGTGCAACACCCAGGGCGTCGAACTGTTGGCGGTGTGGTGGGCGTAGACCCGGCCTTCCAGGGACGGCAATGTATGTAGTCGAAGGACATCTGCGTTAACTCCTGTCGCTCGCTCCAGGGCCGCCAGGACCTCATCCCCAGCCATACTGTCGATATCCCGGTTCCAGAGCTGACGCTCACCAAAAATCAGGCGACTCAAGCTGTGCAGCTTCTGACTGTTGGCCTGAGCGAGCCGAAAAAGCCAGCTCGACAGAAGTTCCTGAGGTTCGGGACGCGGACGCATCGGCAGCAGGGCGGAACGTGCGCCGCCGAGCCGTGACGGCCCCTGCACCACCCGCTGAGGGCTCAGCACCGGAAAAGGCCGCAGCTTAACCATGACCGGTTACCGGCCTCGGCAGAAGGCAGTTAGGAAGTTGCGTCATCCGGCTTCTTCGCGCCATCCGGCTTCTTCGTGTCACTTTCCACTCGCCCGTACAACTCGCGTTGCGTTTCCACATCACGCTGAGAAGGAGCCACCGGCTTCAATGCTTTGATGCCCGCCAGTGTGACCCGCTCTTCGCCGCCGACGGCCCGGCGTGCGGCTCTCGACACCAGCTTTACAGCCTCACCGATCAGGCCTTCAGAGTGGTCGTAGAGGAATCGGGCGATTTCTCTTGACGCCAGATCAGACGGCTGAACCAGTGGAAGATCCTGTTCTAGACCGCTCAAGAATTGCCTGAATTCATTCTTTTTAGGAGGATATTGCCAACGAGGCAACGCCAGTGTCTCGAAGCGAAGGTGAATCTGCGGGTCACTCCTCATCAGCGGAAACACTTCCGGAATCCCGGTGGCCACCATCGGGATTTGCAGATCCGTGCTGAGCGTCTTTATGGTGTTAAGTGAACGCCGCTGCCGCACGCTCGTCGCCGTCAGAATATGATGGAACTCATCGAAAATGAGCATTCGGACATCCAGCCGTTTAATCAGCTCGACCACCATCCGGTACTTTTTATCAGGACGGTCTTTTTCTTTGTAGGCTGCAAACATCGCGTCGAGAATCCAATGATACAGGCGGTCCTCATCAGGTTCGGCGCGGAACAGGACATACAGGGCGGGCAGATGAGCGCACGGCTGGTCGGGATCATTCACTGGCGCCGCGTACAGGCGAATGAAGTTTTTAACTAACGACGTTTTGCCGCTGCTGGTTTCACCCACGATGATGAAATTATCGGGTTTGGTTTGCTGTGGGTTATCTTTCGAGATATCCAGGAGGTCTTTCATCCGGGCCATATGCTCTTCCGCTCGCGTATAGATAACATACCGGTCCTCAGCAAGATAAATGCGCCGGGCTTCCGTGTTGCCAGACTCTCCCAACTTCGAGAGCAAATCCATAACACCCGGTGTCAGCTCGCGCTTCACGACGTCTCCTGAACTGTCACCACTGGTCCACTCTCCGTCCCGGTCAACACATGCCCAGAATAGCGGGACATCGACACTACGTCATATTCTCATGAAAATACTCATGAAGCTGAGGGGATTAGTGCTGAACCCTGAACGGCACGATCAATTCGTCCTCCTCCTCCATCGGGGAGGCCTTGAGACTGGGTTCTGGAGTCAGCGGTGGCTCGACAGCTTGGTGACCACGCCGCTTCGTGTGCTCGCGGCGGACCTGACGGGTTGTATTTTTGGAGTGGGTCACCAGCCGATTCTGCGTGCGCTGTGCATTGATCAAGTCGGGCTCTTTCACCTGTTCCCCCTTGAGGCTTTTTGCCAGTTTCTTCAATTGCCGGAGCTCCCAGACGCTCAGCCGATGCCAACTTTTGTCGGCAAACGGTATCGCGTAGTAGCGTCCAGCCTCCAGGTCATAGAAATAGATCTGGGACAGGTCGCGGGGATCACGGCGCACGATATAGCGCTCGCTGGGCTTGCCCAGGGCGCGGAGGGCCAGGAACGGCGCTAGAACCTCGTGGTAGTAGGTGATGGTTTCCAGCCGGATGCCGTAGCGCTGGACGGTCACCTCGAACGAGGGCAGGAAGTCGATCTGCAACTTGAGGGCTTCCTCGGGCGTCGGTAGCGGAAACAGCCCCTTGGGCGGCGCCTCGGCGCTGCCTTCCAGCAGACCGCGCCTGAAGACGGCGATGGGGGTCTCACCGTTCAGGCCGCTGTGAGGGCGCTGATTGTAGACGCCTGCAAAGAAAACCGTCAGCCAGAGATCGAGTTCGTCGAAGGTCAGGACTGCCCTTTTCTGACTTTTGTAGTCGCTTCGGCGCTGAGGATTCGAGAATGTTGTCCCCGGCAGGTCGTGCAGTTCGGTGGCGATGGTGCCCATCAGGCGCTCGATATGCCCACCGAACCAGGGCCGCTTGACTGGGCGCAGCTCGACATGAATGCCGTACTCCTGACAAGAACGCTCCAGCATCTTGCCCCGGAACTCGCGGGCATTGTCAACGTGGATCTTGGTGGGCCGTCCCCACACTGGCCAGCGCAAGGTCGGCGGGGGGCCATCATCCTCCGGCTCATACTTCTGCACTTCCGCAAAGATCTTATTAAGCCGCTGTTGCCGGGGGGCCAGAAAGCGCTCTTTGGGCAGCATCGACTGTGCCAGACACGAGCCCGCACTCATGAAGCTCGGTTTGTCTAGCGAGATATGAAAACCTACCACTGCCCGGCTCATCACGTCGATAGCGACAGTTATGAAGGGCCGCCCGATCTCCAGACGCTCGAACTCGTCCACGATCATGATGTCGAGTTCGGTATGGTCGATCTGCACGACATCGAGCGGGGCGGCGGCACCTGGAAACGAGCCCCGGAGGGCGCGACCCGGCTCCGTGGCATTGCGGCCCCGGCGACGACGAGTCCGTTCCATAGGGCTGAGCGCCTGGATTCTACGAGACACCGTGTCCCGACTAGGTAAGGAGAGCTTAAGTAGCGCACACCGCTCGCAAATCGCTTGATGGGTCTTGGTCACCGTGGGCTGCTGGCGACTCAGGTACTTAGTTTCAATAATCTCGTCAATCACCGCCAGCACCTCAGGCTGCTGCCGTGACTGTCCGGCATCGCTGCGGGGCCGCCGAGCAAGCGTGGCAGTCTGTAAATTGTTCTCGTACACTGCCAGCAACCGGTAGAGCGTCGCCACCGAGGCCCCGACCTCCTGGGCGCGTGCGGCGACAGCACTTTTGGGTCGCGGGTGTAGGTTTAGAAGTGGAGCGATGTAGTCGAATCGCAGAAGGGCGTCTTCCAGGTCCGCTGGACGCGGGCGAGGCGTTGGCCCTCCAGTCTCAACCGCAGGACCCAGCGCATGAACGGCCACTTCACGCAGTTGTCCAGTTTCCATGTCTTTGACCAGGAGCTGTTCGAGGTCATGCTGACGGACGACTTTGACAGCCCGACTCTGGAAGCACAGGACCGTTCCGGGCGATAGATCAAGCATGGGTTACCTCCGCTGGCACCAAGGATACGGTAGCCGCCAGCGAGAGCGGCTGGTTCAGGTTGACCGTCACCTTACCCAGACACAGCAAATGCCAGACGAAGGGCAGCACTTCGGCGTCAGGCTCTTCAAGTTGACTGAGCCAGGCCGAAATCGACAATGGCCCGCTCGCCGCCAACACCGCTTGCATTCGGGTCAGCAGTTCTGGAGGCGGGGTCATTACCCGGAAGGTGGAGAGAAACAGCCAGTTGCGTGCCCGTGGGGTGCGGGCGTGGCGTTCGGTGATCAGTCGAAAATGCCACCCCTGCTCACGGGCGTAGTGGGACGCCATGACCCAGCGCTCCCGGTGCTTGACCCGTAGCTCCTGGATATCCGCGACGTATTTGACCTCGACCAACTCGATCACGTCGCCCTGACGAAAGACCAGGACATCTGGGGTGTACCGCCGAGCCTGACCCAAGCTGTCCCGGTAGTCCAGACGGATCGGTTGAATTTCATAGGCCAGGACCGTTGGGTCGGCTTCCAATGTAATCAGGTAGTCGCGCTCCAGCGCCGATTCGTAGTGGGCCGGGCCAATGGCTTTGAGGGCAGCTAGGCGTCCGGTGATGGCACGGTGACTGGGTGGGATACGGCGAACAGGCATAGGCGACTCCTCCCCGGTCTCCACCAGCCGTTGAACGGGATGGTATACAGTCTCAAATATTGTGCGTAAATGCAACATGATCTCAAATAGCGCGCGTATGAGTCTCAAATAACGTGCGTGAAGACAGGCATCATGGGGGCACCAGTCTCAAATAGCGCGAGTATGCACAGGCAGCATGCCCAGGCCCGGCGAGGTCAGTCTGGCGCACCGGGGATTGCTGTTTCTGGATGAATTTCCGGAATTTTCGCGCAAGGCCCTGGAAACCCTCCGGCAGCCGCTGGAAGACGGCGAGGTGACCATCAGCCGGGCGCGGGCCAGCTTGCGGTATCCGGCGCGGTTTCAACTGCTGGCCGCCATGAATCCCTGTCCCTGTGGGCACCACGGCGACCCGGAGAAAGCCTGCACCTGCACGCCGCTGTCGCGCACCCGCTACACCGCCCGGCTCAGCGGCCCGCTGCTCGACCGCATCGATATTCGGGTGGCCGTGCCCAGGCTCACCGTCGAGGAACTGACCCGCAGCAAGGAACCCGAACCCAGCGGGCCTATCAGGGCGCGGATTCAGGCGGCCCGCGACCGGATGCTGCTGCGCCAGGGCGAGCGCAACAGCTTGCTGGTCGGTCAGGCGCTGCGCCTCCACGCGCCGCTGGCAGCCGGTCCGGCCAGCTTCATGGCCGCCGCCGCCCGCCAACTGGGCCTGACCGGGCGCGGCCACGACCGGGTGCTGCGACTCGCCCGCACGGTGGCCGACCTGGGCGGCAGCGACGAGATTCGGGAAGTGCATCTGGCCGAGGCGGTGGCGTTCCGGCCCAGGGAGTTGTGAAGGGTACAGAGTTGTGAAGGGTACGGAGCCCTAGATGCTGGCCTCCGGTCAGTAAGAATGCTGTCTGAGCTTGAGTTTACCTTGAATGGGTGCCCAGAAGAAGACGCCAGGATCAACCGCCACCCCAGTTTCTTTTCGCTCTGTTACTGATCGGCGGCATTGCGTACAGCCTTGCCAACAGGCAGTACCTTCTGGTCACCCTGTGTACGCTGGCCTTGGCCGCTTTGATCACTCTGCTGCTGCGGCAACAGCGTCTGAGCCGCGCCCGGACGCTGGCCCTGACCGATCTGCGTTGCCTCTCACACCGAGACCTGGAACTCCACGTCGCCGCCGTGCTGGACGCCCTCCCCGGCTGGAGAGCCCAGGCCACGCGCGGCAGCAGCGATCAAGGCGCCGATGTCATCGCCACCAGCCCTACGCAGGTCATCGTCGCTATTCAGGTCAAGCATTACCCTCAGCGCAATGTCGGTAACAAAGCCGTGCAGGAGATCGTGGCCTCCAAAGCCATCTACCGGGCCAGCGAGGCCGTCGTCTTCACCTCTGGGCCGGGTTACACCGCCTCCGCCCGTGAACTGGCCAAAGCCAACGGAGTCCGGCTATGGACCCCACGCGACCTTTTCGAGCTTCAGGCCAAGGCCCAGTCCGACCCGCCACTTCGCACGGATCTTCTGCCCACCTGAACACTGAAGGGCCGCCCGTGGTAGGCAGCCCCTTGTTCTCAACTCCAGCTACCCAACTCCAGCTACCCAACTCCAGCTAGACGTTGCGGCTCAGATATCTTCGCGTGTCACCTCACCCTTGTCGGCGTCGCCCACGACCAGGGCAGGGGCGATCACGCCGCCCACACCCGCCACGCCGCCGCCCGGCGTGCCCACCCCGCCGACCGGAATACTGACCGCAATCGCCACGTCGCCGCCCTCAGCGTGGCCCGAACGGCGCTCGGTGTTGGTCAGGGCGTCGGCGCCCTCCTCGCGCAGTTGCTCGTCGCTTTTGCCCAGGGGCGTATCACCGTATCTGTTGGATTCAGTCATGGTTCAGTGTGGCTCGCCGGAGCATTAAAGCGGGTGAAGGGCGGGCGAAGTTTCCTTGGGCGTGGCCGACTCTCAGCAGCGTCGGGTATGCTGACACACGTAACCGCCATTGACGTCAAGGAGTTTGGCCATGAATGACCGTATTTTAGGAGCGCTCCAGCGTGTCGGTATCCAGGATTCCCCGGTGGCGAGCCTGGATCATGACGACCAATTCTTCGCCCTGACCGCCCAGGCGCTGCTCTACCAGGGCGAAACCGGTGGGCCGCTGAACCAGGTCAAGCTGCGCGAAATCAGCCGCATTCACTCGGACCACCAGGGCACCCTGCGCGTCGAGGCGCCCGGCGGCACGGCCATCACCGCCTCGCTGCTGGGATTTGACCCCAACCGGGTGCAGCGCTTTTTTCAAACGGTGCGCGACACCACCGCCCGCGCCAAGCAGCTTCCCGCCTCGCCGCTGCCCACCGCCCCGGCCAGCAGTGAAGCCAAGACGTTCAGCCCGGCCCCCAGCACACCGGCCCCCAGCACACCGACACCGGTTGCCCCAACCCCCGCCGCACCCGGTCCACTCAACCTGTCACCCGTCAACCCGGTCCCGGTCAGTCCAACTCCGGTCAGTCCAACTCCGGTCAGTCCAGTCACGCCCATCGTGATCGCCGACGGCCCCGAAGCGCCCCGCGTGGTCAGGGTCGGGGCGCCGCCCGCCGGTCTGCCAGCCAGTCCGGCGTCAGCCAATCCAGCGTCAGCCGGTCCGGCAGCGGCTCCAACGCAGCCTGCGCCCCCCAGACCGGAGCTGAGCAAGCCCGAAGCGACCAGAATTGAAGCGGCCAAACCGCTCAGCGTCAGCGCCTCGCCCACCTTCAACCAGCCGCGCCCCGCCGAGGCGCCGAAAGCCGCCACACCCGCGCCGAGCCTTCCGCCGACCCGGCTGCCGGTCGGCACGCCTGTCAAACCGGCTGGGCCTGCCGCAAGTACCGCTACTGTTCCAACGGCGTCCAGCCCGAATTCACCCAATATGGCCGCCGCGCCCACCACGGCGCTGGAACGCTCGCTGCAATCCAGCAGCCTGATTCGCTCGGCACAGACGGTGGGCGGCCTGAGCATGACCGTGCGCATTCTCTCGGTGGTGCTGATTCTCGGCGCCCTGGGCATGGGCTACTTTTTGTGGCGCCAGGGCAAGGCCAGCCAGATTCCGGCGCTGTGGACCGTGACGATGGGCATCGTGACCGCCGTGGCGCTGAACGTGCTGGCCGAGGTGCTCAAGCTGCTCTCGGCGCTGGGTCAGGCTGTGGCCGGTTCCAGAGAGTAAGCGCTTGAGTTCACCTGAACCGGTCCCCACCGAGCGCAGCGTCCGCGAGCTGGTCTTCGGCGCGGTGTCGCGGCCTTCACTGTCCGGGCAGGAAGCCGAGGTCGCCGAATACCTGCGCGGCTGGATGGCCGCTCAGGGCTTCGCGGCGCACATCGACGCCGCCGGAAACGCGGTGGGCGTGCGCGGAGACGGGCCGCTGAGCGTGGTGTTGCTGGGCCATATCGACACGGTGGCGGGGCACATCCCCGTTCACATCGACGAGCAGGGCCTGCTGCACGGGCGCGGCAGCGTGGACGCCAAGGGCAGCTTCTGCACCTTCGCGGCGGCGGTGGCCGGGCTGAGCGCACACGCGCTGAAACTGGCCACCTTCGTCTGCGTGGGCGCCACCGAGGAGGAAGCGCCCAGCAGCAAGGGCGCCCACTTCGCGGCGGGCCAGTACCGCCCCGACCTGGTGGTCATCGGTGAGCCGAGCGGCTGGCAGGGCATCACGCTGGGCTACAAGGGCCGCCTGGTGCTCAGGGTGACGGTGCAAAAAGACGACTTTCACACCGCTGGCGACGGAAGTAGCGCGGGCGACGATCTGGCCGAGAGCTGGCTGCGGGTCCGCACCTGGGCCGCCGAGCACTCCGGCGAGGGGATTTTCGGGCGCGTCCAGGCCACCATCCAGGCGCTGAGTTCCGGCAGCGACGGCCTGGAGCAACTCGCACACGGCAGCTTCGGGCTGAGGCTGCCGCTGCACGTCGCGCCCCAGCAGGCCCGGCAGCAGCTCGGTGCCCTGCTGGCCGACCTGGAGAGCCTGAGTCTGGACTTTGTCGGCGACGAGACCGCCGTGCGCTACGGGCGCGACACGCCGCTAGCCCGCGCCCTGCGCATCGCCATCCGGCAGCAGGGGGGCACGCCCGTCTTCAAGGTCAAGACCGGCACCAGCGACATGAACGTGGTGGCCCACCACTGGCCGGTGCCGACCCTGGCGTATGGCCCCGGCGACAGCACGCTCGATCACACGCCCCAGGAGCGCCTCGACCTGGCCGAGTACGACCGGGCGGTGGTCATTTTGCGCTCGGCACTGACACAGGCCGTCACCTCTATGAGCACAGGCACAGGCCGCGTGCAGCACTCTGCGGGTTGAGCAGTTCTAGAGCAGATGTCATAAAAAGGGTCTTTTTATGACCGAGCGGAGCGAGTAGTTTTGACTGAGCAGAACGCAGAATGGAGGCGCGGGGAGGCTGTTTTCCCCGTGGCGTCATTCGGAGTACTGCTCTAACCTTCGCCTAACGCCAGGGAACGGCCCCGCAACGCCCGATTTGCTATGGTGAGGCCATGAGCCTTCGACTGGACAACGACCTGGAGTCCGCCATTCGTGAACACCAGAACACCACCGCGCTGCTGGTGGCGCTAGGCGTGCTGATCGGCGTGGGTGTGGCCGCCTGGATGCTGTCGCGCCCGCCCCGCGACACCGTGAGAAGCGAAGACCCGGAAGCGCCGCTGTTCATCTAGAGCAGATGTCATAAAAAGGGTCTTTTTATGACCGAGCGGAGCGAGTAGTTTTGACTGAGCAGAACGCAGAATGGAGGCGCGGGGAGGCTGTTTTCCCCGTGGTGTAATTCGGAGTACTGCTCTAAGCACCGATTTCGCTGAGAACCTGGCCCTGGATTCAGGAAGTTTGATTTGCACTGCCTGATCCACTGCTTAATCCACTGGGCTTGTGCGAATTGCGAAAGCGCCCGGCGCCTACCGTGTGGGCATGTTACGCCCGGTTGTGCCCTTCGTGATCGCTGCGCTCAGCGGCGTGCTGGCCTTCACGCCTGTTCACATCAGCCAGTACGCCGCAGCGTACGAGCAGGGCACACGGTACGCCGTCGTGGGCCACCCGACACGCGGCTGGGTCTTCAGGGCGCCGCCGCAGGGCCAGCGCTACGGCCAGGCGCTGTTCGAGACCGCCCACCTGGTCCTGAATACCGAGCGGGAACTGGCCGCCGAGTGCCACGCCTACAGCTACGTCGGTCACAGCACCACCCTGCTGGAGCGCACCTCGTTCATGGTTCAGCGGGAGCGCC
The DNA here is from genome assembly GCF_025362455.1 of Deinococcus sp. Taxonomy (GTDB): domain Bacteria; phylum Deinococcota; class Deinococci; order Deinococcales; family Deinococcaceae; genus Deinococcus. The sequence continues at coordinate 5,173 of NZ_JANYGJ010000202.1, read as the reverse complement.
GTGAATTGCCAGCGGGAACACTGAGCGTTTCAGGCCCGTCACGCCGCGCCGTCGCCTGGCTTGAGCAACTGAGCGACCTGTGCCGCAGCGGAGCAGGCGCCGAGAAGACCCTGGCCTCCGTGCGCATCGAGGGCAACCGCTACGTGCCCGCCGAGGTGCCCCAGATCGCCGTGCTGGCCGTAGCTGCCGGAGCAGGCTGGACTGCGCGGATCGTCAAGCGCTGAGCCGGGAACAGTTAATCGAGCTCAAAATCTATGTAAAATGGAATCTTTGGTAGCTTTCTGTGAGGATAGTGAAACCATAGTCCATCTCGCAACGCGAGCCAGATTCCCAGTTGATCGTAATAGGTAATTCCACTGACCTCTCGACACCTCCCCTATCGGTCAACATCATAGTTTTGCCGCTGCTATACGGAAGAAATTGGACCCTCTTAAGACGAGCTATATCAACTCGCCACTCTTTGAACAGAGATTTATATACTACTTTTTCTCTATCGACCATAATTTTACATGTACTTGAAAAAAGTGAGAGGAGGAGCAAAAAAGCACCTAATCCAATTGATAGAGGTAATCGAAGATGGTTTACTTTTGCGTATGGATCACTATATGATATATACACCCATAGAAGAGTAGATGCAAGCACAAAAATTCTGAAACCAGCTTTAATTTTAAATACTTTTATATCCATATAGATATAATATCATCGTAAGCTAGCCTGACAACCGCCAGAATCTTTACAGAGTCCAGCGCTTCGTTCAGTCCAGCGGGCGCATCACCATCGAGATCGCCTGGACGGGCGCGTACATGTCGTTGCTGCTGAGCAGGTCGCCCACCGAGCTGTAGGTGCGCAGCACCTGGCCGCCCTGGCGCACGGTGTAGAGGTGGCCTTCGGGGCTGACCTGCATCAGCCAGGGCGCCTCGCTGGACTCGCCGACCAGGGAATCGAGGGCGAAGGTGTTGCCGGGCGTGCCGTCCGCCTCGATCTTGCGGACTTTACCCGCCACGCCGTCGACGATGTAGACCGTGCCCTGGGCGTCCACGCCGAGGCCCTGGAGGGGGCGCAGCTCGTCGCTGGTGCGGTCCATCCGGAAGGCGTAGCGCGAGACGTACTCGCCCTGCGGCGTGAAGCGCTGGACCTGGCGGTTGCCGCTGTCGAGCACGTAGATATGGCCCTGAGCGGTGGCGGCGACGGCGCGCGGTTTCTCGAAGCGGCCTAAACCCTGACCGCGCCCACCGAAGCGGCGCTGGTAGCGGCCCTGCGAATCGAAGACGACCACGTGGTGCGATTCGCCGTCGAGGACGAACAGCGAGCCGCCGCAGACCGCCATGCTGATCGGCTGGAGCAGCTCATTCTCGCCCAGACCGTAGGCGCCGAAGGCCAGCAGCTCACGGCCATCCGGCGAGAGCTTGCGCACCAGCGCCCCGCTCTTGCCCTGGCGAAATTCCTGAATGCTGAGGTACAGGTTGCCGTCGTCGTCGCTGGCGAGTGCGTTGGGGGCCGATGGGAGGGCATTGTCGCCGGTCAGGTCGCGCAGGCTCAGGCGCAGCTTGCCCCTCAGGTCGAGGAGTCTCAGGCTGCCGCGCTTTTCCTGCACGCTCATGGCCAGGGCGTAAGGGTCGTTGAAGGTCTCGTCGCTGAGCACCCCGGCGTCGAGGCGACCGATCACGTCGTCGAGCGAGGGGCGCAGGGCGGGGTCTTTTTCGATCATGTTCAGCACCAGGTCGTTGAGCTTGCCCGGCACCTCCAGCCGGACCTGCTTGGGCGGCTTGGGCGACTCGAAAATCTGCTGATGCACCACCGCCTCGTAGCTGCCCCGGAAGGCGGTCTGGCCGGTGACCATCTCGTAGGCCAGCAGCCCCAGCGAGTAAACATCACTCCGGGCGTCCACCCGGTTGCCCTTAGCCTGCTCCGGCGCCATGTAGATGGGAGTGCCGACCCGCGCCCCAGTCATGGTCAGGCGGGTCAGCACCTTGCCCACCGCGATGCCGAAATCCATCAGTTTGACGCCGCCCTCGCGCAGTTTGCCGTCCTGAATGGCGCCGCGCAGCACCATCACGTTGGCGGGCTTGATGTCGCGGTGAACGACGTTCTGGGCGTGGATGTGCCTCAGCGCGTCGGCCAGGGCGCGGATAATCTGCACGGTGTCGGCGAAGGCGGGCTGCTTGTTTTCGAGCAGGGCTTCCAGGCTCTCGCCGTCGAGGAACTCCATGGCGATGTAGTACTCGTCGCCCTGGGAGCGGTAATCGTAGACCCGCACGATGTTGGGGTGGTTAAACCGCTTGAGCACCTCGGCCTCGCGGTAAAATCTCTTGACGAACTTGGCGTCGGCCAGGTACTTTTCCTGCGGCACTTTCAGGGCCACGGTGCGCCCGTCGGATTTGCGCCGGGCGCGGTAGACGCTGCCCATGCCGCCGATGCCGATACGGTCGAGCAGCTCGTAATCGGCGAATTTGAGATCGGCCACCGTGCCCGACAGCGTGATGTTGCGCCGGGTCGGGTTCTTGATCTGGGTGGCCGTCAGCGGCGCGGTGCGGCTGACCTTGCTGACCTTGCTGGGGCGTAAAGGATGCGGCGCGGCCTCACTGCCCAGCCGCAGAAACGAGCCCGCACCGAGGGCCAGGGCGACCACCAGCAGGCCCTGAGCGCGTTCGACGGAGCCGCCCAGCGCCACCAGCACGCCGATGACCAGCAGGCTGAGGGCCAGCAGCGCGGCCAGCACCCGCTCGCCGGGGCGGATCAGCAGCAGCGCGGCCACCACGAAGAGCGACACCAGCAATACGGTGGTAACGAAGACGCTCACGGCCCGTACTGCGCAGTGCGGAGCGGAGGAGCGGGAACAGTCAGAGCGGAGGCGTCCATGTCCTACCGTTATATCGCCCGGAGTCTCACGCTGCCCTGACACGCCGCGCCGCGCGCCGGATTTCTTCGGTTTTGGCGCTCCTGGCGCGGCGATTATAATTCTGTGCTTTAAGGGCTTTTATACTGAGGCGTGATGCAGGACGCGGAACTGGTCGAACTCTTCGAGTACAAGGTGGCAGACATGCAGCGGGGGGCCGAGCCCAAAGGCGGCAAGCGCTCGCTGAACGATCTGCGCGAGCGGCTGCTGAGCGACGTACAGGACGCCTCGATGATGCGCCGTATCCGCACGGCGGACCGGATCTGGCGGGCCTGCTCTGCCGCCGCCACCGCGCCGATAGCCCTGCAAGGCGGCGGTGAGCAGGGTCTGGACAACATGAACCTGAACCTCAGCGACTTGCAACTCGAAGAGGGCGTGATTCAGGCCCCCATCCAGCAGGGCGAGCGCAACGAGTGGGACGTGCTCAGCCGCCTGCGGGCCGGGCTGTATCACGCCGAGCTGCTGAGCCAGGCCAAGTTGCAGGCCCGCATCTGGCTGCGCGAACCCCGGCTCTCGACCCTGCGCCTGGCCTTCGCGCTGACCGAGAACCTGGAGCGCGGCGCCCCCGGCACGGCGGTCCCGCCGCTCAACGACGCCTTTTCGTCGCTGCACCGCCCGGAAATCGCCGCCCAGGTGCTGACCAGCCTGGCCGAGCAGCTCAGCGTCCAGGCCGGAGAGCTGCCGGAGCGCTACTTGCAGGTCCGCACGGCGCTGAGCGATCTGGTCACCGCGCCGTTTCCGCGCTCAGGCAACGCCGACGTGATGGACGCCCGCGTTCAGGCCGCCGAGCGCGACCAGCTCAGCAATGACGTCAAGGCCGCGCTGATTCAGGCGCTCCAGCAGGGACCGGACGCCCCGCGCTCCGCCGCCGAGCAGGCCCCCATTCGCGAGGCTGCCGGGCATCTGCTGGCTTTTCTGGAGGGCATTATTCCGCGCAGCAGCGGCGGTCAGGGGCCGGAGTGGCCGCTGCTCGACGGCCTGCTGTTTTCACGCGGTCAGTCGCTGCGCCTCTCCGAGCCCGGCAAACAGTCGCTGTCGCTGGCCATTCACCTGCCCGGTGGCGAACAGACCACCTGGCGTTCGCAACTGGTCGCCTGGAAGCCGGTAACATTGAGCAAGCTCGATGCGGAAACCGGCTGGGAAGTTCGCCTGAGCGACGGCGGCGTGGGCAGCAGCGAGAGCACGAACATCGTGCGGCTCTCGGCCCGGCGCCCGGTGGCCGAAAGTCAACTGGGCGGTCAGCCGGTGCGGCTGGTACTCAACGGAGAAGATATGGCCCTGGAACTGCGTCCCGTTTCACACACCGACCTTTTTCCCCTCTCACTCGAAGCCCGGCTCACCGCCTCGCTGCTCGAACCCGGCCAGGCGTATGCCCACCTGCGGCTCGCCCGCGCCGCTGCCCAGCGGCTGCGCGGCAACGAGATCAACCCTGAGAAGGTCTCGGTGGAGAGCGCGGCCCGCTACAGCGCCGCCCCGCCCGAAACCCTGCTGACCTTCGCCCGCCAGGGCGCCCAGACCCTGCTCTCCTACGCCTCTCAGGGTGAGGACGAGGCGCTGGGCCGCTCGTTTGAAGACGCCCGCACCTTCTTGCAGCTCAGCAAAGAGGCCAGCGACAGCCTGCTCAACCTGGTCCGCCGCAGCCTGCAAGTCGGCTCGCTGCCGATTATCAGCAGCGCTGGCGTGCCCGAAGTCGAAAGCGGCGAGGAGCACGCCCTGCTGATCTTCCGGGGCGAGCCGCTGACCGTGAAGGTCAAGGGCCGGGTGGTGACGTTGCGCAACGACTACAAGGGCGACCTGTGCGCCGTGATGCCCGGTCTGCCTGCGGCCACCGTCCGCGACCTGCTGGTGATGCCGCTGCCCAACGGCGCCATGACCCTCATCCGCGCCGGAGAGCGGGTGGCGGTGGGCTTTCAGCCGCTGCTGAGCGCCGCGCCGGGCGAGTAGAGGGGAAGTGGGTTGTGGGAAGTGGGAAAAGAGAGGACATGCGCTTTGACCCCTCACCCCGCTGCTGCGCAGCGCCCCTGTGCAAGCACTCGTCGTGAACGGAGCGGCCAGCGGGCAGACGCATTGGCAACGTGCCAAAGCCCTAGAGCAGTACTCCGAATTACGCCACGGGGAAAACAGCCTCCCCGCGCCTCCATTCTGCGTCCTGCTCAGTCAAAACTACTCGCTCCGCTCGGTCATAAAAAGGGTCTTTTTATGACATCTGCTCTAATCAACGCAACCTAACTGTCAACCGCCCAGCCAGCTCAGTGACGCCATGTCCCCACCCCAACC
>NZ_JANYGJ010000006.1 GCF_025362455.1 Deinococcus sp. | reverse complement strand
CCGAACCAGCCGAGGACATCCTGAACTGTTACGGCATCAAGGGCCTTCCCAATAGCACTCCAGAGCGATGGCAGGTCGCGCCACCGCCCAGCCCTGACCAACGCCTTGATCTTCGAGAAGAGCATTTCGATTGGATTGAAGTCTGGACTATAGGGCGGGAGGTGAATCAGGGAGCAGCCCCGTTCTTCGATCAAGTCTCTGACCTCATCTCTGTGATGGGCAGATAGATTATCGAGGAAAACGCTGTCTCCTGGCTCGAGGGTAGGGCACAGGATATGTTCGACGTACCAGACAAAGGCATCTCCGTTAACAGCGCCTTCGAAGACGAAGGCTGCCGCTGGGCCAGAAAGTTGCAGAGCGCAGATGAGCGTCTGATTCTTCCCCTGGTTTCTCGGAATGCGGTCAACTGCGCGCTCACTTTTGTGAGCGCGTGCGTACCTTCTGGCCATAGCAATGTTGAATGAGGTCTCATCAACAAACTTCATCGTTGAGATGCTATTTAATATCGGCGAAATCTCGTTCAGGAAAGCAATTCTCAGGTCTTCATTTTGCTCACTGGCGAAGACCGTTTTTTTTAAACGTGATGTCATGTCGAGCAAAGAGACGATGGATCGTCGTACGGGAGGTGACAAATCCCAAAGACTCGAACAGCATTTCGGCATGTTCTTTCAACGTGGCATCAGGAAACTCTTTGAGTTGATTCAGAACTTGAGCTTCGTGTTTGTCTGAGAGTAATCGAGGTCTTCCCGTCGGCTTTCCAGTCTGATCCAATGTGCCCAGTTTCGCCTTGACCAGATAGGCCCGAATGGTTTCGTGATGCACTTCAAACTTCCGAGCGACGTTATCGATATTTTCGCCGTTCTGGACGGCTTTGACGATGCGTTCTCTCAGCTCGATACCGTAGCCCCTGGCGCCCACAATCGTTCGCATGTACTTATTATGCCACTTGCTTTAAAGCAGTACTCCGAATTACGCCACGGGGAAAACAGCCTCCCCGCGCCTCCATTCTGCGCCTTGCTCCGTCAACACTACTCGCTTTGCTCGGTCATAAAAAGGGTCTTTTTATGACATCTGCTCTATGCGGTCATGGGCGGCTTCGTGCTGCTGCTGTGGAGCATGAATTTCCTGGCCGCCGCGCTACTCGGCTTTCAGAAGTTGCCGAATAAGCTCCTGGCCCACAGCATCCGCCTGGGCCTGGTGCTGACCCTGCTCGGCAGCAGCATCGGCGGGCTGATGACGGCGCCGACCTCCGCCCAGGTGGCGGGCTTCAAGACTGCCGCGCCCAGCGTGATCGGTGCTCATACCGTCGGCGGGGTAGACGGTGGCCCCGGCCTGCCCTTTCTCGGCTGGAGCACCGCCCACGGCGATCTGCGCGTGCCGCACTTTGTCGGCCTGCACGCCTTGCAGATGCTGCCGTTGCTGTTTTTACTGCTGAACATTCTGGGTGCTCGCTTCGGCTGGAGCGAGCCTCAGCGCCTGCGACTGCTGTGGACCGGCGCTGCAAGCTACCTGGGCCTCATCGGCCTGCTGCTGTGGCAGGCCCTGCGCGGCCAGAGCGTCGTGGCGCCGGATCGTCTGACTGTGGGCGTCTTTGCCGGGCTGCTGGCGGTGGCGGGGCTGGCGGCTGTGATGACGCTGCGCTCACCGGGAGCGTCCAGGCGGGCACTGTAGAGCCTCAGATTCACCTGCTTGCCGGGGCAGCCGGTCTATATACCGTTCTCCGGCTCATCCAGCGCGGCCACCGCCTCTGCCAGATGCCGCCGCGCCGTGGGTTCCAGGTCCGAGAACTCTGGCGTGGTGTAGATTCCTTCCCGCGCCAGAAACTGCTTCAGCACCGCCCGGCGCCCGGTCCGGTAATCGGCCCAGGGCACGAAGTTGTACTCCTGGCGGATATCCCGCTCGTACTGCCAGAAGTCCTCATCGGAGGCGCCGAAGACGGCCAGGTCGGCGTCCACGAGGAGGCAAGCACAGCGGCTCGTGGGTGGCTGGTCGTGCTTCGTCGCCAGGATCAGCCCCGTGACTTCTTGCTGCAATTCGTCTGGGAGACCCTGCGCCGCCAGC
>NZ_JANYGJ010000002.1 GCF_025362455.1 Deinococcus sp. | reverse complement strand
GCTGGGGGCCAGCGGTGGGGTCTGGTAGTGTAGCGGTTAGCATATCTGCCTGTCACGCAGAAGGTCGCGGGTTCAAATCCCGTCCGGACCGCCAAAGAATGGCCGCCAAAGAATACAGAGTGGGAGCTTTCGGGCTCCTACTTTTTTTGTTTGTGCTGGGCGAAGGGCTGTGCTGGACAAACGGAAAGTGGCGCCGGGAAGGCGCTCAGGTCAAGTTTTTCTGCGCCGAGGAAACAGACTTGTGTTCCCCCCGCCCAACTGTCATCCCGCATGACCTGTTTCGCTCACTGTGCCGCTATCATGGCCCCCGGTTTCGCACGGCGTGGTCGTCGGGAAAGGTGCTCACTGCCCTGCCCGGCTACTGCCCCGCGCACGGCGAGCCTCAGGCCAATACGGAGGGCGCCCACCTTGAAAACCAGCACGAAATATACCGTTGCCGACGCGGCAGAAACCTACTCGGTCCCCAACTGGAGCGGCGGCTGGTTCCGTGTCGGCGACGACGGCCAGATGGAAGTCACGCCCTCGCCCGGCCTGCACGTGGTCATTCAGGACGTGGTGGACGCCGTGGTCGAGCGCGGCGAGAGCCTGCCGGTCATTCTGAGATTCCCCCAGGTGCTGACGGGCCGGGTCAAACAGCTCAACGAGGCGTTTCACAAGGCCATCGACAAATACGAGTACCGGGGCGCCTACCAGGGCGTGTTTCCCATCAAGGTCAATCAACGAAGATTGGTCGTCGAGACCATCGCCCAGGCGGGCTACAGCTACGCGCACGGTCTGGAGGCGGGCAGCAAGGCCGAGCTGGCGCTGTGCCTGGCCCAGAAACTGCACCCCGACGCGCTGCTGTGCTGCAACGGCTTCAAGGACGACGGGTTCATCAAGCTGGCGCTGTGGGGGCGGACGCTGGGCAAGAACGTCGTCATCACGCTGGAGAAGTACAGCGAGCTCGACCGCATTCTCAAGCAGGCCCGCGCCCTGGGCGTCAAACCCGCCATCGGGGTGCGTTTCAAGCTGCACGCACGCGGTTCGGGGCAGTGGGAGGAGTCCGGCGGCGACCAGGCCAAGTTCGGTCTCAACGCCTACGAATTGCTGCGCGTGGTCGAGAGGTTGCGCGACGAGGGCATGCTCGACTCCCTGGTGATGCTGCACACCCACATCGGCTCGCAGATCACCGACATCCGGCGCATCAAGGTGGCCGTGCGCGAGGCGACCCAGACCTACGCGGGCCTGGTGGCTGCGGGCGCGGACCTCAAGTACCTCAACGTCGGCGGTGGCCTGGGCGTGGACTACGACGGAAGTAAAACCACCTTCTACGCCTCGATGAACTACACCGTGGGCGAGTACGCCGCCGATATCGTCTACACCGTGCAGGAGGTCTGCAAGGCGCGGGGCGTGCCGGAGCCCACCATCGTCAGCGAGTCTGGCCGGGCGCTCACGGCGCACCACTCGGTGCTGGTCGTGCCCGTCGTGGACGTGACCGGCCCCACCCGCGACCTTCAGGACATCCCGGAGGCCACCGAGGGCACCCACCAGATCGTGCGCGACCTCGAAGAGGGGCTGGAGAACATCTCAGGGCGCAACTACCGCGAGCTGTACAACGACGCGGTAGCCGACAAGCAGACGCTGCACAACCTGTTCGATCTGGGCTACATCACCTTATCCGAGCGGGCACGCGGCGAGGCGCTGTTCAACGCCATATTGCGCAAGATCCAGAAGCTGACCGCCGGGGAAAAGTACGTGCCCGACGAGCTGGAAGACCTACAAAAAGTGCTGGCCGACAAGTATATCTGCAACTTCAGTTTGTTCCAGAGCCTGCCGGACAACTGGGCCATCCAGGCGCTGTTTCCCATCGTGCCGCTGTCCAGGCTCGACGAGAAACCCACGCGCCAGGGCACCCTGGTCGACATCACCTGCGACTCGGACGGCAAGATCGAGAAGTTCATCGATCTGCGCGACGTCAAGGCCACGCTGCCGCTGCACGAGCCCGACGGTAAGCCGTACTACCTGGGCGTGTTCCTGGCCGGAGCCTACCAGGACGTGCTGGGCAGCTCGCACAACCTGTTCGGCAAGGTCAGCGAGGCGCACGTCACCGTCCGGCCCGGTGGCCGCTACCACATCGATCTGTTCGTGCGCGGCCAGAAGGCCCGGCGCATGATCGAGAGCATGGGCTACGAGGAAGGCATGCTGCGCGGCAGCATCGAGGACCAGGCCGACGAGGCCATCAAGGACGGCTTCCTGACCGACGAGCAGGAGGTCGAGCTGCTCGAAGACTACGGCGAGGAGCTGCTGGGCTACACGTATCTGGAGTACGAGGCGGACTGAGGCGGGAGACGGGGCGCGGGGAAAGAGGGCACGGACGGCCTCTTCGTCATTCCACCAGGCCCAGTTCCCGGCCACGCCGCACGGCATCTGTGCGGTTGGTGGCGTCGAGTTTGGCGATAACGTTGCCCACGTACACCTTGACAGTGCTTTCGGTGATGCCCAGTTGAAGAGCAATCCTCTTGTTGGAATGGCCCGCCGCAAGGCTGAGCAAGACCTCCAACTCTCGCCTGGTCAGCGCTTCGGGCACTATCAGATCGGTTGGCTGGGCGGGCGCTGGTCTGGCCGAACCCACATAGCCTGCCAGGTGGACAGCGACTTTGGGGTCGATCACTTTGACGCCTTTGACAGCACTCCTCAGGGCGTGCAAGATGGTGTCGATCTCTGCCGTTTTAAAGAGGTAGCCGATCGCTCCAGCGTTCAAACCGCCCAGCATGTCTTCGACTTCCTCGAAGGTGGTCAGGAGCACCACAGGTGGGCCGCCGCGCTGAACGAGCGCTGCCGTCGCTTCGATGCCGTCCATCACTGGCATTCGCACATCCATCAGCACCACATCCGGCCCGAACTGCTCGGCCATCTCCAGGGCGACCGCGCCGTTTTCGGCCAGGCCGACCACTTCCATATCATCTTCCAGCTCCATCAATGCCGCCAGTCCGCTGCGCAAAATGACTTGATCGTCAACAATCAGTACCCGCATATCAAGCTCCTTTCCCGAACGGCAGCGCTACGCGCAACGTAAAGACATCTTCTGTCGCCTCGCTGCTCGCAGACCCGCCGAGCAACGCCAGGCGCTCCTGCATGGTCCTCAGTCCTGTTCCGGTTCGGCTGCTCTGAACAGCGGGCCGCGTGGCCAAGGGCGTCAATTGGCGATTGGTGATCGTCAGGGAAAGTGTCTGCTGAGCGTGTTCGAGCGTTATGGCGACCGGCTGCCCTGGCGCGTACTTGTGGGCGTTGGTCATGGCTTCCTGAACAGCCCGGAACAGCACCAGCGTGGTCGCCACAGGCAAGGCTGGCTCGGAGGGGGGCAGGTGCAAACTGATGCGCTCCGGCCAGTTCTTGACCAGTTCGCCCAGCGCCTGAAACAGCGTGCCGTCGAGCTGGGCCGGTTTGAGTGCGAAGACCACTTCCTGAAGCCGTTCCTGGGCCACGCTGCTGCGGAGCATGGCGCTGTCGAGCGCGGCCAGAACGGGGGCAGAAGCGTCCACCGACTTTTGCTCCAGTCGCCTGGCCCGCTGAATTTCCAGCCGAATGGCCGCCAGTTCGTGCCCCAGGCTGTCATGCAGTTCCCTGGAAATCGTCGTGCGCTCTTCGAGTAGCACCTGCTGCACCTGCGCGTTCTGGCTGGCGCGTACTTCCTGGTAAGCCCAGCTCAGCACCAGTTTCTGTTCCTCGTTTCTCAGCATGTACTCGAACGCGGCGTACCCGAACCCGGCTTGCGTGAGCGTCAGGATAACCAGCACGAGAAGTTGCGGATCGCCAGCAGGCAGTGACGGCGAAAGACCGACCTCCAGCAGCACGCTGAGCACCAGCAAGGCCCCAAAAAACATCAGGGTCGGGCGAAACAGCAAAAAGTAGCGGGCCACGATAGGCAACACCAGCAACACGGTGGACGGACGATCTGCCCAGATGACGAACACGGCGATCGCCAGCCCTGATAGACCCAGCAGCACCTGTTCGGCGGTCGAGCGCACGCCTGGCCGGATGGCCCACAGCACGCTGCCGAACCACAGCAGCGCGAACAGCACGCGCCCCAGCACTACCCTGACATCGCTAAGCGGCAGCGTCGCTTCGCCGCCTTGCCTGATCACCAGGCTTTCGAGCAAGCTGGTCAAGATGCCCAGGCCCACGAACGCCACCACCGGACCAACGCGGGGGCGGTTCAGGAAACTGGCAACGTCCGGGCGACGGGCAAGCGCCGGAATTACCATAGTGAGTGCAGGCGAGAAAGCATACCCCCAGCTTAGGAGAGATGAAGCGGCCTGTATACTCAATCAAGGAGTAGTCCCGACTACGCCTTTAGTCGTAAGACCTTCTACTCCCTTGGTGGTACGACCTTTGGGCAATGCGCGGAGCGCGGACAACTGCCACACTAAATCCCATGAACACCAAATCGATTCTCCTGACGGCCCTCCTCCTCGCCCCCTTCGCTGGTGCTGCCTCGGTGCAGCCTTCAGCAACGCCCCCGGCACTCGTGAGTGTCAAGGCGGCTGCTTTGCCACAGGCGCAAGCTCCTGTAGTTTCCTCAACTCTGCTCGCGAAGACCAGTACGGCTGGTTTACCACAGGCCCTGAACGACCAGGAATTGGATGAAGTGACGGGTGAAGTTCTTCCGTTAGTCATTATCGCAGTGAGGGTTGGAGGAGGAGCAGCTTTAGGGGCTGTTATTGGTGCAGTTAAGAGTTATCAAGAAACTGGCAAAGTTAACGCAGGATCGGTGGCCCTTGGTGCTGCTGGCGGCGCTGCGACTGGAGGATTTGGAGCCTTCCTTAAAATTAAAGGTTTCTAATTCAAAGCCTCCATTTGGGGGCTTTAAGGAGTTCACTCGATGGTTTTAACATCAATTGCTATAGTAGTGTTGGCCATCGATGTGTTAAGTACACACATTGGTCTACGTAAGGGTTTTGAAGAGGCCAACCCACTCATTGCACTACTGACTAGAAGATTTGGTATAAATCGTGGACTTGGACTATATGTCTTGTATGTTTCTATTGTTTTAGGTGTCTGCTACTTCTTGGATGCACCCTCCGGAAGTATAATATTCATCCTTGTTACAGTTTTTGCAATCAGAAACAACATGATTCTACTTTTAAAGCGTAGACGGTGATAGGAATTGCCGAAGATTAAAGTTTAAAACCATATGCGTTCAAGAAAAGCGCCTTTACAGACATCAAGACACGTTACGGCGGATGTCAGGTAATCTAGCCAAAATTCTCAACACTTTCGACCCATCATTCTGCTTGGGCAGCGTTTGTATTATCATCTGCTAGCCAATCACTAGGGGAATTTATGAAAAAGATGCTACTCGTTGTTGTGCCACTGCTCCTATCCAGCTCGTTCGCTTTAGCCCAGGAAGTTCCAAGAACCTCCATGCCCATGAACTTAGTTCCCTCCTGCATCTTAAAACTACTGGCCGGTGATAAGAACGCCTGTACACCTATCACTGTTCCAACTCCCCGCCCCCTGCCAGACCCTGTCCGCCCACTGCCTAAGCCTCTGCTGCCGCCGCCCGCCCCGATTCAGCCCTGGCCGATCAAACCGGCACCCACCATCCATCCCTGGTGCTTGGGCTCCCCGCTGTGTGTTCCGCCCGCAGCGCGTCAGTAATTTGGGCACGAGTGCTATTAAAAGTACTCACGAATTTTTACTTGGTAAACCTTAAGCCACTTTATATGAGGAAGCAGAATAAAGTAATTCTGCCTCCTCATATGTTTTAAAACAAGCAGGTGTGTTATGGAATCACAAGTAACAACCACTACTGCCGTCGCGACGATTGTTGTTATAATGTCCGCGTGTAATAGAGTTATAATTCTTAGATTGATAACATATTTATTGTTACCAGGATTATTTGGCCTGTATGCTGTGAGATCAGGCGCTATTGACATTATTGAGCTCTCAAGTATTTTAATTTTTTTGTCTCTTGGTGCAACTCTAGCTGAAATTAGACTCAAATTTTATGAAATATTTCTGTATGCTATAGCTATTTTCGCCCACTCATATTGGTTCTCAACAATAGAAGACGTAGTATATATAAGAATGCTTACAGTTAACTTTGGGTGTGTACTACTGGCCTGGTTAGTAGTTTTTATGACTTTCAACAAAGGTAAGATAATGAGCAGAACTGTTAGGGGCCAGCAAAAGCAAAGATGAAGCTAGATGTCCCACTTAGGTCCAGAGCGGCATCATCGCACACGTTAAAGCTTAGAGGAATAGTATGAAGAGGAAAATCACCACACTTCAAGAGTCGTACCTGTTTTTTGCTGTATTCGCTACTTACCACATATTAGACTATGTTGTCTCCTCTTTCAAAAATAGCGAGCCTATTGTAGCGCTTGGTTTCGTGGATCCTATCGCCAGGTCAGCGTTTTCAGCAGTACTCTACTTCGCCTTCATCACGATGTACAAGAAGTGGACCAGAAACAGGTACGAAGCCTGATTCTTCGCTACGTGAATAGAATAAAACAATCGAGGGGAAAGTGACTGTCTTGAAGTTTGTAATAACCATGCTCGTTTCTTCATTTACATACCTTCTAGTCGGATATGTTTTAATCAGTGAGATTACGAGTATCGCCAGCTACTTAAACCGTGACCTCCTCCTCAAATCTCTCTTCGTCGGCGTTATGATCTCGACTCTGACTTCCATCCTCTTTGGCAGTAAAATCTTCAAAGCCAGTTTTAAAGGTAAGCTAGATTGAAGGTGTAGGATAATCAAACAAGCAACATGACGAGGGTATCCCAACTATAGCCGTTCGAATAACATCGCTAAACTAGGAGATACATGAAACAAAACATGTTGATGATTCTTGAAAAAGGCTGTATGTTTTTGGCAGTGCTGTTTGCACTCCATTCTCTAGAATATCTGATTTCTACACTTAAAGATGGCGGCATAGTTAAGATTGTTGGTTTTGTCGAACCTTTGATCAGATCTATTTTTCTTGTTCCACTCTGCTTCTTTTTAAACTGGATCTTTCGTAAAAGTAGCTGGTCACAAGGTTACAATTAATGCACACCATCACAAAAATTATAGTCAATACCTTGGCAGCAACTTTATTCTTCAACGCGGGGGCGGCTTCCTCGGACGCATCCACGACCTACCGCGAACTCCGCTACCAGAGCGTCATCGGCCAGACCGCCGACTTCACCTGTGGCCCGGCAGCTATCGCTACCCTGCTCACCCATTACTACGGCCAGCCGGTCACGGAGCAGTCGGTGACGGAGCGCTCGGTGGCCGAGATGAACGCGCGGGGCAAACAGGTGACGGAAGGGCTGACCTTGCTCTCGCTCAAGAAGGTGCTGGAAGAGGAACAAGTCACCTCGGCGGGCTACAAACTGACGCTGGAGCAGCTCCGCACTGTCATGGCGGCGGGCCTGCCGGTGGTCGTCAACGTAGTGTATCCCAGGGGCCATTATTACCTGGTGCTGCACGTAGACGAGCGAACCGTGCTGATCGCCGATCCCAGTTGGGGCGTGCGCTCACAGCCACTGCCAAATTTCCTGAACGCCTGGAACGGAGTGGTACTGGTGCCCAGACCAGACGAAGCGCAGGCCACCCGCGCCAGAGCCGAAGTGGCCGCGCAGGTGAGCAAGTACCAGGAGCGCCTTGAGCGACTTCGCACCGGAGGATAACGAACATGAATTGGAAACCTATGAACCGAAAGAATATGAACCGGAACCCCTGGCGAGCGGCGCTGCTGGCCGCTGCGCTGTGCTCTGCGGCGAATCTGGCAAGCGCCCAGAACCTCCAGCCCATCGATCCACTTCAGCGCCCGAAATCAGGGGCGGGCAGCAGCAGTTTCAGCTTCAGCGGCGAGTACAGCCCGAACGTCGCCGGAAACGCCATCAGCCTCGGCGCTGGACTGGGACTCACGGCCAGTTACAACGTGACCGATCAACTGTCGGTGACGGCCTCCACCGGAGTTTCGGCTTCACGAACAGAATCGGTGAATGAGCAGGGCGTGACTGCCGTGACAGGTGCCGGACGTTGGAACGGCCTGAGCGTCGGGGCGCAGTACACCTTTGGTGGAAGATTTGCTCCCTCGCTGGGCCTGGACGTAGGCTTACCACTGACGGGTAACGGCTGGGCCGTCACGGGCAGCGCCTCGGCCTCCTTCCTGCGCGACCCGCTGATTCTGGACGCGACGGTGGCCGCGTCTTATTACAGTCAGTCGGAGCCGAGCATCAGCGTGGGCACGGGTGTCGGCTTCGTGGTCAACGACGCCGTGACTCTGCGCGGTGACGCGGTGCAGAGCCTGACCTTCGCAACCCTCACTCTGCCGTCGACCACCCTAGGATTTGGCGGCGTGTACAAATTCAACGAGCAGAGTAGCGTCCAGACTCGAACGACTCTGGATATCGTGGGCGGGCGGTCCAGCGCAGGTGTCAGCCTGAGCTACGTCTACCGGCCCTGATCTTTACCCACTTCCAACAGCCCACTTCCCCCTACAAATCCCGTTTCGAAAACCGCCACATCGCCAGCCCCAGCGCCAGCGCGGCGTAGACTGCCGCCCACACCAGCAGCGCCGGGTCTACCGGCACGGTGGAGGAGACCGGGCTGCCGCCGCGTGCCAGCTTGGCAATGTCGAGCGCCGAGGCCGTCTGAAGGTTGTAACTGGCACCCAGCCACAGCGCGTTGGTAGGCATGGCGACGTTGGCCGCGCTGCCCAGAGCCGTCATCGTGGGCGAGCTGGCGATGGCACCGATGAACTTGAGGATGCCGCCCGCCGAGCCCAGCCCGTAGAGGACGAACACGGCGATGCCGTTGGCGAGCGTGGCGAACAGGGTGCTGCCCAGCACCGTCAGGCTGGTAATCAACACGATGGCAAGCAGCACCTGCAAGATGGCCTGGGCGGGCGCGGGCGGCAGATAGCCGGTAATCAGATACAGGCCGGTGAGCAAGATGACCGACACCAGCAGCACGTAAGCCACGTTGACGCCGACAAAACCCAGCCACCGGCCCAGCACGACCTGGGCGCGGGTCACGGGCCGGGCGATGATCGACTGCATCACGCCGTTTTCGATGTCGCCGCTGACCGAGGCCACCGTGGACAGCACCGCCATCAGCGAGCCTAGAAAGTAGACCAGGTACATCCCGAACAGTCCGGAATAGACCACCGGCAGGTTGCCCAGGCCGCGCCGGGGACCGGCTTCCAGCCCGGCCTCGGCGGCGCGTTCGGCCAGGGTGCCCTGCAAGCGAAATACGCCGTACAGGTAAAACCCGATGAAGGCGGCGGTGAGAACGAGCAGCACCACAATCAGTTTCTTGCGCAGCGCCTCGC
Organism: Deinococcus sp.; assembly: GCF_025362455.1. Classification (GTDB taxonomy): domain Bacteria; phylum Deinococcota; class Deinococci; order Deinococcales; family Deinococcaceae; genus Deinococcus. The sequence continues at coordinate 5,830 of NZ_JANYGJ010000002.1, read as the reverse complement.
TCAGCGAGAGCCGGGCGACCAGCCAGACGTTGCCGAGTCCACCAGCAGCGCCGCTCACGCGACCCGCCCGGCGCTCTGCATCTGCGGCGCCTGCCCGGTGTCGCCCTGGGTGCCGACCAGTTCCAGAAACAGGTCTTCAAGGTCGTGCTGGCGGGGCGTCAGAGCGTAGAGCATCACCCCAGCGTCCTGCACGGCGCGGGCGACGGCGGGCACCGCCTCCTCCCCGCTGACCGTCACGGTGATGGCCTGGCCGAGCTGCCCTGCCGGAGCGGGATGCTCCTCGATGGGGCCGAGGTTCGCCAGCGCGGCCCGCAAGTTGGGCGTCAGGCGGTCCACCTTGACATGCACCGGCAGCGCCCCGGCCAGCAGCTCACGCATGCTTCCGGCACGCACGACCTGCCCGGCCTTGACGAAGGCCACCCGGTCGGAGACCTGCTCGACTTCCGAGAGCAGGTGGGAATTCAAAAAGACAGTCACGCCCTCGCGCCGCAGCTCCAGAATGATCTCGCGCACTTCCACCCGGCCAATCGGATCGAGGGCCGAGGTCGGCTCATCGAGGAACACCAGCCGGGGCCGGGCCAGGATCGCCCCGGCCAGCCCGGCCCGCTGGAGCATGCCCTTGCTGTAGCCGCCCAGCGCCTCGCCCCCGCGCCCGCCCAGACCGACCCGCTCCAGCACGGCGGGAATGCGGCTGCGCAGATCGCCTGGTTTGAGTCCGGCCAGCTTGCCGTGAAAGCGCAGGAACTCCGCGCCGGTCATCCAGGTCTGAAAGCGGAACTGTTCGGGCAGGAAACCCAGCCGCGCCCGCACCGCCGCGTCGTCCGGCGAGCCGCCCAGCACCTTCAGCGACCCGGAGGTGGGCCGCACCAAGCCCAGCAGCATCTTCACGGTGGTCGATTTGCCCGCCCCGTTGGGGCCGAGGAAGCCGAAGACCTCGCCCTCACCGACCTGCAAATCGAGACTTTGCACCACGGCGCGGCCCTTGTACTCCTTGCACAGACTGTGTGTTTCAATCGCTAACGTCATCGTGTCCTTTGGAAAAATTCGGGAAGCTGAACATCCTTCCCATTCAAGCGTCTGCCCTGTCCAAGCGTCTGTCCCATTCAAGCGTGCGCACGTCAAGATTCGGCCCGACTATGGCGCAGGCTCCCTCATGAGAAGGTCCATTCAAAGGTAGCGCCCGGAGGTGAGACGGGGTGTTGGAAGTGTTGCGGTTGGGGGCGCCTTCGGCGGGCTTGTGGCTTGTGGCTTGTGGAAGAAAGCGGGAAATGGTACGCGGGGACAGATGGGGTCATGGGCGGGGCTCACGAGCGACCCCTCACCCCGGCCCTCTCCCCTACGGAGAGGGAGCTAAGTATGTCCCTGCTAACGTTTCAGGCTTCCGCAAAAAGCGCTCCATCCCTCCACTCCCACCAGGACATACTTTCTTCCTCACTCGCTCCGCTCGGTAAATCTAAAGCTTTACAAGGAGATACTTAAAAGCAGCGTCCCAGAGGCTATTTTCCGCTGAAGTAGACCAATAGCTTCCAGCGCAGCCAAGCATGCGCAGTTGCGGAGCACGGGCGCCCCACATGATCTACACGATGCGGAGAACGCGGTGAAGAATTGAGCGTGTGGGACGCCACGGAAGTACCATGCCTGGCGCAGCGACAGACGCATTGGCCAAAAGCTGAAGCCCCACCAACACAACCCAACCGCCCCAAGCTCATCCAGCCGCCCAAACGACGTATGGGCGAACCCGAAAAAGGCCCGCCCACACGGCGACTACCCGCCCTCAGCGCGGCGAGAGAATATCCTCGATGCGGCTGAGAACCTCCTCGCTGAGCCTGACGCCCGCCGCCTTGACCGTATCCTCGATCTGACCGGCCTTGGTGGCGCCGGTAATGACGCTGCTGACCCCCTTCTGGCGCAGCAGCCAGGCCAGGGCGAGCTGGGCGCGGGTGAGTCCCAGGTCGTCGGCGATGGGCCTCAAGTCACGGACCTTTTGCAAGTTCTCTTCGGTCAGGAAGTTCTTGCCCCAGTTCTCCTTCTCGGTCAGGCGGGCACCGGCAGGCTTACCGTCGTCGTATTTGCCGGTCAGCAGACCCATCGCCAGCGGACTCCAGACCACCAGTCCCACGCCCGCCGATTCGGTGTACGGCAAGATCTCGCCCTCCACCCGCTCGCGGCGGATCATGTTGTATTCCGGCTGCTCCACGACCGGCGCATGCAGGCCGTGGGCGCGGGCGAACTCGACGGCCTGGGCGATGCGGGCGGCGGGCCACATCGAGGTGCCCCAGTAGAGCGCCTGGCCGTTGCGGATCACCTGATCGAAGGCCATCACGATCTCTTCCATTGGGACTTCGGGGTCGTAGCGGTGGGCGAAATACAGATCGAGGTAATCGGTGCCCATCCGCTTTAAAGTGCCGCGAATGCTTTCCAGCACGTGCTTGCGCGAGAGCCCCCGGTCGTTGACGTGATCGCTCATCGGCCAGTAGACCTTGGAGGCGATCACCAGGTTGGCCCTGGGCAGTTCGTTCAGGGCGGCGCCCATCATCTCCTCGGACTGGCCACGGGCGTAGATGTCGGCCTGATCGAAGTAATTGACGCCCTCGTCGTAGGCTTTGTGGACGATGCCGCGCACCGTCTGCGCCTCGTTGACGTTGACGCCGTAGGTTTCCCAGCCGCCGAGAGAGACTTCCGAAACCTTGAGCCCACTTTTGCCTACATTGCGGTATTCCATAAACCCTACTTTATCGTTTAAAGCACGGCAAGCGTCGGCTTTAAGGTGAAGTAAAGATTCTGGCCGGGCGCCATCTTTCCGGCAGCGTCGGCGTCAGGATATAGCCCTGCGCTACCGTACCGAACACTTCGGTTCGCTGCGGCCAGGCGTGGGCATACAGGGCGACGTAGGCGCATATCACCGCGTCGGTTTCGTCCTCGTGGTTTTTGAGGGCAACGCCGCGCAGCTTGGGCGGATCGGTGGCCAGCAGCGTTTCCAGCCCGGTCAACGGCGGCTCGGCCCGCTCCAGCGCCGCCAGATGCGCGTGGTACTCGGCCCAGGCGCTCTCCAGAGCGTCCCGGCCCTGCCGCTTGGCCTTGTACTTCAGCGTCCGGCTGAGCCCGAAGAGCGCCACCATCGCCGCGTGCGGGTAGACCTCGATCATGGTGCGGGTGTCGGAACCGGCCAGATGGTGCGGATCGTCAGTCAGGCCGCGCGCCTCCAGCGCCTGCCGGATGAACTCACCTCGCAGCACGCCGCCGTTGTAGCGGCCCAGCAGCGTCCGGTTGGCCGGGTGGGCACCGGCCTGAAAGCGGGCGAACACGGCGGCCAGCTCGGCTTCGGCGGGGCGCTGACCGGTCAGGTTCGGCACGCTCAGCGGCGCGTCCACGGCGACGATCACCGGGCCGGAGAGTTCGCAATCAAAAAAGTCCAGCAGCTCGGCGTCACCGTGCAGCAGACCGGACTGCACCAGCCGGGCGCCGCTGCGGTCACCCTCCAGCACCGCCACACCGCTGGGGTTCTTCGCCGACCAGGCCAGATCGAGGCCGATGAACTTCACGCCTTTTTTCGCCACCGGTTGGCCCGCTCGCCCTGGGCCGCGAGTCGGGCCGTCTCCTCAATGCGTCTGGCCCGTGTGGGCGCCGTTTTGGCCTGCACGATCCATTCGGGAATGCCGCGCCGGGCGCTGCGCACAAAGGCGGTCCACCGCGCCAGTGCTCCGGCCCCCTCCAGGGCGGTCTGGAGGTCGGGCGGCACTGCCAGCGCGTCCACGCTGCCCAGCAGGGTCCATGAGCCATCCCGCTTGGCAGCCAGGATGCGGGCGAGGCCGGAGGCGTGCAGCAGTCCGGCGACCTCCAACTGCTCGATTCTGGCTTTGTTGACGGCGCTCCAGCCGCTGCCCTTTTTACGTGGCGCGAAATAGAGTGTGGACCGGCGCTCGTCGAGCTTGCGCCCCACGCTGTCGCTCCAGCCGAAGCACAGCGCCTCCACCGCCGCGTCAGCGGCGCTCTTTTTGTGCAGCACGCAACGGACACCGCTCGCTGTGGCGTGGTGCTCCAGCGGCCACTCGCGCCAGGCGGCGCGGTTATTGGGCTCGAAGGTGTCGGGCTCGAAGATGTCTGGCTCGAAGATGTCTGGCGGCGCGGCGGTCACGCCCTGAGTCTACGGCGACCCGGCTTTCTGGCGCTCAAACCAGCTTCCCCAGTGCGGAGTGCGCCCGTCGATGTCGGTGAAGCCGTACTCGTCCATCAGCGTCCATGACGCCAGGGCTCGCCCATTGAAGCGGAACCTGTTCGGGTCAGCCGCCAGATGTGCCAGCGCCCGCCCGACGAAATGCGGCGTTTCGGATTCGGCGAAATTGGGGTCTTGCCCAATGGCGTCCCGCCAGGTCTGTGCGGTCACGCCGAAGTGGCTCAGCATCTCCTCGCTGCGCAGAAAGCCGGGCGTCAGCGACACGCTGGTAATCTGCCGCGCGTCATCCTTGAGTTCACTGGCCCAGTTCTGCGCCAGGCGCATCACGCCGGTCTTGGCCAGGTCGTAGAAGAAATTACCCCGGTAATACCAGCCGTCGCCGTCGGTGATCTCGGCGATCAACCCGCCCGGCCTGAGCAGCGGCAGCCCGGCGTGGGCGGTCAGGATGTGCGTCCAGACGGCGCGTTCCAGCATCAGGCGGCCTTTGCTCAGGTTCTGCTCCCAGAAGCGCTGGCCCCACTCGCTCAGCGACTCGCCGCCCCAGATGTCGTTGACCAGGATGTCGAGGCCGCCGAACTCGGACTGCACCCGCGCCATCAGGGCCGCGACCTGGCGCTCGTCGCTGTGGTCGCAGCGGATCGCCACGCCCCGTCCACCCGCCGCCGTGACGAGTTCAGCGGTGTCCTCGGTGGTCTCCGGGCGATTCAGGTCGCTGGCTTGCGTCCGCGTGCTGCGCCCGGTGCAGATCACGGTGGCGCCGCGTGCGCCGAGCTGCACGGCGATGCCCCGGCCCGCGCCGCGCGTGGCTCCAGCGACGAGGGCGACCCTGAGCGCGAGTGAGTCGTTCTCCATGCCTTGAGACCATACACGAAGAATGGAGCCTGTCCCAATTGTCAGCCTTCCGTGAGGAATCTGAAGCCAGAATGAACAGGTGAAAAGTATTCTCGTCCTGGCCCTCCTCAGCAGCCTTTCCTTTACCTGGGCGCAGGACTACAAACCCAGTGCCGAGGCGGTCAAGAGCGTGGACGCTCAGGCCGTGGCGTTCACCGGCAAGCACTGCACCGGTCCACTGAAATCGAGGCCGCCGCGCCAGATGTCACCCGCCGAATTCACGCAGGTCGCCACGTTCATGGACAGCGGGATGAAAGCCGCCGCCAAGAAAGGCCTGTCCGTCACACTGAAGTCCTCACTGGAGGGCGGCAATCTCTACCGCATGTAGATAACCGAGCTGAAAAACGGCGCCAAAAAGGCCGGGTTCATGGTGATGTACCTTGATGGAACTCAGTTGTATCTGTACAGTTGCGAGCTGAAGTAAGAGGTGAAGCCAAATCTAGGAATTTGCCGTTCTGGTTTTTCATTCTGAACGAAATGAAGGATCTCGCCGTTCGACTACGAAATCCTTCGCTCAGGATGACAGCATGCTGCTGATAACTGCATGCTGCTGATAACTGCATGCTGCTGATAACTGCATGCTGCTGATAACTGCATGCTGCTGATAACTGCATGCTACCTCGTTTAGAGCAGATTTCACAAAAAGGCCATAGGATAGGCAGCCCCGAACCAGCCGAGGACATCCTGAACTGTTACGGCATCAAGGGCCTTCCCAATAGCACTCCAGAGCGATGGCAGGTCGCGCCACCGCCCAGCCCTGACCAA
>NZ_JANYGJ010000264.1 GCF_025362455.1 Deinococcus sp. | reverse complement strand
AACAGCAGCGCGGAGTTGAAGTCGGCGTCGGGCCAGAGCGCCGCGTGGGGCGGCAGCGTGTTCACGTCCAGGGCCTGCGCCAGCGCCGCCGCGATGGCGGGGATGTGGTGATGCTCCCAGCACACCAGCACGTCCTGGCCGGACTGAACACACAGCGCGGCGCTGACCAGGCTGGCCTCCTGACCCTTTGGCACCGGCGTCTGGACCGTCAGGCCGAGTCGGCGGGCCAGCGGCGCGATGGTCTCACCGGGGCGGTGCAGGCTGCCGTCAGGGTAAGCGGGCGCGAACAGGGCGGTCGGGCGGACGAACGGGGAGCGTACCGCGTCCGCGCTGAGAGCCGCCGCCAGCGCTCCGGCCCGTTGCCAGCCACGCGGAATCAGCGACTCTGACTGCGCCTGCCCCTGCTCGTTGACCCCGAAGGTGGGCTGAGGGCTACCGGGTTCGCTGGGTTTCTCGGCGTGGCGAAGAATGGTGATCGTGCGCGGTGTAGTGGTCATCTGAGTGCTGTTCTAAGTATCTCCTTGTAAAGCTTTAGCTTTACCGAGCGGAGCGAGTGAGGAAGAAAGTATGTCCTGGCGGGAGTGGAGGGATGGAGCGCTGTTTGCGGAAGCCCGAAATGTTAGCAAGGACATACTTAGCGCATGCCAGCCGGGGAAGGGCGAACCTCCAGCCGGTCTACGCCCCTACCGCCTCGCCCGTCACGGCCCCGACCAGCGAGCGCCAGCTCTGCACGGCGCCGATCTGCACGGTGACGAAGCGCTCCAGCGCTCGCCAGACGCCGGGGCGCTGATCTCGCGGCAGCGGCGCGTCCATCAACGCCCGGACGCTGCGGCGGGGCACCTCGCGCAGAAATTCCAGCCGTTCCGGCGGGTGCGGCGGCTGGGTCGAACACATCCGGCACAGCAATTGCCCGCCCAGCGGATCGGGCGAATTAGGATCGTCTGCGCCGCAGCGCGAGCAGTGGCGGGTGCGCGGCACGAACCCGGCCAGCGCCAGCAGCTTGTAGCTCATCACCAGCGTCACCCATTCGGGGTCATGGTGGTGCGACACGCCGCGCAGGGCGCCCGCGTACAGCTCAAAGGCCTGAGCCGAGAATTCACCTTCCTGAAACAGCGTGTCGGCCAGCTCAGACAGCAGATGCGCGTAAGGGTGGCGCTCCGGCTCGGAGAGTTTGGGCAGCGCGCCTTCCAGAATGCTCTGCTGGACCGTCGCCAGGTCGCTCTGCGGCGTCTGGTAGAGCTGCACGCCGACGTGGTGAAACAGGTTCAGTCGGCTCGCCTGTGGCCCGCGCACGCCGCCGCGAGCGATCGCCTTGATCTTGCCCTGCGGCGTCAGCAACGTCACGATGATGTCGCCCGCAGGCGTGACCCTGCGCCGCATGACGATGCCTGACCGGTTGGCGCTACGTGATTTCACTTAGAGATTCTAGCGCCTGGAGAGGGTTGAGGGGGCGTGTGGGTTACGGTTGAGGGCTGGCGCCCGGCTTGTGACGCGTGGCTTGTGGGGAAAGGCAGGGGTGGGGGAGCTGACACAGGGGCAGAGCTGACACATGGGCAGAGTGCTGAAGCTCAGAGGCGCCACCCAAGCGATACATCCAGCCCCCACCGCCCCAGTTGCCCCAGCCGCCCCTCTACAATGAAGGCAATGAGTCTCGTCATCCTCGATTTCGGAAGCCAGTACACCCGCCTGATCGCCCGGCGCTTTCGTGAACTCGGCGCCTACAGCGTCATCTTGCCCGGCAACGCCACCCTGGAGCGCATCGCGCAGGAGAACCCAACAGGTCTAGTCCTCTCCGGTGGCCCCAGCAGCGTCTACGACGAGGCCGCGCCTCGCCCCGCCGAGGGTGTCATGGACCTGGATATTCCAGTGCTGGGCGTCTGCTACGGCATGCAGTTCCTGGCCCAGCACGCGGGCGGCGAGGTCAAGCGGGCGGGCAGGCGCGAGTACGGCAAGGCCGACCTGACCCGCTACAGCGGCCCACTATTTGGGGGCATTCAGGGTGAATTCGTCGCCTGGATGAGCCATTCCGACAGCGTGGTCAGCCTGCCGGGCGGTTACGAGATCGTGGCCGAGACGGAAGACACGCCCGTGACCGCCATCGCCAACGACGCGACGCGGCGCTACGGCGTGCAGTTTCACCCGGAGGTGGTGCATACCCCCAAGGGCGGGCAACTGCTGGCCAACTTCCTGACCATCTGCGGCGCCAAGCGCGACTGGACCGCCGAGCACATCGTCGAGGAACTGATCGAGGGCGTGCGTGCCCAGGTCGGCGACGGGCGGGTGCTGCTGGCGATCTCCGGCGGCGTGGACAGCTCCACGCTGGGGCTGCTGCTGGCCCGCGCCATCGGCGAGAAACTGACGGCAGTGTTCATCGACCACGGCCTGCTGCGATTGGGCGAGCGTGAGCAGGTCGAGGCGGCCCTGAGACCCCTGGGCGTGAATTTGGTCACGGTGGACGCCACCGCCGAGTTCCTGGGCGCCCTGGACGGCGTCAGCGACCCCGAACTCAAGCGCAAGATCATCGGGCGCGAGTTCATCCGGGCCTTCGAGCGCGAGGCCAGAGTTTACGGCCCCTTCGATTTTCTGGCGCAGGGCACCCTGTATCCCGACGTGATCGAGTCGGCGGGCGGGCTGCACAGCGACAAATCGGGCGCGGCCAACATCAAGAGTCACCACAACGTCGGCGGGCTGCCGGACGACCTGGCCTTCAAGCTGGTCGAGCCGTTCCGGACGCTGTTCAAGGACGAGGTGCGCGCCCTGGCCCGGCTACTCGGCCTGCCCGAAGCGGTGCGGATGCGCCACCCCTTTCCCGGCCCCGGCCTGGCGATCCGCGTGCTGGGCGCCGTCACGCCCCAGAAGCTCGACATCCTCAAGCGGGTGGACGATATTTTCATCTCCGGCCTGCGCGAGTTCGGGCTGTACGACAGTTGCTCTCAGGCGCTGGCGGTTCTGACCCCGATTCAGAGCGTGGGCGTCATGGGCGACGAGCGCACCTACTCGTTCACGGCGGCGCTACGGGCGGTGAGTACCGACGACTACATGACCGCCGAGTGGGCGCGGCTGCCGTATGACTTCCTGGCGACCATGAGCAACAGAATCGTGAATCAGGTGCATGAGATCAACAGAGTGGTGTACGACATTACCGGCAAGCCGCCCGCGACGATCGAGTGGGAGTAGGAGATATTGACAAATTCAAGTTGCTAATGCACGTCTCAGGCGGCAGCTCCACCTTTCTCTCGTCGCCCGGCTTGACCTCAATGTCCCCAGCACCACGCCCGGTGCGCGAATCAGCTAACCGGCATCGTCTCGGCCCTCGATTGGAGATTCACAGAACACATCCTTACCATGCTACATTGAGCTGTAAGGAGAAACTTCATGCGAAGCTCACTCACCAGCAAAGGCCAGACGACGGTTCCCAAGCGCATTCGCGAACAATTGCACCTTGAGGTCGGCGCCGAGGTTGACTGGACGTTGCAGGCAGACGGAACCGTGATCCTGCGTCCGGTGACCGGCCCGGAGAATCCTTTCCTGGCGTCGCTGGGCGCTTTTCCGCTACCCGCCGGGCTGAGCACTGAAGCGTTCATGGAGGATCTGCGCGGCCCACGGGAACCGGGAGACCGGGGCGGCCCCGGCGCACAGATCGTCAGCCTGGATGAGTTTCTGAAGCCTGCTCCTCCGTGATGGTCGCGCTGGACACCAATATCCTGATCGACCTCTGGAACAGCACCGTGCAGGGCCGCAACAATGCCGCCACGTTGAACCGCTTGAGGCTGAGCAGCGTGCAACTGATCGTCTGCGGCGTGGTGTACGTGGAGCTGCACGCCCATCCAGGTATGACCAGAGCACTTCTTCAGGCTGAGCTGGGACGGCTGGACATCCGAATCGACGCCGTGACTACTGCGCCCATCTGGGACGAGGCCGCCAGGGCACACCAGGACGCCAGCCAGCGCCGACGCGCCTCCGGCAACCCGCTGCCCCGCAGGCCCTTGCCGGATCACCTGATCGGCGCACACGCCCAGCATCGTGCCGACGCCCTCCTCACACTGAATGTTGCTGACTTTGGCGATTTCCCGGCATTGACGGTGCTTCCCGCCTGAGGTCTTGGCGCTTCACGCCCGCTCCAGCCTCGCCCACGGCTCAGGCGGCAGCACCACTCCAATCGCGTCGCCCGGTTTCACGTCGCCGCTCGCCAGCACCACGCCCATCACGCCCGCTTTGCGAACCAGCCGCCCTGTATCGTCGTGGCCCAGCACGGCGCTTCCCATGTCTATCCGTGAGCAATTGTGTCTTGAAACGGGTTCAGCACTGGACTGTACATTGGAGGCCGACAGCACGCTGGTTTTAAGCGTGGTTTGCACGCCCAGCGCCGCGCCAGTGCCTTAGAGCAGATGTCATAAAAAGACCCTTTTTATGACCGAGCGGAGCGAGTGGTGTTGACTGAGCAGGACGCAGAATGGAGGCGCGGGGAGGCTGTTTTTCCCGTGGCGTAATTCGGAGTACTGCTAAAGAAACATCCCCACATTCACCCCGAAAAACGCCGCCAACGCCCGCGCATGAGCCGCTGTGAAGTTCCGCTTGCGCCTGAGCAACTGGCTGATAGTAGCCTGCTGAATCCCGGTGGCGTCGGCCACTTGCTGCTGCGTGAGCTGCCGCTGATCCAGATAAAACGCCAGCATCATCGGCCCGTCCGCATCAGGAATGGGGGAGTGCTGGGCCTCATACGCCAGGATGCGGTACATCAGGGCGTCGGCCAGCGGAGCTAAGGGGTGGCCGGGCGTCTCGCCCTTCTCCCGGTCTAGTGCCCGTAGAAACGCAGTAGACCGGTCCAGATCTGCTGCACTGTCAATCAGCATGAAGGCTTCGGGGGCCAGGGCTTGGAGGTGCTGGGTCGCTGCCGCAACATCTGAAAAGTTGGTCATACTACGGCCTCCAGGCGTCGTACTGCTTATGTGTCAGAACGGCTTCAACGTAAAAGCGCTGGCCGTCAAAATTCGGCTCGACGATCAAGCGGTATTTATTGCCGCCGATGTCGAAGACGATGAAACCCTCCACCCAGTCAGCACTGGCAAAATCTGCCTTGACTTCAGCAAAAGAGCCGTACTCACGGGCGCGAACCTGTTTGTACCAGGCCCTGAGCGGCGTTTCGGCGTCTGGGTACTGTGTCCAAAACGCGACCAGCGCTGCCAGGGTGAGCGCGTTCATACCCATACACTGATTATTTCCTTTTGCTATAATTATGTCAAGGGGTAATATCTGGCTTGAGCTGTCGTCCGCTCTTCACACCCGCTCCAGCCTCGCCCACGGCTCAGGCGGCAGCACCACTCCAATCGCGTCGCCCGGTTTCACGTCACCGCTCGCCAGCACCACGCCCATGACACCGGCTTTGCGAACCAGCCGCCCGGTATCATCTTGATCGAGCACGGCGCTCAGCAATCCCGGTCTGACATTCTCGATCTGGGCACACGGATTGCGCAGCCCGGTCAGCTCGATCACGGCGGAGCCGATCTGTAGCCGCGTACCCACCGGCAGCTCCAGCAAATCAAGTCCCCGCGTGGTGATGTTCTCGCCCAGTTGCCCGGCCTCAATCTCGAAGCCCCGTGCGGCCAGCTCACTGAACAGTTCGGCGTGCATCAGATGGACCTGGCGCAAGTTGGGCTGCTCCGGATCGGCGGCGACCCGCGAGCGGTGCTGGACCTTCACGCCGCTGTGGGCGTCGCCCTCCACGCCCAGGCCCGCGATCAGACGAATGCCCGGCTGCGCCAGCTTGCTGAAGCGGTGCCCGCCGTCCCGGCACACGGCCATGACATGACCAGTCAAATCTGGCCGACCCGCCTGTTGACCCTCGTTCATCTTCGGGCTCACCGCTCTCCAGTATGCCCCTTTCCGGGTGAGGGCGTGGTGGATTTTTTACCTGACGCCTGGCTGACGAGCGGCCTATCATGAGCGCACCGAAGAGGGCCACTGCCATCCAAAGTCCCTTCTGTCGGCACGGAGGAAGTTCTGTGAATATCTACAAGCTGAGTGGACGCAACGTCGATGTGACCGAGGCCCTGCGCGAGTATGTAGAGAGTAAGCTGACCCGCTTGGACCGCTTCAACGGTCAGATCACCGACGCCCGCGTGACCCTGACCGTGCGCGATGTGCGGGACGCCGGTCGAAGAAACCGCGTCGAGGTCCAGCTCAACGTGCCCAACGGGATCATCCGGGCCGAGGAACACCACGCCGACATGTACGCCGCCATCGACAAGGCCGGTGACGTGCTGGAGCGCCAGCTCCGCAAATTCAAGACCCGCATCATGCGCCACCGCAGCGAGGCGCCCATCGACGCCGCGCCGACGCCCGCCGACAGCGGCGACGACGTGAGCGAATTCAGCCCCGAAATCGTGCGCCAGAAGCGCTTCGACCTGCGCCCGATGTCCGCCGAGGACGCCGTGACCCAGATGGAAGCCCTCGGACACGACTTCTACGTGTTCCTGAACATGACCACCAGTTCCTGCGGCGTGGTCTACCGCCGCAAGGATGGACATTACGGCCTGATCGAACCGAGCTGAGGACAGGAAGCGTGGGCCGGGGCCGGGCGGAAGCGCTGGCCCCGGCTGTTCTACACCCCCTCCATCACCGCTCGCGCACTGGCCTGGTCGCGTGCCAGTTGGGCTTTCAACTCCTCCAGGCCGCCGAATTTCTGCTCGGCCCGGAGCAGCTTGAAGAACTTGACGCCCAGTTCCTTGCCGTACAGGTCGCCGGAAAAATCCAGCAGATTGACCTCGAACCGGAGGGTCAGGCCGCTGACGGTGGGCCTCGTGCCGATGTTGGCCATGCCGATGTGGTCCTCGGTGACGCCGCCCGACTCGACCTGCACGCGCACGGCGAAGACGCCCCTGGGCAGCGCCTTGCCTTCCGGCACCTGCAAATTGGCCGTCGGGTAGCCGATGGTCCGGCCCAGCCGGTCACCGGCCACGACCACGCCCTGAGCGCTGTAATGGCGGCCCAGAAAGCGCCCGGCGCCCTCCACGTCGCCGAGTTTCAGCAGTTCGCGGATGCGGGTACTCTTGATGTCCTGGCCGCCCAGGCTGTGCATCGGCAGGGCGATGACGTCGCGGGTCACGGTTTTCAGGTCGTGCAGGTTACCCTCGCGGCCCCGGCCAAAGTAGAAGTCCTCACCGACCACCAGGGCGCGGGGCCGCAGGCTGCTCAGGTCGCCCAGAAATGCCGACTTGGGCCGCGCCGCGAACTCGGCGGTGAACGGCACGGCGATCACCTCGTCGATACCGTAGCGCTCCAGCAACTCCAGTTTTTCCGGCAGGGTAGAGAGAAATTCCACGCCCTGGGTCAGCACCCGCGTCGGCGGATCGAAGGTGTAGACCAGGCACGGCACCCGGTAATGCCGCGCCCGCTCCTTGAGGCGGCCCAGCAGCGCCTGGTGGCCCAGATGCACGCCGTCGAAGGAGCCCACCGCCACCACGGTTTCGGTATCGGGGCGCTGGGTGGTGGACACGTAGGTCTTCAAGGCGCCGCCTTCACGGGCGTCCGCCGTGCGCGTCCACGGTGGGGCCGCTGACCGTCTGCGAGGCGGGCGCGCCGCTCAGGGCCAGCAGCGCCGCCGTCACCGTCGAGGCCGCGCCCAACAGGGTGCCGCCGCGCAGGCCGCTCAGCACCGCCTCAGGCTTGAGCCACACCACCTCGATCTCCTCGTCCTCGTCCATCTCCAGGCGCGACTCGCGGGGGTTGGTGGCCCTGAACACGTACAGTTCTTCGTCGCAGAACCCTGGGCTGGTGTAGAAACGGGTCAGCAGCGTCATGTCGGCGTCGAGCCCGGCCTCTTCCTGGAGTTCGCGGCGGGCGGCCTGTTCCGGGCTCTCGCCCTCGTCAATCAGTCCGGCGGGGGCCTCGGTGGTCACGGCGTTCACGGCGCGGCGAAACTGGCGCACGCACAGCATCTCGCCGGAATCGTTGAGCAGCAAGACGGCGACGGCGGGCCTGTGGCGCACCACCTCCCACTTATGCTCCTGCAACTCCAAGGAGACGATCTTGCCGCTGTAGATGACGTCGGTTCCGGGGGCGTCTGCACTCATGCTCGGAGTGTAGCAGCGCCGCCAGGCCAGGTAGGAGCGCTACCTATAACGTGAGCACGGCAACGTGAACACAGCAACGTGAACACAGCAACGTGAACGGGGCCAGCAATGCGTGCCTGGCCCCGTTTCGGTGGTCGTCCGCTCAGCTCCGGTCGACCTGGCGCAAAAAGGCCGGAATGTCGTAGTCCTTGGGATCGTACTGGCTCTGGCCACCGCCGCGCGTGCGGACCGTCGAGGCCGGAATCGGGTCCAGGCGTCCACCGGTCAGGGCGTGCGCCGCCTCGTTAAAGCCCGTGGCGATGACGGTCACGCGCACCTCGTCTCCGGCGTTCTCGTCGAAGCTCACCCCGAACAGCATGTCGGGGTCGTCGAAACCGGTGGCGTCGCGGATCTTCTCCACGATCTCGTGGGCGTCGTTCATGGCCAGGTCGTAGCCGCCGGTCACGTTGACCAGGATGCGCCGGGCACCCTCGATGCCGCGCTCCAGCAGCGGGCTGTTGATGGCGCTCGACGCGGCCTCCTCGGCCAGTTTATCGCCCCGGCCTGAGCCGATGCCCATCAGCACGGCGCCCGCCCCGGAGAGCAGGTTGCGCACGTCGGCGAAGTCCACGTTGATCATGCCCTCGACGTTAATCACGTCGCTGATGCCCTTGACGCCGTAGTACAGCACCCGGTCGGCGATCAGGAAGGCGTCGCGGAACGAGACCTTCTTGTCCACGGCGGTCAACAGCTTTTCGTTGTTGACCACGATCATGCCGTCGACCCGCTCCTGGAGCTTGATGATGCCCTCGTCGGCGACCTTGCTGCGGCGCGGCCCCTCGAACTTGAAGGGCCGGGTCACGATGCCCACCGTCAGGATGTTCATCTCGCGGGCGACCTCGGCCACCACCGGCGCCGCTCCAGTGCCGGTGCCGCCGCCCATTCCGGCGGTGATAAAGAGCATATCGGTGCCTTCGAGGTACTCCTTGATGCGCTCGCGGTCTTCCAGCGCGGCCTTCTCGCCGACTTCGGGGTTGGCCCCGGCGCCCAGCCCACGGGTCAGCCGGTCACCCAGTTGAATCCGCACCTCGGCGTGGCTCTTGGCCAGCACCTGGGCGTCGGTGTTTCCGGCGATGAACTCCACGCCTTCGAGTCCCGACTCGATCA
Source organism: Deinococcus sp. (assembly GCF_025362455.1). Lineage (GTDB taxonomy): Bacteria > Deinococcota > Deinococci > Deinococcales > Deinococcaceae > Deinococcus. The sequence goes on along the minus strand of NZ_JANYGJ010000264.1, from coordinate 4,236 downwards.
TGCGGTTGACGGCGTTGTTTCCTGCTCCACCCAGGCCGATCACACGAATTCTGGCCGCTTGCATCAATTCTTCTCCTCTCGCTCGGAAGTCTGGCTTCCGTGTGTCATTTGGTTTCAAGCAGCATACCGCTTTGGCGCAGGATACAACCTCGCGGCGCCCGGTGTGGCGCATGAACGGTGAGATGACGGGGCGAGACGTCAAGCAGACAAGCCTTCAGACAGGCGAGACTACACCCGTGCTGAATACACTCGATGTTGAACATTCGGCGCTGAACATTCGGCATTGTAGACCAGGCCGGGGCTGATGGGTCAGAGTCTGAATAGACCACTGACGGTAGACCACTGACGGCCCGCTGTCCGGATACGCTGAACACGCCGACCTGAATTCAAAATAGTGCGCCTGACACGCCGGACATCTGGTTCCTGAGCTGCCGTGAGAGGTGGGGCGCACGGCCCTCATCTGCCGGTTTCGGTGGGGCTTTGTTCGACATCCAACAGCGCCGTTTTACGACGGGAAAGGCCCCAGCGGGTCTGCCGGGGCCTTGGTCAACCAGTCTTGCCTGTGTGCTGGCTCAGTTCCGACCTACAGCACGCGCCGGGCACTGACGTAGCGGCTCGACCAGTAGGGGTTGGACAGGTTGTCGATCATGGTGCGGCCATAGTAGCTGTTGGCGTTGGCGAACTGGCCGCCGCCCAGGTAGATGGCGACGTGCGAGATGCCGCGCCCCATGGTGTTGAAAAACATCAGGTCGCCCGCCTGGAGCTCACCCCGGCCCACGCCGTAACCGCTGCGCGACTGGGCGGCGGCGGTGCGCGGCAAGCTCAGGCCCATGCTGCGGTAGACCGCCATGGTGTAGCCGGAGCAGTCCAGACCCCAGTTGCCGGTGCCGCCGTGGGCGTAGCGGATGCCCAGAAAGCGCAGGGCCGCCGTGCGGACGTAGCCATTGCCGCGCGACTTGGCCAGCGGCGTTTTGGCCACCGGGGCATCGGTGCTGGCGACGGCTGCCGGTGCGCTCGCCTTCTGGGTGTTCTGGGTGCCTTGGGCCGTCACTGCGCCGCTATTCAATTTCTGTCCGACCTGGAGCGTGCTGCTGCTCAGGCCGTTGCGCTTCATCAGGGTCTGGGGCTCGACGTTTAGGGCCTGGGCGACGCTGGTGAGCGTGTCCCCCGGCGAAACGGTATAGGTGGCGGCGGAGGCGCTCGTGCTCAGGGCGGCCAGGGTCAGGAGGATTTTGAAGGCGTTCATTAACGTCCATCAGTTTATCAGCCGGGTCACTTTGTCCTGTTCAGCCTCGTCTCAGGGAAGGGTTGTGCGCCTCTGGGCCAACGCCGGGGCCGGTTTTAGACCCGCTCTGGTTGGACTGGATACAACGTACGGCTCATACTTCTCACTCATCTGCTCAAATGTAAGCTTTTCGGTGTAGACGTGTCAGACGTGCTCGGCCATCTGGCTTAAGCTGCAAGATGAGTCATCACTCATTTTTCACATGCTTTGACGGGGAGAGTTCATCATCTTTTGAGAGATCGACACAGGGTTGACACCAGGCGGTGACGACCCAGCGCCAGGAGCCAGAGCCAGGGTCGGGGGGGTCTCAGTGATGCACGTATCTCTCTCATAAACTGAGCGACACCGATGAAGACAGCGTTGTTGGCTCCTCTCCCCCTGCGGGAGAGGCTGGGAGAGGGGTAGCGTAAACGCTCTCCCAGCGCGGTTCAAGGAAAAAGACATCTGGCGAAAGTCGGCGTAGAAACGAAGAGGAGAGACTTGCGTGCATCACCCAGCGGGAGGGCGGCCCGGCCCAGGACAAGGCGCCCCAGGCCGCCCGCTTCCGCTAGGCTGGGCGCATGAGCCTCCACCTGAACGCCGCTCCCGGCCAGATCGCCCCCACCGTGCTGCTGCCCGGCGACCCGCTGCGGGCCCAGCACATCGCCCAGACTTTTTTTGAGAATCCGGTGCAGCACAACAGCGTGCGCGGCATGCTGGGCTTCACCGGCAGCTACAAGGGCCAAGCGGTCTCGGTGCAGGGCACCGGTATGGGCATGGCGAGTGCCGGAATCTACATTCACGAGCTGATTCACGGTTACGGCGCCCAGACGCTGATCCGGGTCGGCACCTGCGGCAGCTACCACGAGGGCGTGCAGGTCCGCGACCTGATTCTGGCGCAGGCGGCCTGCACCGATTCGAACATCAACAACCTGCGTTTCGGGGCCAGCAACTACGCGCCCATCGCCGATTTCGGCCTGCTGCTGGGCGCGTATCAGTCGGCCAAGGCACGCGGCGTCAGCGCCCACGTCGGCAATATCCTGTCGAGCGACACCTTCTACCAGGACGATCCGGACCGCTACAAGCTGTGGGCACAGTTCGGGCTGCTGGGCGTGGAGATGGAAGCCGCGCAGCTCTACACCCTGGCCGCCAAATTCGGTGTGCGGGCGCTGACGGTGCTGACCGTCTCCGATCACCTGGTCACCCGTCAGGCAACCAGCGCCGATGAGCGCCAGCAGACTTTCGATCAGATGGTGGAGGTGGCGCTCGACGCGGCCCTGGCGCCCGTCTGAGTCAGGCGCCCGTCTGAGTCAGGCACCCGTTTGGGTTATCCAGCCCAGGCCCGCACCACCTTGAACGCCTGACCGTCGCCGTCGACCACCGCGACCAGCTCACCTTCCAGCAGCACCAGAAAGCGGCCTGTGCGCTCATCGGCGGGCCGTTTGCCCTGCCGCAGTTGCAGCGCCAGCTCGCGGCTGGCCTCGATGACCGGCAGGGCCAGGGCGCCCAGTTCGCTCAGGCCGGATGCCTCGCTCAGTGCCTCCAGCGCCACCGCCTGACTCAGATCAAAGCGTCCGGCGCGGGTGCGGATCAGGCCCGACAGGTGCGCGGGCACACCCATCATTGCGCCCACGTCGCGGGCCAGCGAGCGCAGGTAGGTGCCGCTGCCCACCCGCGCCCAGACGAGCAGCGTGGGGAAATTGCCCAGCGCGGGCGGCAGCGTGATGGTTCGGGGCATGGTCTGGTCCCCGTCCGCCACCGCCCAGCGCCCCTCCGGCGTGGCGGAAAAACTGCGCGGGGCGGCGTTCAGATTGTCGTACAGGCCCAGCAGCCGGAGTTCGTGCAACTCCACGCTGCGGGCCGGTAAATCGAGCTGCCCTCCGGCGCGGGCCACCGCGTAGGCCCGCACGCCGCCGACCTGGAGGGCGCTGTACTGCGGCGGAATCTGCTGCTGCGGCCCCAGGAAGGTGTTCAGCGTGCTCTGAATCTGGCCCGTGCTGAACGCGGGGACGCTGGCCTGCTCACAGATCGGCCCCTCGGCGTCGAGGGTCGGGGTGGCGGCGCCCAGGCTGATGAACGCCAGGTAATCCTTGGTGTCGCGCTCCATGAACTGCACGACTTTGGTGCTCTCACCCACGCACAGCACCAGCACGCCCGTCGCCAGCGGATCGAGCGTGCCGGTATGGCCCACCGCCCTGGTGCCCAGCCGCCGCCGGGCACGCCCCACCACGTCGTGCGAGGTCAGCGTCAGCGGCTTGTCGACGACGTAAATCGGCATGGCGATCAAGCTAGCATGAGAACCTGACCGGGACTCGGCTCCCCAGAGGGCGGCCACGCCGCAGGTCCAGCATCACAGCGGTCCAGCATCACAGCCGTCCAGCATCACAGCCGCCGGAATCACAGCCGCCGGAAATCAGTGCAGTCAGGCTCTACTATCGGGTCATGCCCTCTGCCCACCCGCTCACTGCGCCGCTGCTGGCCGGGGACCGCCGTTCACTGGCGCAGGCCATCACCCTGATTGAGTCCTCGCGCCCTGAGCACCAGGCGCAGGCGCAAAGCCTGCTGGCCGAACTCCTGCCGCACGCTGGGCACTCGGTCCGGGTGGGCCTGAGCGGGGCGCCGGGCGTGGGCAAATCGACCTTTATCGAGGCGCTGGGTGTGCGCCTGGCCGACGCGGGCCACCGGGTCGCGGTGCTGGCGGTGGACCCGTCGAGTGCCCGAACCGGCGGCAGCATCATGGGCGATAAGACCCGCATGCCGCGCCTGACGGTGCATCCCGGCGCCTATATTCGGCCCAGCCCGGCGGGGGGCAATCTGGGCGGCGTGGCGAGGCGCACCCGCGAGGCCATGACGCTGTGTGAGGCGGCGGGCTACGACGTGCTGCTGATCGAGACGGTGGGTGTGGGCCAGTCCGAAACCCAGGTCGCCGCCATGACCGACTGTTTCGTGCTGCTGGCCCCCCACGGCGCCGG
>NZ_JANYGJ010000206.1 GCF_025362455.1 Deinococcus sp. | reverse complement strand
TTGGTCAGGGCTGGGCGGTGGCGCGACCTGCCATCGCTCTGGAGTGCTATTGGGAAGGCCCTTGATGCCGTAACAGTTCAGGATGTCCTCGGCTGGTTCGGGGCTGCCTATCCTATGGCCTTTTTGTGAAATCTGCTCTAGAACAGCTCGCGGGCGTGGAGAAGTGAACGCAGACGAAGCAGACGAAGTAGAAGCAGACGAAGTGGAAACAGAGCCGCCAGTGCCGCAGCATCAGTGCCGCAGCGTCAGCGCCTGAGCGGATTCGCCGCTCGCCACGCCTTCTCGATGGCGTAGAGGTGGCGGATGCGCTCCGGGGTGCCGGGGTGGTTGGCCAGCAGGTAATCTACCTGGCGCGAGAGCAGCGACTGGCTGGCCACTTTGGCCTCCTCGTCGCGGGTCACGCGGGCGAGCAGGCGGCGCAGCGGGGCGGTGGAGCCGTAGTGGACCATCATGTACTCGCCGGACGTCGCGTCGGCATTGCTCTCCATGGTCCGTGAGTAGCTGCTGCGAATCACCAACCCCGGCACGGCGGCGGCGACTGTGGCCGTGCCGCTGAGGTCGCCCAGCACGGCAAAGGTCAGCGTGCTCAGGCCCAGCGCCTGGTAGATCTGGGTCAGGGCGTCGCGGTGGATGACGTGGCCGATCTCGTGGGCCAGCACGCCGTAGATTTCCTTGTCTGAGGCGGCCAGCTCTACGAGTTCGTCGGTCAGGACCACCGTACCGGCGGGCAGGGCGAAGGCGTTGGCGCCGATGTTGTCGCCGCCGCGCCGGATCAGCAGGGTGTAGCGGTAGCCCTGGCCGCGCTCGGCCACCAGCGTCTGAAAACCGCGCTTGAGCGCCATGCGCCGCGCCGCACTCAGACGGCTGGGCGCCAGGTACTCGCTTTGCTCCAGCAGCTTGACGGTCTGGGCGTCGAAGGTGCGGGCCACGCTCTTGGGCGTCATGAACGCGGCGCCACGGGCGATCAGCGGCAGCCCGGCCCGCACGAAACCGTAGCCGAAGGCGCTCAGCACCAGCAAAGCCAGCAGCGCCCCCGACCAGCGCCGCTCCAGCTCCAGCACAAAGCGCAGACCGCCGGACCGCCCAGCTCGCCGTTCGAGCACCGCCACGCCGAAGTGGTCATCCGTCTCGAAGACCGCGCCGCCGCCCAGCCAGACCCGCCGCCGGGCACGGCCCAGCCGGGGCTCGATGCGCAGCGTACCGACGCTCACGACCCAGCGCCGCTGCCCGGCGTCCAGCATCAGCTCGCCGCCCAGCACCCGCGCCTGAACCGGATACGCCTGGGCGCTCAGGCCGTCGAAGAGGGTGCCGCGCAGCCTGAACTCCGGCGGCAGCTCAGACTCAAACTGTGCGGGTACGGACGGTTCAGTAACGGACCGCTCAGGCCCGCTCACAGCCGAAAGCCCAGCAGCTCGGCGGCGGCCTCACCGAGCGCGTTCTCGCCCGGCGCCTTCTCATCCCGGCGCGGCCTGGCGCTGAAGTCGCCCAGCGGCGCCAGGCTCAGCACCTCGATGCGGGGCAGCATATAACGGTTGCGCCGCACCGCCGCCCAGGGGGTCGCCAGCCCGAAGCTCACAAGCTGCACCAGGCCGCTGCTGAGCGCAATCCAGGCCACCATCCAGGGGCTGAAGGTGGTGCGCACTCGCAGCGTCTGGCCGAGCTGGAGGTGGCTCAGGGTGTAGCGCAGCAGCGCCGCCCGGATACCCTGACCCGCCGCCGCGTAACTCAGCGCGCTCAGCGCCAGGATCAGGCTCAGCGGCAGCAGGGCGCCGAGCAGTTGGCCGAGCTGCTGTTTGGCGTTCAGCCCGTCGAAGACCCGCAGCGCGGCCAGCACCACCCCAATGACGGTCAGCAGCGTGGCCGCCCCCAGCAGCGCCAGCGAGGCCAGCAGGTAGACCAGGTACACGCCGCTGATCCCGCCCCGAAACGAGCCCCGCGCCTCACCGTAACTCAGCCCGGTTGCCAGGTAGCGCCGCTGGAGGGCACTTTGCAGCGGCAGGGTCAGCCCGAAGGTGAACGGCAGGGCCAGGTTCAGCAGGCCGTAATAGAGATACGCCCCGCCCAGGCCGCCCAGAAAGCCGAAGCGCACCCCACGGTGCAGCGAGTGGTGCGCCTGAAACCGCACGCTGCGAAACAGCACCCAGGGATACAGCAGCGCCGCCACGCCCAGCAGCACGGCGCTGACCCAGCTCGCGCCGTCGAAGTTCTGGGTCAGGGTGAACACCAGCAGCAGCGCCCCGATCACCAGGTAGCCGCCCAGCAGCGCGACTGGCCGGGCGGTGTAGCCGAAATTGTGGCCGTCCAGCAGGGTGTTGGCGTAGAAATACTGGCGAGTCCGGACCCTGGCCCACGGCCCGTAGAGGCCCAGCGTGACGATGCTCAGCGCCACGTTGACGATCCAGATTCGGAAGTACTCACCGCTGCTGCCGGTAAAACCCAGCGGCCAGGCGGTGATGACCGCCGCCTCCGGCACCGGCATGGCCCGCAGGCTCAGCTTGTCGCGCCCCACCCAGTCGCGCAGTTTCTGCGTCCAGGCGTCGGGCACGCCGATTTCGGGCAGGCTGGAAGTCAGGGCGCTCACCCCCACATGGTAACGGCCCCGGCGCCCCACTCAGGCGCGGCGAGGTGAACCGGGCGGCAGCTTACAGTTCAGTGCTGTGGGAGGTGACGGGCCGTGCGGGGTCTGGACCGGCGGGCGACTCCCCCGTCGCCGCCTGAGTCGGGTACACTCGTCTCTCAAGCCTGGAAACAGGTATACAGAACAGTTTTTTCATATGGCCGCCGAGATGGGCACAAACCACCTGGCTTGAACATTCGGCATAAAAAAACGTCGTGTTCGTCCCAGGTCGATTTCCGAGGTTCGGGGCGTGAGCGAGCTGTGGGCACGACCCAGCCTCACCGCCGCTCATCCACCCCCAGGCAAACCTCAGGCAAAACCGCCGCCCCTCGCCCCGCCGCGCCCGTATACTGCCGGGATGAGTGCATTTGACCCAGGTGGACGCGCAGCAGTGCCCGTGCCGGGTGCAGGCGGCGTGGTGCTGCGCCGCGTCGGCGACGAGCTTGAGGTGCTGCTGGTGCGCTACCACAGCGGCGACTGGGCCTTCCCCAAGGGCCATATCGAGGCCGGTGAAACGCCCCGGCAGACCGCCGTGCGCGAGGTGCAGGAGGAGACGGGCGTACAGGCGCACATTTTGGCGGCGCTGGGACACACCCGCTACACCAATGACCGACTTGAGGCCCGCGAGATCACCTGGTTCGCCATGCGGGCCGAACAGGGTCAGCCAGGTGAGCAGCCTCAGCCTGATGAACACCTCGAAGACACCTTCAGCGAGGGCGGGTTTTGCAGCGTGCAGCAGGCCCGCGCCCGCCTGAGTTACGGGGCCGACCTGGCGCTGCTGGAGGCCGCGCTGGGCCTGCGGGGAGCCTCGTAATGGCGCTGCGGGGCCTGGGCGGCGACTGGCCGCAGGTGCATCCGTCGGCCTTCATTGCGCCGGGCGCCGAGCTGATCGGGCAGGTCAGCGTGGGCGAGCACGCCTCGGTGTGGTTCGGGGCGGTGCTGCGCGGCGACATCGAGGCCATCACGGTGGGTGCGGGCAGCAACGTGCAAGACGGCGCCGTGCTGCACACCGACGCGGGCTTTCCCTGTGTGCTGGAAGAGAACGTCACGGTGGGCCACCGGGCCGTCGTTCACGGGGCGACCTGCGAGGCGGGCAGCCTGGTCGGCATCGGCGCCATCATGCTCAGCGGCAGCCGCCTGGGTCGGGGCGCCGTGCTGGGCGCCGGGGCGCTGCTGCCAGAAGGCCGCCAGGTGCCGCCCCGGATGCTGGCGCTGGGCGTGCCCGCCCGCGTGGTGCGCCCGGTCAGCCCCAGCCAAACGGGTCTCGGTCACCTTGCCGAGCGCTACGTAACCCGCGCCCGGCAGTACCTGAGCGAGCTGGAGCCGGACAGACCTGAATCTGCACGGCCCGAACCTATCCGACCCGAACAGGCACGCCCTAACATACAGGCACCGCTTAACGTAGACACAGCTTGCCAGGGAGAACCGTCATGACCGATAACCCCAGACCCGGCGACCCGGACGGGCCAGAACGCAGAAATCCAGAGCACAGAAATACAGAGCACAGAAATACAGAACAGAGCGCCAAGGACAGCAGGCGGCGTCCCCTCCAGCCGCGCCCGGCGAGTGAGCGCGGCACAGACCAGGATCAGGCCGCGCCTGGCGGCGCCAATCAGGTGCCGGAGATCAGCTTCGCCGGGCTGCTCGACGGCCTGATTTTGCCCGACGATCTGTTCGTGGAAAGCCCGACGGAGCAAATCAGTTCAGCGGAGCAAATCAATACAGCGCAGGTCGGCGAGCCGCGCACCAGTCAGCCACAACCGAGTCCGTCTCGGTCGCCCAGCGCCGCGCCGCCCGGAGCGGTGCCCCCCGACGACGCCGCCGACCCGGCACGCCAGATTCGGGCCAGTGCCCTGCCACAACCGCCACTGCGCGTATCACCACCCGGTCAGGCGACCCCGAACCCGTCTAACCCGAACCCGTCCAGCCCAGACCCGTCTAACCCGACCCCGTCCAGCCCAAACATCTCCAACTCCCAGAACGCCGCGCCGGAGCGCCCGCTGGTGACGCACCTGAAACCGATGTTCGACTCGGCCACACCGTTCCTGGCCCGCTTCCTGCCTGCGGTGACGCCCAGCCACGTCGGCATCCAGACCGGTTTTTGCAACCTGCACGATTTTCTGCGCTTCTTGCACGATCAGGACTGGTACGGCTTTTTGCACGCCGGTCTGGGCGATCAGGCCGCCTACGTGCTGGTCTTCGAGGGCCGCACCGTGGCGGCGGCGGGCCTGAGCAGCACCGGGGAGCAGGCTCTGGGCGAGCTGCTGCACCTCTACGACCAGGGCGCTCCCCTGTCGGCCTACCCGCTGGACCGGCACCTGGCGCACATCCTGAGCGGCGTGGGCAGCCGGGCCTGGAAATTCAACCTGACCGACGATTTCACCGGCCTGCACGCCCGCCCCGGCGAGGCGGTGTTCTACAGCGGCGGCCAGGTGGTGGCGACCATGCCCGCCGGTCTGCCCTACGAGGGCGCCTTCCCGGCTCCGCTGCGCCCCCAGACGCTGATTTTGCCGCGCAGCCTGGCCGGATGGGCACATCACGGCTACGTCGCCACCCTGCGCGGGCGCGACGCCGTGAACGCCATCACCACCGGCCACCAGCTCTTCCGCGCCCGCTACGGCTCTGGCGGGCTGAGCTTCCAGAAGGCGCTGGTCGACGGCCTGACCCCCGCCGAGTACGCCCTGCGCCACGACGTCGCCCTGCACGATCTGGAAGCGCAACTCAAGGAACTGATCGTCGCCGGGTATGTCAAAGACGAGTGAGCTGAATTTATGACAGCACTGGTTGTCGGTCGTGCGGCTGTCGATAGTGCGGCTGTCGATAGTGCGCTTGTCGTGAATGCCATATGTCCGCACAGGTGTCAGGACGCTTGTTTCAGATAAAATAATGCTGGTGATGACGCCCGACTGGCGTGGTATTCCTATCGACACAAGAAATCGACACAAAAAGATGAGGCGAAGTCGTAGATACTTCGGCGGCGAGACCCTTCGCTGCATTCAGGATGACAGGTCTTTTGATTGAGCGGTGCGTTCATGTCAGCGTTTCAAAGCGACCTGATCGTTGCGCGTCCATTCAGATCAAACCCAGGCCAGATCAAACCCAGGCGGACCGTCCAGCCGCTGCCTGAGCGGGCGGCGCCGCAGCGTGTGGGGTTTGACCATGTGCCTTTGACCATGTGCCTTTGAAAGACGCCGCTAAGAGTTGCTCTGTCAGACTGGAGGCGTGAAGAAGATCGCCCACCTGGGCCTGAGCTTGCTGCTGGGCGCGTCGCTGCTGAGCGGACCGCCGTCGTTGGCCCGCTCGGCACAGAACAAAACCAACACCATCCAGCAGCGCACGGCTTTGCAACGAAGCGTTCAGCCGCCGCCCACCCTGCCTACCGCCGTGCAGCTCAACAACCTGGGCTTCGTCTACCAGACCTACAACAACTGCGGCCCGGCGGCGCTGGTGAGCGTGCTGGGCGCCTACGGGCTGCGGGCCGATCAGGCGGCGCTGGCGGCGGAGTTGCGGCCCGGCGGCGGCTACATGACCGCCGACGTCATCGATCCGTTTCTCAGGCCGCTGGGGCTGCGGGCCACCCGCTTTAGGTCCGGGCAACTGGGCCACCTGAAATCGCTGATCCGGGCCGGGTATCCGGTGGTGGTGCTCCAGTGGATGAATCAGGTCGGCGCCGTGCCACACTTCCGGGTGGTGCGCGGCTTCGACGACGGCAGCCAGCGCATCTTCATGAGCGACCCGATCTACGGACCCAACGTCTACCTGAGCTACGCCGATTTCGACCGGCTATGGAACGTGTACGGCCAGGAATTTATTCCGGTGTATCCGGCCACCGACGCCGCCAGGGTGGCCCGCATCCTCGGCGTCAGGGCCGTGAACGGGTCGTGACCGGAGCGAACCCGTCACTGGCTAACCCGTCACTGGCTAACCTGACGCTCGCCATCGAAACGGCCACGCCGTACCTGGCGCTGGGCCTGCTTGGACCTGCCACAGCACACGCCCTGCTGCGAGAAGTCGGGCGCCGCCACGCCGAGCAGCTCCCAGACGCGTTGGATGAGCTGCTGACGGGTGCCGGTGCAGGGCGCCACCAGATCACCCGCCTGGTCGTCGGCACCGGACCGGGGTCGTATACCGGCGTGCGGGTGGGGGCCAGCTTCGCGCTGGGGCTGGGCCGGGCGCTGGGGGCGAAGGTGCTGGGCGTCAGCACCCTGGAAGCCCTCATCGGTCCGCAGCTCGGTGGAAGGCAGGCCGTCTCGCTCGACGCCCGCAAGGAGCAGCTCTACGGCGCCCTGTACGAGGTCAGCGGCGGCGTGGTCGTGAGGGCGCTCAGAGCACCGGCCCGCCACGCCGTCACCGACTTCGCCGCCCAGGTCGCCGGGACCATCTGGCGCCGCGACCCCGCCCCGGACGCCCTGGCCCTGGCGCGAGCCGGAGAGGCGCACGGGGCGAGTGAGTGGGTGTTGCAGTATCTTTAAATCGCCAATCTGGTACAGAAACGCTGCTTTACTGGCAAAATGAGTCGATTCACACCGACTGTCGTCATCCTGAGCAACGCGAAGGGTCTCACTGTTTGAACGACAAGATCCTTCGCTCCACTCAGGATGACAATGCAAGTGCGTAACGGCGGGGGTTCAGCAGTCGCCAGAAGCGCCGACAGACGACCCGCCCAACCCGGAACAGCCCCTCCACGCGCCACTCCCGACCACGCTCTCACCTTTATCATTTGCAGAGCGATGCCAGCTCAACACAGCCCGGTCAGTGACAACGCCGTCCCAGACAGCCGCGCTAGCTGACGCGGCGGTGAGTAACTGCTGTACCTGACTCATGTGTATCACGGTAGAATCGGCGGTGTGACTCTGCGCCGCCTCGCCCTCTCTCTCCTGTTGGTTTTGCTGGCGGCGCTGCTCTTCGTGGTGTTCGGCCCGGCGCTGTACGGCCCGGCGCTGCTGGGGCGGCTGAATCAATCGGGGCTGAGCGGACCCTACACGGTCAGCGCGGCCTCGGTCAGCGGGCCGATCTGGCATCCCTCGGCGCGGGGTGTGCGGATCCGGGGACCGGGCATCGACGTGCGGGCCGACCAGGCCAGCGTGGGCGTGTCGTCGCTCAACCCACTGGCGCGTTCGGCGCGGCTGAATGTGGCGCTCAGCGGCGGCGTGATCGATCTCAGGTTGAAAGAATTGCTGGCTGGACTGGGCAAGCAGGGCGCTCCCGCAGGCAGCGGCAAAGGCGGATTTCAGCTTCTGCCGGGCCATCTGGATATCAAAGGCGTGGCGCTGAACATCGACGGGCAGGGCGCCAATATCCCGGACGGGCGATTCTCGGTGACGGGCGGCGACGCGGGAGATAGCGGCAACGGCCAGCTCAGAGTGCGGGGCCAGACCGAGTACGGCAACGCCGACGCCGTGCTGGACTACACCACTGCCAGTGGCACTCTGGGCGCCGGGCTGGGCTTTACCGCCGACGCCCGCATCGTCAACCATTACTGGAAACCGGGTGGCGTCACGGCAGGCCAGGTCAAAGGCCGCTACAGCCTGGGCACTGGCCCGCTCAGCGGCGAGATCACGCTCGCTGGCGGCGCCCTCCAGGTCAAGCAGGCGCCGTTCGTGACGGCTTCCGGCGTCGCGGGCACCTTCCGGCAGCGGGGCGACCAGATCAGCGGCCAACTGACGGGCCGGAGCCTGGGCGGCCCGGTCAGCGCCGAGGCGCGGGTCGATCTGAAAGCCCGTCACTGGCAGGTCAATGCCGACGCCCGCCCGACCCTGAGCACCCTGGGCACCGCGCTGAAACTCCCGGCCAGCGGCGACCTTCGCCTCAGCGTCCAGGCGAGCGGCTGGGCCGATACGAAGGTCACAGCCAGGCTGAGCAGCGAGCAAGGCGCCGTCTCCGGCGTGGATTTTTCAAAATTGAGCGCCGACTACGCCTTCGTATCAAGGCTGCGCGGCGGTAAGGCCAGGGTGCAGACCAACCGGCTGAGCTTCCAGGCCAGCACCCGCTTCCAGAACGAAGCTCAACAGCTCGCCGGACGCTGGGACCTGAACAAAAGCGGTCAGTTCACCCTCGGCGGACGCCTGCTGAACGCGCCGCTGGGGCTGGTGGCGCAGATCGACAGCGCCAACACCGTCAGGGTGACCGGCAGCGCTCTGAACGGGCCGGTGCAGGCCAGCTACCGCCTGCCCACCCGGCAGCTCAGCGCCAATTTGCGGCCCAGCCTGGCCGGTCTGGTCGGCGAACTGGGCGCCCAGGGCACGCCGGACAACCTGGCGCTGACGGTGACCAAGCTGACAGCCGGACCGCTGAGCCTCAGCGGCCAGGGCAGGCTGGACCGCGCCGGACTCCGCGCCAGGCTATTTCAGCAAGGCGGTGGCAGCCTCAGCCTGAACACCGACCGCCAGTTCGCCGGAACCTGGCAGCTCAGCAACTTCGGTGCGGCGGGCGCGGCGGCCAGCGGCGGCGGCAGCGTCCAGTTGCAAACCGGCCTGAGCGGACAGCTCAGCGCCACGGCGCCGGGCGTCACCAGCGTGCTGAGCGGCCCCATCAATCTGAACTGGAGCAAACGCAGCGGCTCGTGGCGCACCGGCAACGCCGATCTGAGCTGGACAGGCGACGTGTTGCGGCTGGACGCCCGCGAGCTGGCGGCCTCCGGCGTGAAGCTCAGCGGCCAGGCCAGCTACTCTACTCCTGGTCGCCGCCTGAGCCTGGACGCCCGCAGCGATGTGCTGGGCGAGCGCCAGACCCTCACGGGCGGCTGGACGCCAGGCCAGGCGGGCCAGTTCACGCTCGGCGGGCAGCTTCTGAAATTGCCGCTGAGGCTCTCGGCGCAGATCGACAGGGCCAACACCCTCACCGTGACGGGCAACGCGCTAGGCGGGCCGGTCCAGGCCAGCTACGCGCTTCAAGGGGTTAGACCCAGCACAGGTCAGCCCGGTACAGGTCAGCCCGGTACAGGTCAGCTCAGCGCCAGCTTCTCACCCAACCTCGGCGGCGTCACCGGTCGCCTGAGCGTGGCGGGCAATCTGAGTGAGCTGCGGCTCAGCGCCCAGGACCTACGGGCCGGGCCACTGACCTTCGGCGGCCAGGGCACGCTCGACCGCGCCGGGTTGCGGGTCAGCCTGACCCAGCCGGGCGGCGGCACCGTCAGCCTCAGCACGAACCGGCAGTTCAGTGGCCTGTGGCGGATCAGCAAGCTGGGCGCGGCGGGCGTCAGCGCCTCCGGCAGCGGCGCACTCGACCTTCGGCGCGGGCTGAGCGGCACGCTGAGCGCCAGCGCCCCCGGCATCTCCAGCCCGCTGAGTGGGCCGCTGAGCCTGGCCTGGACCACTCGCACGGGCGCCTGGCAGACCAGGGACGCCGGGCTGCGCTGGCAGGGCGACGTGTTCAGCCTGGCCGCCAGGGAGCTGCGGGCCTCCGGGCTGAGCTTCAGCGGGCGGGCGGCGTACACGCTCAGCAAACAGAGCCTCAGCGGCCAGGTGCGGGCGCTCGGCCAGGGCGCCGACGTGCTGATCGTCGGTGAGGGCCAGCAAGCGCGGCTGAGCGGCAACGTGCGCGGCGTCAACCTGACGGCGCTCAGCCAGTTGAAGGCGCCCTACTCGACCCAGGTCGACGTTCAGGGCAGTGGCCTCAGCGGCAGCCTCAGCGCCGAGAACGGCGTGAGCTTTGACCTGAAGAGTGGTGCCCAGCGCCTGCGCGGCAACCTGAACGGCCAGGACTGGACCGTGACCGGCGGCCTCGACCTCGCCGCGCTGCGCCCGCTGCTGGGCACGCTGCTGCGCCCACTACCGGGCACGGCGCTGGGTCCGGCGACCTCGGACCTCTCCGGCCTGGCCCGCTTCGATCTGGCCGCTCAGGGCGGCTCGGCCCAGGTGGACGCCAAGCTGAACGGCGCCGCGCTCTCAGCCAGGCTGACCCGGCGCGGCGGCGCGGTGGGCGCCCGGGTCAGCGCCAGCCTGAGCGACCTGAGCGCCCTGCTGAGCGGCCAGGTGTATCCGGCGGTGGCATTGGATGGTCCGTTCAAGTGGCGCGGAACTGGCGGGCCGCAAACCCTCCAGGCACAGCTCAGCGGCCCCTACTCGGCGCTGGCCGTGCGCCTGGACGGACAGACGGCGGCGGTCAGTACCGGCGGTGTAGAGCTGCCCTCCCAGCGCGTCAGGTTGCGCGGCAGCCTGACTCCAGTGCTGGCCCTGAACGGCGTCTGGGGTGATCTGCGGGCCACCTACCGTGCGGGTGAGGTGGCGCTGATCGGCACCCAGGCGCTGGGCGTGGCCGGACGCAGCGGCAGCGTCCACCTGGACGCCCTCTGGAGGCCGGATGACAGCGGCGCAGTCACGGCGACAGGTCAGTTCGGTGACGCCCAGCTCGGCCCGCTCAGCTTCGGCGCCAGCGGCCCCTGGACCGCCCTGAAGGTCGATCTGAGTGCCAGCCGTCTCAGGGCACAGGGCCGGGCCAACGTCCGCACCCTCCAGTACGCGCTGGACGTCAGCGGGCCGCTGGCCGAGCTGAATGCCGGGCTGGCCGGGCTGAGCCTCCGGGGCGGGCTGCGCGGCCAGGGCAGCCGGGTCAGCGGCGCCGTCAGTGTCAGCGACGCGGCGGGCGGCTCGGCCAGACTCAGGCTCAATTCGCTGACCAGCTTCGCACTGGAGGCGCAGAAGTTGCAGGTCGGCGGGCTGAAGGTCGCGGGCCAGCTCCGCGCCACGGGCGGCCTGCTGAGCGGTCAGGCCGAGCTGGGGCCGCTCAGGGTCCAGGCCCGCGACGGCGCCTTCACGGCGCTGGGCGAACTCTACGGGCAGCAGCTCATGGCCTCCGGACGCCTGCTGCTGCCTGCCGGGCTCAGCGACCTCAATCTGAAGGTCGATGGACCGTATCTCAGCGCCCAGGCCAGCGGCAGCGCCAGCGATCTGCGCGGCCAGCTCCGGCTCAAGGCCCAGCACTACAGCGCCGCTGGCCTGAGCGCCGGGCTTGTGGCCCAGACGCTGCCGCTGCGGGCCTCGTTGACGCCGCTGGTCGCCCGCGTGGGTGGACTCACTTACGCGGGCGGCACCTGGAGCGGTAATGCAGCTTTGCGGTACGTCCTCAACACCACTCCGGGCCAGCTCCGGCTCAGCGGCCAGGGGGCGGTGCTCAGCGCGGCGACCAGCGGCAGCCTGTCGGGCCGGGTCACGGTCTTGCCGCAACTGGGCGGTGCCCTCAAGCTCGATCTGGCGGCGCTGATCCGGGGTAATCGCCTGCTGCCCGAACAGGTGCGCTCCGGCCTGGTACCGGGCGTGCTGAGCGCCAGCCTCGCGCCGCAGAGTGCCAGCTTGCAGCTCAGCGGCGGCTGGTGGCTGGGCGGGCCGCTGGGCCTGAGCGGCAGCGTGAACTGGGCGGACGGCCTGCGCGCCGCCGCGCTGCTGACCCATCCCGGCTCCAGGGTGCCGGTCCGTTTCGACGCAGGCGTCATCACCGTCAGTAACGGCCTGCTGGACGCCCGCGCGGCCCTGCCCATCCTCGTCCCCGGCACGCCGCTCAGCGGAACCGTGCGGCTGGACCTGAGTGCGCCCATCCGGCAGCTCGCCCAGGCCAGCGGCCAGCTCGACGTGCAGCTCAGATCGGGCCGCCAGGCCGCCGCCGGACAGCTCAGTCTCAGGGCCGGGCAGCTCGGCGGCGAGCTGAGCAGCGATATTGGCGGCCTGGCGCTGCGGCTCAGCGGCCCGCTGTACCCGCAGGCCGACGCGACGTTCAGCCTGGGCGATGTGCGGGGCGGCCTGCGGGGTGGCCTGCGGGGCGTTATTACCGGCGACGCCCGCACCGCCAGCGCCGAGGCCCGCTGGACCGCCCGCGTGGGCGGCAGCTACGCGGGCCAGGCCGTCCGTGCCCAGGCGACGCTCAGCAGCGGTGCGGCCAGCCTGAACAGCGACGTGGCGGGCCTGAGTGTCAATCTATCCGCCATCCAAAATAAATCTATCTGGACGCTCAGCGGCGCGGCCAACGCCGCCGACCTGCGAGCGCTGACCGGGCAAAGCGGCACACTGACGGCCACCCTCGCCGGGCCGCTCAGCGACGTGCGTGCCCAGGTGGGCGGCACGCTGGCGGGCGCCACCTTCAGCGTTCCGGCGCGCTACCAAGGCGGCGTCCTCAGCCTTCAGCACGCGGCAGTGAGCGCCGACCTGGCGGGCAAGGCGGCGCAGGCCACCCTCAGCGGCGCCGTCTACCCCGCCCTCAAGCTGACCGGGACGGCGAAGCTGGAGGCGGCGCCCGGCACCTTCACCCTCGGCGCCTCCGGGCCGCTGGGCGCACCGACCATCAGTCTGGCGGGACCGTTGACCGGCGACGCCCTGGGCCTGAAGCTGGCCGGAACGTCCCTGAGCGCCCGGCTCAGCGGCAAAGACTTCGTGCTCACGGCGCGGGGCGAGGCGCTGGCCGGGCAGGCACGCGGGCGCACCGACCTCAGCGGCTACCTCAGCAGCGCCCGTTTCACCCTGCACACGGCGTACCAGGGCGACACCACCCGCCTGCGCCTCGACGGCCCGCTGGCCTGGGACCGCGCTGTCGGCTGGACCGGGGCGCTCAGGGCCAGCGGGCAGGCGCTGGGCGGCCCGCTCGACGCCCAGCTCAGCGGCAGTGGCCCCCTGAAGCTGAGCGCCAGCCTCGGCCCGGCCAGGCTCAGCGGGCAATTTCCGGCCACCCTACCGGCCCGGCCCGGCGGCAGCCTGAGCCTCGGCAGCCTCGACCTGGGCGCTTTCTGGCAGCGGCCCGGCCTGCTGAGCCTCAGCGGTCAGGTCAGCCTGGGCGGGGCGAGCTGGAGCGAGCTGTCGGCCAGCTTCGGCGGCGCCCTCAGGGACCAGGGCGGCGACCTGAGCGGCGACCTGAGCGGCACCTATACGGCGAGCAACTCGGCTCCCGGAACCGCCCGCCTGAGCCTGAGCGGACAGCGGCTCCAGGGGCAGGCCAGCCTCCAGGGGCAGGCCGTCAGCGCCTCGCTGAACGCCCAGAACGCGGGCCTGGCCCGGCTGCTGCCCCCCAGTTTCAAGGTCGATTCGCTGCGCCTGAGCGGCATTCTGGAGGCCCGCGCCAGCACCGGAAACGGCCTGGAGCGCCTGGATATTCGCAGCCTGCTGCTCAGCGGCGCCCAGGCGCAGGTCGGTCCCTTCCGGCTGAGCGGCTCGGCGCAGTACGTACCGGGCACGAACGGAGCGGCCAGCGCCGACCTCCGGGGCCGGGCCTTCGGCGGCACACTGACGGCGCTGGGCAATTTCAAACAGGGCCTCACCCTCTCGGCACGCGGGCTGGATCTGCGGAGCTACGGCCTGAGCGCCACCAGCGCCGACGTGACCTTGGGGGGCGACTATGCTGACCCCGATCTGAGCGGCAGCCTGGTCGCCTCCCGCGCCGAGGGGAGCGCCACCGCCACGCTGTCGGGCCGGGTGCGCGACCCGCAACTCAGGGTCAACGCCGTGCTGGCCGCGCCGTACAGCGGCACCGTGCAGGCCGACGTGACGCGGCTCAACCTGGCGAAGCAGACCGCCCAGCTCCGGCTCTCCGGCTTCGCTGCCCGGAACGCCGATACAGTCAGCTTCGACCTCAGCGGCGTCTGGCCCAAACTGCGCGGCGCGGCGACGGCCAGCCTCAGCGGCCTGAGCGCCCCCGTGACCCTGACCGGCAACGGCGACGGCAGCTATGCCCTCGACGCCGGAACCCTCGGCAGCGGGCGCCTGAACCTGAGTAGCTCTCATTTGGGTGGCTCTAATTTGGGCGACTCAAGTTCGGGTGGTCTGAACCCCACCGTGCAGGCCAGCGCGACCCTGACGCCCTTGCCGCTGCTGGGCGCCTCCGGGCAGGGCCAGCTCAGCGTCACGGCCTCCGGGCCGCTCGGTGCCCTTCAGCTCAGGGCGGGCGGCACGTTTCGCAACCTGGAGCGCAGCGGCGTCACGCTGCCGGATACGGCGCTCAGCGTCAGCGGCCCCGTCAGCAAGCTCAGCGGCGAGCTGCGGCAAAACGGCGCGGCGGTGGCGACCCTCAGCGGCGACACGCTGCGCTTCACTAACCTGACGGCCCGTGTCAGCGGCGCCGAACTGAGCGCGACGGGCAGCGCCAGCCTCAGCGGAATCAGCTCAAGCACCTCCAGCGTGAAGAACCTGGTGGTGGCGCAGCTCAGCGCCCGTGGCAGCGTCGATGGCGCCGCTCAGCTCAGCTACGGCGCGGGCGGCCTGGCGGGCAGCGGCAGCCTCAGGGCGGCGGGGGTGGACGCGGCCTTCAGGCTCAGCGCCTCCGAGCGGCTGGGCTGGCGCGGCGAGTTGCGCCTGAATGGCGGCCCCGACCTGGCGGGCCTGGGACCGGTCCTGAGCAGCCCGGCGGTGCTCTCTCTTGGCGGCCCCTACGCCGCGCCCCAGCTCAGCGGAGCGCTGGGCCTGCTCGGCGCCCACGCCCGGCTGGTGGCCGACCTCCAGGGCGCCGAGCTGAGCTTGCAAGATGGCCGCACAACCCGCGCCTCCGGGCTGCTCAGCCTGACCAGAAACGACGCGGGCGCCTACCGGTGGTCCGGCCAGATCAGGGCCAGCCGCCCGGAGGCCGCGCTCGATCTGAGCCTGAGTGGCCCGCTGGCTGCGCCCAACGCCGAGCTGAGTGTGCGGCGCGGCGGCTGGAGCGCCAGCGGTCAGGCCAGCCTGGGGGCGGGCGCTTTGCCCAACACCCAGCCCAATACTCTACCCAACACTCAACCCAGCGCCCGCCTGACGCTCTCGGACGGCGCCCACAGCGGCCTGCTGAGTTACGACGGCAAAGCGCTGAGGGTAGATGCCCAGAATCTCGATTTGGCAAAGCTGGAGATCGGCAGCCTCAGCGGCGCCGTCAGTGCGGTGGGGGCGGTGGACCTCGCCAGCTTGAGCGGCGGCGTGCAGCTCTCGCTCAGCAAGCTCAGCAGCGGCGCCAGGCTGCCCTACTTCGAGCTGCCGCTGGAGGGCTCCGGCACGGCCTCGCTGAAACTCATCGGCGGCGCGGCGCAAGTGCAGACCAGGCTGACGGCGCCGTATGGGCAGCTCAGCCTGAACGCCAGCCAGGCCGGGCGCGGCGGCCCCTGGAGCGGCGACCTGAGCGCCGAACTGCGCAAGGACGCGGGCCGGGTGCTCGCCAGCGTCAAACTCGGCGAGGCGGGCGCCACCGGCAAGGTGACACTGAGCGCCCTGCCCCTCAGCGCCGCCGGGGTGAGCGCCACGCTGGACGGCACGGTGGACCTCGGCGGCCAGAACTTCGTGCTCAGCGCCGTCGCCAGGACCGCCGTGAGCGGTGCTCAGAGCGCTCAGTCCAGTACCGTCCAGTCCAGCAGCGCCCAGATCAGCGGCGACGGCAACCTGGCCGACCTGCTGCCCGCGCTCTCCGACTTCACGGTGTTGAGGCCCAGCGAGGCAGGCTACCGGCTCCAGGTGGGGCTGTCGAGCTTCGATCTGGCGGGCCTGAAGCTCGGCCCGGCCCGCAGCGCCCCCCCGGTGCCTGAGGGTTCCGGGCCTGAGGGTTCCGGGCCAAACGGCTCAGCGTCCAGCGGCCCGGCCACATCCAGCAATCCCACCTCGTCCACCAACCCGACCGTGCAGAGTTCGTCGGTTCTCTCCGCCTCCAGTGTGCTGAACGCGGCGGGCACCAGATTTGTCAGCCCCGCCGCGCAGACCGGCATCGGCGGCAGCGTCAGCGGGCAGCTCACGCTCAGCCAGGGCAGCGGCAATTTCGTGCTGCGTTCGGACCGACTGCGGCTGGGCGACGCCAGCTTCCCGGCCCGCCTGGACGGCAACCTGGCGGGCGGCGACTGGCGACTGCGCGGCTTTGTCGGCGACTCGACCTTCTTCGGGGCGCTGACCGGCGGGCAACTGACCGTGCGCGCCCAGCTCGAAGCGCTGCCGGTGGGCAACATCGTGTCGGGCTTCAGCGGCAAACTGCCCGGCGACGGCGTGGTGACCGGGGTGGCCCGCATCGACGCGCCGCTCAGCGACCCCACTTCGGGCAGCCTGGCGCTGGTGGCCGAACGGGTGCGCGTCACGTCGGGGCGCGAAACCCTGACCGGCAGCGGCACGGTGGATTTTCGGGGCCGCGAGCTGCGCAGCCTGAATCTGAAACTGGGCGGCGCAGGCCAGTGGGACATATCGGGCCAGTACACCCGCAACCTGGTGGACCTGCGGGCGGTCTTTACCGACACCACCTTCACCCCGGTGCTGGCCTTCGTGCCCAGCCTCAGCGGCGCGGGCGCCAGCCTCAGGGGCAGCCTGAGCCTGGGCGTGGGCGGCACCTATGACCGCCCCACCGCCCGGCTGAGCGGCCAGAACCTGACCGGCAGCGTGGCGGGCGTGAGTGTGAGCCTCCCCAGCCTGAGCGGGCAACTGGAGAACAGCGGCCAGTTCAGCGCCCAGGCCAGCATCCAGGCGGCGGGCAGCCTCGGCGCCGTGGGCAGAGTGGACCTCACCGGGCAGCTCGCCAGCGGCACCCTCAGCCGCACCCAGGCGCGGTATAAGGGCAGCCTCAGCGCCGACGCGCTGGGCAACCTGGGCAGCCTCAACGCGGCGCTGATCCAGAGCGGCGCCACCGGCAACGACAGCGCCTGGACGCTGAACGCTGCGGCCACCCAGGGCGGCACCCTGACGCTGCAAGGCCAATTGGTGCCCAGACTCGATCTGAGCCTGAACGCCGCCAACTACAACCTGCCGTTTCGCACCATCTACGCCCGCGAAAGCAGCCTCAACGGCAGCCTCAAGGCCACAGCCGACGGCGAGCTGATCCGGGTCGGCGGCGCCCTGAGCTTCGCCCGGCTGGTGCTGGGCCGCGTGGGCACTACGGCCAGCCTGCCCGGCAACCTGGGCGCGGCGGCCCCCACTTCGGGCGCCGCTGCCAGCACGCTCGGCAGCTACACCAGCCCGCTGCCCGACGCCCTGACGGTGTTCGCCGCGCCCGGCGCCGAGAAGGCCGCCAGCCCCTTTTTGCAGCGCCTTGTCTTTGATGACATCCCCATCCGCGCTCCCAACGGCGTGCGGGTCGACGAGAATCTGGCCCAGGCCGAACTCTCGGCCTCGCTGAGCCTGTCGGGCAGCGGCGCCGCGCCGCGCCTGAGCGGGGAAGTCCGCAGCCTGCGCGGCAACCTGCTGCTGCGCGACAACAATTTCAATTTGCAGCGTGCCCTGGCGACCTTCGACGGCTCCAGCCTCTACCCGGTGTTTTCACTGACGGCGCGGGGCGACGTGCCCAGCGCGGGCAAGATGATCGGGGTTCAGCTTCAGGCCGACGGCTCCTTCGTGGTGTCCGCCGGGGCGCGGGCGCTCAAGCTGGGCACGGTGCTGAGCTGCGCCACCTGCCCCAGCTCGGATCAGTACTCGCAGGCAGAGCTGTACTCGCTGCTGGCGCTGGGCACGCCCGACATCACCACGCTGGGCAGCAATGTCGGGGCGCTGGGCCAGAACGCCATCAGCACGGCGCTGAACCTGTTCGTGCTCAGCGAGCTGCAACGCAACATCGCCCGCGCCCTGGGGGTGGACGTGTTCCGGATTTCGAGCAACCTGGTGACGCCCGAAGGCAACCTGGACGCCAAGTTCACGGTGGGCACCTACCTCAGCAGGCAGTTTTACGTGCAGTACCAGGTGGACCTGAGCGGCAAGGGCGTGTTCGACGCCACCTTCACCACCGAGGGCGACCGCTTCACCTTCCGGGCCAGCACCCCCATCAGCGGCCTGGATCTGCAAAGCGTGCGGCCCTCGTTGTCGGTGGCCTACAACCTGAGCCCGCGCAGCTCGCTCAAGCTGGGCGTGCAGTCGGGCAACGTGCAGCAGGGCAGCAATACCAAGTTCTCGGTGGGGTATTCGTACCGCTGGTGAGGGACGGGGAGCTGTACGCTGGGTCAGTGGTATTTGACAAACCTTTGACGGCCCTGCACCTACGCTGCACGGGTCCGGCAGGTACAGCTCGCCCGTTGACACTTTTGCGGGCGGCGGCCCTACCTCCTGGCACAGACAGATGACTTCGCCCTCTCGGTGAACTGGCTCCTGCGCGGGGCCAGCGGAGGTTTCATGTCCAGAACGATGTTTGCCCTGTTGACTGCCGCTCTGCTGCTGAGCGCCTGCACAACCTCGCCTGGACCTGAAAGTGCCCAGGGCGCACCTGGCCCGACTGGAGCCACCGGGGCAGCCGGATCTCCGGGCGCGGCGGGAACGCCAGGCACGAACGGAACGAACGGCGCGGCGGGCAACACGGGTTCTGCCGGTTCGGCAGGGGCGCCTGGATCACAAGGACCGTCTGGTCCCACCGGACCACAAGGCACGCCAGGCACGCCCGGCCCAGGCTTCACCGGAGCAGTATTTTCAGACTGGGAAAAAGTCACCATCGGAGGAGTCACGCTCTTTAATAAAGACACCTGTACTTATATAGCCCAGATGAAACCGAATGATAAGTTTAAAGAAGCTTCTTATAGAAATGGAATTATCTTGGCATATATGAAAGAGCCAGCTTTTGGGATTCCTCCCGTAGTTTTTCCAGAAGTAATTTACTCCGTTCCATATTCTGACCGAAATGAAGAATTTAGTCTTCGAATAATGAATGATATCAACATTCTTTATGGGGTCAGTCCATATTCCGATGGACTGAAGTGTCCAAAACCCTCTACTGCACTTCCTTTCATCAAGAACTTTTTCCGCTACGTTCTCATCCCCGCGCCCGGTGCTGCCATCGTCTCGCCCCTGAGCCTGATGACGCCGCTGGAGAAAGCGAGGGCCTGGTACGGGCTGAGCGATCTGTCTTACGACAGCGTGGCTCGGCGCTTCGGGTTGAACAACTGACACGGACTCCGGAACCGGCGCTCTGTATCTGCTCACTCGAAAAACGATCATTCGCCTTCTCCCGTCTGACATACAGCAGGCCGCGCCCCACACGGGAACGCGGCCTGCTTTATTGCCTACTCAGTGGTCAATCAACTCAGTGGCTGAGGCTGGCGCGGGGCTCCAGGGCGTAGAAAGCCACCACGGCGACCAGGGTGCCCACCCAGCCGGGGGCGCTGCCCAGCTCCAGGCTGAACTCGCGGCCCAGGACGGTGCTGCCCAGGCGGCCTTCGAGCTTCTCGCCCTGCTGCTGAGCCAGGATGTTCCAGCCGACGATGGGGGCGCCCAGGTAGCCGGTCACGCGGTCCACGCCGCGCAGGGTCAGGTTTTCCTTGCCGACGTGCCCCTTGAGTTCGCCGCCCTGCAACTCGATCTTGACACTCTCGTTGCCGACGGTGCCCGCCACGCCGCGCTCGGTGATTTCGAGTTCGATGTCTTTTCCGCTGAGCTTGCCGCCTGCGCGGCCCACGATCTTATCGCCGTCGATGGCGCAGCGGATGTCGTAGCCGTCCGCGCCGCCGAGGCGTCCTTTGAGCAAATCTTCCATGCGCAGCAGTATAGAGGGAAGTGAGGCCGGGCCGTGCGGGGACGGCATAGATGTGGCGCCGGGCACAGCGACCTGGCAAAGAAGTCTGGCCCGCACATGCAGGATGTGGCGGGCCAGCGGCCAGGCTCAGTGCCTGGTTTTAGTGCTTGGTTATGGTGCTTGGTATCAGTACTTGGTTTTATAGGACGAATTCAGCTCCATGCTGCCGCTGTACTTTTTGTAATCGACCACCAGGGTGTAGATGCCCTTGGTGCCCTCACCGCTCATGTCCAGCGACCACTTGCCGGGCGGACACTTCACCGAGCTGAGTTCGGTGCCGTCGGGCGACAGGAAGCGCAGGGTCGCCAGGCCGCTGCGGCCCTCGCACTGGCCGTTGACGACCAGTTTGCCCTCATCGTAGAGGCGAAACGGGTAGGAGGTCTGTCCCTGCGCATTGAACAGGTACAGCGGCGTGACCGTCACGTAGCCCAGACGCACGCCAATCGTGAAATACAGGGCCACCAGGCCCAGAACCAGTACCGCCAGCACCACGCGCACCTTCATACTCTAAACGTTTACGCGCCGGAAAGCACCGCCTCCCCCGCTACACCCGCTGGGGGGTGTGCCTCTACGCGCTACGCCTGTACCTCTACCCCACTGTGCCTCTACCCCACTGTACCTCCACCCCTCTAGGCGCCTGAGCCCGCCGGGGCCTGGCAAAACCTAGACTCACGGCTATGACCCCACTCTCTCCCTTCACCCCCCAACGCCCGCTGCGGGCCGCCGTCATCGGCAGTGGCCCCAGCGGTATCTACGCCGCCGAGGCGCTCATCAAACAGACCGGGGTGCCGGTGTCGGTGGACGTGTTCGACCGCCTGCCCACACCCTACGGCCTGGTCAGGTACGGCGTGGCGCCCGATCACCTCAGGATCAAGAGCGTGACGGCGCTGTTTCAGAAGGTGCTCAGCGACGTGCGGGTGCGCTTTCTGGGCAACGTGGAGCTGGGCCGCGACCTCAGCGTGGATGAGCTGCGAGCACACTACGACGCGGTGATCTACACCGTGGGCGCCTCGTCCGACCGGCGGCTGGGCATCAGTGGCGAGGACCTGAGCGGCTCGATGAGCGCCACCGAGTTCGTCGCCTGGTACAACGGCCACCCCGACGCCGCCGCCCGCCAGATGCTGCTGCACGCCACGGGCGCGGCGGTCATCGGCGTGGGCAACGTGGCGCTGGACGTCTCGCGCATTCTGGCCAAGACGGCACTGGAGCTGCACGAGTCCGACATCGCCGCCCACGCCCTGAAGGCGCTGGCGAACTCGCAGGTGAGCGACGTGTACGTGCTGGGGCGCCGAGGCCCGGCCCAGGCCAAGTTCACCACCAAGGAACTGCGCGAATTCGGCGAGCTGCACGCCGCCGACGTGATCGTGAAGCCCGAAGAGATCGCGCTGAGCGACGAGGCCTACGCCGCGATTACCGACAACACCGTGCGCAAAAACGTGGACGTGCTGCGCGAGTTTGCGGCCAGGCCGCCGGAAGGCAAACCCCGCCGGGTGCATCTGAGGTTTCTGGTCTCGCCCACCGAACTGCTCGACGACGGCGCCGGACACGTCGCGGGCCTGCGCATCGAGCGCAACCGCCTAGACGATGCGGGCAACGCGGTGGGCACCGGGGTAGTCGAGACCCTGCCGGTGCAGATGGTGCTGCGCAGCGTGGGCTACAGGGGTGTGGCGCTGAGCGGCGTGCCCTTCGACGAGAGGCGCGGCGTCATTCCCAACACCCTGGGCCGGGTCGAAGGCGGGCGCGGCGAGTACACCTCCGGCTGGATCAAGCGCGGCCCCAGCGGTGTGATCGGCACCAACAAAGCCGACTCGGTGGAGACGGTCGGGAGCCTGCTCGAAGACGCGAGCGGCCTGAGCCCCGCGCCCCACAGCAGCCGTGAGGCCATCGACGCGCTGCTGGCCTCACGCGGCATAGAGGTGGTGACGCTGGCCGACTGGCAATCGCTGGAGGCCCACGAGCTGGCCCAGGGGCAGCAGGCCGGGCGCCCCCGCGTGAAGGTGGCCCACCGCGAGCAGATGTTCGAGGTGATCCGCAAGGGCCGGGCGTAAACGACCTGCTGGAGCTGGTCACGGCGCCGTTGGAGAGCCCACTTGCCGAGCTGATCCGCGTGAGATGGCAGGCCAGCGAGCATGAGAATGCCGACCTGGACGGTACGGACCCGCTGCACGCCATGCGCGATGTGCTTCAGGACTTTCCGGAGGAATACCCGGACGGCTGGTGGCTGGACTCATCACAATGCCGCTGGTGGCTGAGCCTGCACGTCGACTGGAAAGCCTACGACGAGGTGGCGTGGCAGGCCCAGGCCATCGCCCGCACGCTGAACCTGGACACCGCCTTCGTGAGCCCGGCAGCAGCCGAGTGGGACGACTATTTCGAATATTGAATATTACAGACAGGTTTAAATACATAGACAGCCTGTGCATCGGCGAGACGCTCATGCCCAGGCCCGCCCGGCAGCCGCCCTCGGACACCCCGACGCTGGACGTGCTGGGCGAGGCGTCCGAATGGCTGCGTGCCCAGGGCTACAACCTGCTGCACCTGGATACCGGAGGCGACGAGTACCTGGCCGTGCCCATCCGGCGTGATCTGCTGACCCAGGCCCAGGCCGCTGCCGGGCGCCTGAACATCCCGACCTCTGTGCTATGGATTCAGAGCGAGTTTGGCGGGCCCCTCAGTGCATGTGCCCAGCCAGGGAGGTGTCTGACGTGCTCGGCCTGGCATACGGAGTGCCGGAGTGGGCGCAGCCGTTACCGGCGACGTTCGGGCGCGGGCCAGTTCGCCGGGTCCTGGCCGTAAAAACCGCTCAGCACCTTGTAGAGGTCGGGCTCCGTGTGTTTGAGGGTCAGTGGCGAAGCGAAAAACGTCTCGGTCGCCACGGCAAAAAACTCCGCCGGGTTGGTCGCGCCGTAAGGGTCGAGCGCCGACAGCTCCCCGGCCTGCACCTGCCGGACCAGCTCGCGGTAGGCCCGGCTCATCACCTGCGCCCAGGTGGCGTGGGCGGCCTGCCGGTTTGGCCCCAGCCCGTCCAGGCCGCCCAGATCAGGCACGCCGTCCACGCTACCGTCCTCGCCGTCGAGCTTGTGGGCGAACTCGTGCAGGGTGACGTTGTGGGCGTAAGCGTTATGGGCGTAAACACTGTGGCCCGGCAGCAGCCCACACGACTGCTGCAAGGTGGCGTCCCAGGCCAGCACCACGCTGCCGCGCCGCCAGGCTTCGCCGATCCTGACCACCTCGCGCCGCGCGACCATGCCGCCCGGCAGCGTCTCGGTCAACGTTGAGACGAAGGCGCTGGGATAGATGAAGATGCTCACACCGTCGGGGTAGTAATGGGGACGCCTGCCCAGTTCGAGCAAACAGGCTTGAGCAGCGATCACCACCCGCATGGTGTCGCTCACCTCCAGGCCCAGGCAGCCCTCGAAGGTCTTTTCTTTTATGAACACCAGGATGCGTTTTTGCAGCTCGGCCTGTTGCGCCGCGCCGAGCTGCATGTAGGCCGCCACCTGACTGCGCAGGGTGGCCAGCCAGGCGTCGGGGAACGGGCGACGACGAACGGCGCGGCGCTGAAGCTGCCTGAACATCCCTTCGCCTCAGCCCGACCGTCGCGTGAGCCGTGTTTGCATCAGCCGAGCGTTTGCAGCAGCGGCTGCTCGACTCTGGATTCGGGGACGGCGCAAAGGACGTGCAACCTGGGCGTCAGACCAGCAGCGCGGATGATCCGGCGCACCTCCTGGCAGCGGCAGGCCGGATAGCTGCACAGCAGCCCCTCCGGGTGGCGACTGAGCAGTTGCCGGGCACCGTCGACCAGATCACGGACGCGGTAGGCGCTCAGGCGGGCGCGGCCCACCGTGGTATGCACGCCGTGGAGGTGGGGAGTGGCGTTCTCGAAATCCGCCGAGCAGTTGGGAAAGGCGCAGGGCACCACCTGGCCGCCCAGGGGCACGTAGCGGGTCAGCAGCGGCACGCCCGCCAGGTATTCGGCGTAGTGGATGCTGGTGTCGCTGGAATGGTCCACGCCCAGCAGCAGCGATACGGCGTCCAGGTCGTACAGGGCACCAATCGGGGCGTACGGACTCTGAAGCGACTGGGCCTCCACGACGCGCCGGGCCTGCTGACCGGTGGCCACGAAACTCAGCGCCGGGTGAAACGAGCGCAGGGCGTCGCTTCTCTCGACCATCAGTTGCGGCAGCCTGCCGATGTCGCGGCTGACCCGTGTGTCGCGGTGAAAGGTGGCGTAGACCGACGAGGTGGCCGCCCGCAGCAGCGTGGCGTAGGTGAACGCCGGGGCGCTCAGCGTCGCCGTTTTGCCCATCAGCTCGCTCAGCAGCGTCTGGGCGCCGCCCTCGACCTGCCCGAAGGAGCGCAGGCTGGCGTGCACGATGGCGTGCTGGCTGCCGTCGAGCCCCAGGGCGCCCAGCCCCTCGGCGATCATGGAGGCCGTGACCTGGGGGCGACGCATCATGTTCAGCATTGGCGCGAGTTTACCGCGATCCGGCGCCCAACAGTGGATGCCGCGCCGCATGCGCGGGGGCAGCCGCCAGGGGTAAAGGGCCGCTCAAGGCCAGACATCACCGCCCCAACCGTGCCGCCCACCCCAAACCCGGCTCAATTGCGAACTTCTTCGGGCCTGTGGGCCGGGCGCCAGCTTAGAGCAGATTTCACAAAAAGGCCATAGGATAGGCAGCCCCGAACCAGCCGAGGACATCCTGAACTGTTACGGCATCAAGGGCCTTCCCAATAGCACTCCAGAGCGATGGCAGGTCGCGCCACCGCCCAGCCCTGACCA
>NZ_JANYGJ010000200.1 GCF_025362455.1 Deinococcus sp. | reverse complement strand
TCTCCTGCGGAGCTTTGCAAGTCCGCCTGGGCACGCCTGCCCGCTCCGCTCGGTAAACCTAAAGCTTGACAAGGAAATACTTAGAGCAGTACTCCGAATTACGCCACGGGGAAAACAACCTCCCCGCGCCTCCATTCTGCGTCCTGCTCAGTCAAAACTACTCGCTCCGCTCGGTCATAAAAAGGGTCTTTTTATGACATCTGCTCTAGAGTAGTCCGGATGAAGACGGTGCGATTTACCCTCGATGACGACCTGCTCGGCGCCCTGAACGAAGCGGCGACAGACGGACAGGAACCTCGCGGCGCCGTGATCCGCACTGCGCTGCGGGCCGAAGTCAAGCGCCGCCGAAATGCAAAGCTGGAGGAGACTCACCGCCGGAGCTTCCAGGCTCAGCCGGACGTTGAGGTCTGGCAGCCCGGCGTTCGGGCCTGGGACGACTGAACACGGCGCCCGGCGGCTGACCTGATGCCTGGCGTCGGCGACCACCTGAGCCCGCAGGTCGCCGAAACCTGAGCGTGCGCTACCCTGAGCCCCATGACGACGCCTGCCCAGACCGCTGCCCCGAAGCTCACCGTGGCCGACCACCCGCTGATCTTGCACAAGCTCTCGCTGATGCGTGACGTGCGCACCGGCGTCAAGGAGTTCCGCGAACTGGCCGGTGAGATCAGTCTGCTGCTGGCCTACGAGGCCATGCGCGACCTGGAAACCGAGCCTGAACGCCTCAGCACGCCGCTCACCGAGGCCGAGTTTCCGATGCTCAGCGGCAAAAAGCTGGCATTGGTCGCCATTTTGCGCGCCGGGCTGATTATGGCCGACGCGATGGTGCGCCTGGTCCCCGCCGCCAAGGTCGGCCACATCGGCCTGTACCGCGATCCGCAGACCCTGAAGCCGGTGGCCTACTACTCCAAGCTGCCCCAGGACATCGCCGAGCGCCGTGTGTTTGTCACCGACCCGATGCTGGCGACGGGCGGCTCAGCCGTGGCCGCCATCCAGACCCTCAAGGACGCGGGCGCCCAGAGCATCAAGCTGATGACCATTCTCAGCGTGCCGGAGGGTATCGCACTGGTTCACGCCGCCCATCCCGACGTCGATATCGTCACTGCCGCCATCGACACCGGCCTGAACGATCACGGCTACATCGTGCCGGGCCTGGGCGACGCGGGGGACCGGATTTACGGAACGAAGTAGGGCGGGAACGCGGCGTTTCTGGGCTGGACGGGTTTTGGGCGGTGATGTTGCTTTGTTTTGGCTCCGGCTCTTTGCGAATGCGAATGCACCCCCACCCCCCAGCGGCCAGGCGTGCCCAGGCGCGTCCGTTCTGGCCAAGAAGCCCCCGCCCCGGTGGGGCGAGGGAGCTTGTCGCTGCGCTAGGCATGGTACTTCCGCGTCGTCCCACACGCACAATTTTTCGCCGTGTTCTCCACATCGTGGTCTGTTCCGTAGGGCGCCCGTGCTCCACATACGCCCATAACTGACCTCGCTGGAAGGTAGTGGTCTACTCCAGTCAAAAACGCTCACTGGGCGCGTGTTCCTGACCCCTCGCCCCCTGTGGGAGAGGGGCGCTGCGCAGCAGCGGGGTGAGGGTGAGTAAACGCCAGCTCATGCCCTCCATCCCTTCCCACTCCCCGCTTTCCCCACTCCCCACACGTCCCCTTCCGCGTAGACTACCCCTGACACTTTATGGATCAACTTCGCACCTTCGCGCAGCAACTGGGCATCGCCGACCTCTTCGGGCGCGGGTTCTGGGCCGTGTTGCTGACGTTCATCACCGCCGCGCTGATTACCTGGCGCTTCATTCCGCAGGTTCGGGCCTTCGCGTTGCGGGTGGGCTGGGCCGACGCGCCCAACGAGCGGCGGATCAATACCGTGCCGCTGCCGAACGCGGGCGGGCTGGCGATTTTCGCGGGCTTCATCGTCAGCCTGGTGGTGGGCTGGGCGCTGCGGCCCATCGTCATCGAGACGGTCAACGTACAGGTGCTGGCGATTTTGCTGGGCGCCACGTTGCTGGTGCTGGTGGGCTTCATCGACGATCAGTTCGAGTTGACGCCGATGTTCCGGCTGGGTGTGCAGGTTCTCGCGGCCACGCTGCTGCTGGTCAATGGCCTGCGCATCGACGTGCATGCCGTTCCCTTCCTGCACGGCCTGGGCGGTCCGGGTGCCAACCTGCTGGGCATCGCCTTGACCGTGCTGTGGGTCGTCGGCCTGACCAACGCCATGAACCTGCTCGACGGGGTAGACGGTGTGGTCGGCGGCGTGGCGTTTATCGCCAGCATGGTGCTGCTGGTCACGGCGGCGCAGTTTCCCGACCGGGCCGCCGCCGTTATCTTGCTGGCCGGGCTGGCAGGCTCGGCGCTGGGGTATCTGCGGCACAATTTCAATCCCAGCCGGATCATCATGGGCGACGCGGGCTCCACCATGTTCGGCTACACGCTGGCCGCCGTCAGTTTGCTGGGCACGCTGAAGGTCAGCGCCGGGGCCAGCCTGATCGTGCCGCTGCTGATTATGGCGCTGCCCATCGTGGACACCACCCAGGTCGTGCTGGGTCGCCTGGCACGCGGCATCCGCAACCCGCTGCGCCACCCGGACAAGACCCACCTGCACTTCCGGGTGCTGGCCCGCACCGGCAATGCCCGCCGCACCGCCGCCCTTCTGTGGGCGGCGGCGCTGATCTGCGGGGTACTCGGCATGTTCGTCCAGAAGATCGCGCCGATGACCGTGATCCTGACCGCCCTGTTCATCGGCGGCGCCCTCTGGTACGTCGCCGCCCGCCGCATCCGGGCGCAGATGGTCGAGGCGGCGCAGGGACGTAAAGAGCTGAATTAGGAGAGGCGTGTGGCGTGTGGCCTGTGGAAACAGAGCAGGGTCTGAACGCGAGCCCACCGTCACTGTCCTGATCTCCAGCAACAGCAAACAGATGAACTGAGCCGGATCACACCCGCCTTCGCCCTTCCCACACGCCACGAGCCACACGCCACAATCCACACGCCGGGCGCCAGCCCGCCCCCCAAGGACTCCATGAAAACGATCATCCTCGCCTTCGGCACCCGCCCCGAAGCCACCAAGATGGCGCCGGTCTATACCGCCTTGCAGCAGACCGAGGGTCTGAGGCCGCTGATCCTCTCGACCGGGCAGCAGCGCGTGCAGCTCGACGGGGCGCTCTCGGCCTTCGGAATCAGGCCCGACGAGGACTTGCAGGTGATGACCGAGCGCCAGACGCTGGCCGACCTGACCGGCAAGATCGTGCCCCAGGCGGGCAAGATGCTCAGGCGGATGGGTGCGGACATGGTGCTGGTCCACGGCGACACCACCACCAGCTTCTGCGTGGCGCTGAGCGCCTTCTACGAGGGCATCCCGGTGGGCCACGTCGAGGCGGGGTTGCGTTCGGGCAGTTTGAGTGAGCCGTTTCCGGAGGAGGCCAACCGCCGCCTGACCGGGGTGCTCAGCACGCTCGACTTCGCGCCCACGAGCGGCGCCGCTACCAACCTGCGCCGCGAGGGCAAGCCGGAGGGTGGCCTGTTCGTCACCGGCCAGACCGCCGTGGACGCCGTGCGGATGGTCGCCGGGCGGGTGCCGCTACGCCCGGAGTGGCAAGCCAGACTGGACGCCGGACAGCGGCTCGTGACCATCACCATGCACCGCCGCGAGAACCTGCCGGTGATGCCGGAACTGGCCCGTGCCCTGGCTGAGGTGGCCGCCGCGCATCCGGAGCTGTATTTCGTCTATCCGGTGAGCCTGAATCCGGCAGTGCGCGAGGCGGTGTTTCCGGTGCTCAGCAATCTATCCAACCTCGAACTGTGCGAGCCGCTCGATTACCACGACATGGCCCCGCTGATGGCCGCCTCCGAGCTGCTGGCCACCGACTCCGGGGGCTTGCAGGAGGAAGGCGCGGCGCTGGGCGTACCGGTCGCCGTGCTGCGCAACGTCACCGAGCGCCCCGAAGGCGTGGCGGCGGGCGTATTGAAGCTGGCGGGCAACGACGGTCCCCAGGTCCGGCGCGTGCTGCTGGAGTTGCTCGCTGACCCTGAGACGCTCTCGCGCATGAAACAGGCCCGCAACCCCTACGGCGACGGCCAGGCGGCGGGCCGCGTCGCGCAGGCGGTGGCCTGGCACTTTGGGCTCTCGGAGCGGCCCCAGGATTGGATTGACAGTGAACTGGATTGACAGTGAATTGGGTTGACAATGGTAAGGTGGAGGCATGACGACATTGACCGAGCTGTCGGCCCTGTTCGGGCGCGACCTTCAGAAGCTCATGGACGAGTTGCGGGCCTATCCCGACGAGGCGTCGATCTGGTGGCTGCCGGAGGCGTCTGCGGGGAGCGACATCAAGAATTCGGCGGGCACCTTGGCGCTGCATCTGGTGGGCAATCTGCGGCACCTCATCGGCGCCGAGTTGGGCGGCTTGCCTTACGCCCGTGACTGGGCGGCTGAATTCAGTCTTCGGAACGTGCCCCGCGCCGAGCTGCTGGCCGCACTGGACGAAACGGCAAAGATCGTCCGGACGACCCTGACCGGACTGGACGAAGCCTCGCTGGAACAGCCGTTTCCACTGAACCTCGCCGCTCTCGGTTTTCCGCCGGGCATGACGACCTCGTACCTCCTCCTGCACCTGTACGGCCACCTGAACTGGCACCTGGGGCAGATCAATTATCACCGCCGCCTGCGACCAGCCTGAGCCCAGCGTTCCGCAAGCGCCTGTGCGACTCTCTGTGCGAGCTGTACCAGTTTTGCAGGGGGCGAGGGTAACGAAATTGCCGGGACGCTGTACTAGAGCAGATGTCATAAAAAGACCCTTTTTATGACCGAGCAGAGCGAGTAGTTTTGACTGAGCAGGACGCAGAATGGAGGCGCGGGGAGGCTGTTTTCCCCGTGGCGTAATTCGGAGTACTGCTCTGAGCGCGACCTTCCGGCCCTGAAAGCGGCGATCCAGTCA
>NZ_JANYGJ010000185.1 GCF_025362455.1 Deinococcus sp. | reverse complement strand
GGGCAGCGAGTGGGGCACGGTGCTGGGCGTGCTGCACGAGGCCCACATGCCGATGCTCTCGCGCAATCTGGCCTACACGGCGCTGACCCGCGCCCGCGAGCGCTTCATCGGCGTGGGCTCGCTCAGCGCCTGGACGCGGGCAGCCGGGAGGCAAAAAGACGAGCGGCACACCGCGCTGCTGGAGCGGATCAGGGGTTGAGGAAACGGGACAGGCTGCCGCGCAGGGACTGGATACTCAGAGGTTGGGCGACAGGCTTGGGAGCGACGAACCAGCGGCTGAGTGGGGAGCTGGACTTCAGGGTCAATTGGATCCCTGCACTGGTGCCGGACGCCTCGACCACCACGCTGTTCCAGCCTTTAACCAGGGTCATGTTGAACGTGACAGTAGTAGACGTTTTACTGACCAGGCAGGTTCTGCTGCCGGTGACGGTATTGGCCGCGTTGGAATAGACGATCCCTCCGGACTGAAGCAGAAGTGAGCCGGGCGTGGTCGTTGTCGCCTGGGTGCTAGAGGCCGTGCCGTTTACCAGTGGTGCGTCAATGCTCGCTGTCTTGACGTTGAGCTGTGCGCCCACCGTTCGGGCAGCGGGATTGCTCTGCGTAACACTGAAAGCTTTGTCGTCGCAAAGTCCATTGACACCATCGAGAAAGCCAGCGGCGGGCAACTTGCTGTCGTCCACCGGATCCTTGAGATTCAGCGTGAAAGCACCACCGCTGCTCAGCGGCGTGCTGAGGAGATCAGTCGTCGCCTCACTCAGGCGCAGGTTGATCTGACCAGCGCCGCCCGTCCAGGGCTTGTCGTCGGCGGCCAAGAGGGTTGGCGCATCAACCAGTGTGCCGCTCAGGTTGAGTGTACCCAGAGAGGGCGTCACGTCGCCGTTACAGGCGGACAGAACGAGGGGGACGAGTAGCGCAGCACCTACCAATGAAAGTCGTTTCACAATATGAAGCTAGCATGCTCGCCGCCATGCCAGGCCGCGAATGTGTACCGTCCTACTCGGTTTGGTTCAAAGTGTACCGATCTGATTCTTTAAATCGTTAACGCCGGTCTAGGGGTTAGGGCAGCGTGGGTTTGGGCGTCAGGCGCTAATTCAACCGTACATACGTGGCCCAGCGGTCCAGGGACGCTCCATTGCTCAGGGTGATGGTGTTTTCACCAGACGCCCCGCTGAGTGCGGGTCCAGTGAACGTGAGCACCAGCGAATTCCAGCCTTTGACCAGACTGACATCGGCCGATTCAGCGATGGTTTTGTTTTCAAAGAGGCAACTCTGGTTACCGGTGATGGTATTTGCCGCATTGGAATATGTGATAAAGCCGACCTTGAGAACCTGGAGGGCTGGGGCAGACGCGGTTGCTAGCGTTATGACTGAATTGGCATTTAATAATTGCTCGTTGATGCTCGCCGACTTGACCTCAAGGTAAGCGAGAGCGTCGCGAGCACCTGGATTGCTGGCTGTCAGTTTGAAGCCAGCAGGGCAATAGCTTTTGAAAAGCAGCGCCAGGCTGTCAGCGCCCAGCTTGCTGTCGTCAACCGTCTCATTCAGATTTAAGGCGAAGGCTCCGGTAGCACTTAGCGCCGTGCTCAGCACCTCTGTTTTGGTGACGGCCAGGATGGCAGTGATCTGTCCAGCTCCTCCGTTCCAGGGGGTGTCTTTCGATGTGTTTGGCGCTCTTGGAATGACCACGCTGCCGCTGATGCTCAGGCTGGCCAGCTTGGGCTCGGCAGGAGGCTCGCCGCTGGGGACAGGCGTGACTGGGCCGGGTTTGAGCGCCGTATCCGTGATGCCCCCACCACTGCAAGCGGTCAACATTGCCGTGCCAAGCAGCAGGCTCCCGATAAGGACGAGTCTGTTCACCACTGTATTGTAGCTGTTGCCTGCGCACCGAAGTATGACAAAGCGGGCCACCCACCCTTCAGCAGCCCGCCTGCTCACATCTACCGACTCAGAACTTACCTGAGTTGCGCCTTCAACTCCTCAACGCCGGTCCAGACACTGCCAGGAGCGGCGGCGCCGTTGCCTGCCGTGCCGTTGACCACGATACCGCCCAGGGTCAGCCCACCCGTGATTCTCACGTTCAGCACGTTCCAGCCCGCCGCCGCGCTCACGCTGACCTGCACGGTGGTGGGGTAGCCGGTGGCGCCCTGGCAGTTGAGCGGGCCGCTGAGCGTCGTGGGCCGGTCGGCGTACAGGTAGGCGCGGCCCCGGACGGTGCGGGAAATCGCCCCCCTCTCGACGTTCAGATCGCCGTAAGTCTTGCCGCCGCCCGCGCTCAGCGTGCCGAAGCCGAAGCCCTGCGCCGAGGTGTCGCCCAGCGTCAGGGTGCCGGTGCAGCCCAGGTCGGTCAGCAGGCCGGTGGCCAGCGACTTTTTGACCGGAGCGAGGGAGTCGGCGCTCGGTAGGGTCAGGGTGAATTTGCCCGCCACGTCGGTGGGAGCGCTGGCCAGTACTGTATTGCCGCTGAGCAGGTCCACGCCCGCCGTACCCGCTCCGGAGAGCTGCCCGGTCAGGACCGGCGTGACCTGGGCGCTCGGCGCCGGATCAGACGTGCCCGGCGCGGTGGTGGAGTCGCTGCAAGCCGCCAGCAGCGAAGCGCCGGTCAGACACAGCGCAAGAAAACGGAACGTGGTGGTGCGCCGCAGGGAGG
>NZ_JANYGJ010000179.1 GCF_025362455.1 Deinococcus sp. | reverse complement strand
CGCGTCTGTATCAATCAACTCCTGCGTCTATCAGAACTCCAGCATCAGGTGGACTACCGGTTTCTCGCCACCGAGCTTTTTCTCAGCAGCGGATAGGGGTTGGTGGCCTGCCAGCCCGGCGAGTACACCCCGTAATGCAGGTGCGGCGGCGTGCCCTGGGCGTTGCCGCTGTCGCCCACGTAGCCGACGACGGTTCCGGCGCTGATCCACTGACCGCGCTCCAGATCGGCGTAGCGCTCCAGGTGGGCGTAGTAGTGGTGATAGCCGCCGGGGCCGGTCACGTAGACGATCCGCCCGCCCAGCCGGTCCAGACCGACGCGCCCGACCACGCCGCCCACGGTTGCCAGAATCGGCGTCCCACGCGGCGCGAAGATGTCCACGCCCTCGTGGCGGCGGCCCTCGCTGCGGGCGGTGCCCCAGGTGTCGGCGTAGCGCACGCCCGGCAGTGGCGCCGCCAGGCTGGACCCCTGCGGCCCCGGCGCCCGGAGCAGTTCGGCGTAGCGCCGGGCGTTTTGAAGCGCGGGCCAGGCCAGCAGAGCCAGACCGCCGAGCAGGGCCAGCACCAGGAGAACGGAGATCAGTCGGCGCAGCATGAGCTTCATACTGGCGCCGCCGGATGAGACGGCGCCGGGAAGTGGCTGACGGCAGCTTGAGCGTTCAGGCGAGCTCAGACCTGCGCCGCCCAGGCCGAACACCGCTCTACACTGAGGTCTACACTGAGGG
Source organism: Deinococcus sp. (assembly GCF_025362455.1). Classification (GTDB taxonomy): domain Bacteria; phylum Deinococcota; class Deinococci; order Deinococcales; family Deinococcaceae; genus Deinococcus. Next base: position 34,599 of record NZ_JANYGJ010000179.1, on the reverse strand, counting down.
CATGTTCACCCCGCGACTCTCCCGGAATGTCCAGATTCTGCGCCCGTCGAGCACCGTGGCGGTGAGCGACCACGCCACGGAACTCCGGCGCCAGGGCGTCGATATCATCAGCATGGCGGCGGGCGAGCCGGACTTCGCCACCCCCGAACACGTCAGGCAGGCGGCCATCGACGCCATTCGGGCGGGCAAGACCCGCTACACGGCGGTGCAGGGCATTCCTGAGCTGCGCGAGGTGATCGTGCGCAAGCTGGAGCGCGAGAACAACCTGAGCTACGCCCCGGAGGCGGTGACGGTCAGTACCGGCGGCAAACAGGTGCTGTTCAACGCCTTTTTCGCCCTGCTCGACCCTGGCGACGAGGTGATTATTCCGGCGCCGTACTGGGTCAGCTACCCGGAGATGGTGCGCTTCGCCGGGGGCGTACCGGTGCCGGTCACGACCCACGCCAAAGACGGCTACGCGCTGGACCCGGAGGCGGTGCGGGCGGCCATCACGCCGCGCACCAGCATGATCGTGCTCAACTCGCCGGGCAACCCGACCGGGGCGGTCTATCCGCAGGCGACCTTGCAGGCGGTGGCCGAGCTGGCACAGGCGCACGACCTGATGATCCTGAGCGACGAGATGTACGAGCACATCGTCTACGGCGCCGCGCACCTGAGCGTCGCCCGCTTCGCCCCGGAGCACACCTTGACCGTCAACGGCGCCAGCAAGGCCTACGCCATGACCGGCTGGCGCATCGGCTACGGCGCCGGGCCGAAAGCCCTGATCCGGGCCATGAACGCCATTCAGGGCCAGAGCACCAGCAACCCCAACAGCGTCGCGCAGTGGGCGGCCCTGAGCGCCATCGCCGACAGCCGCGCCTTTATCGAGATGGCCCGCAGCCAGTACCAGCTTCGCCGCGACCGCATCGTGGCGGGCCTGAACGCCCTGGGCTTAGGAACCCCCCTGCCGCAGGGCGCCTTCTACGTGCTGGCCGACGTCACCCCGATTCACCACGACGAGCTCGAAGCCGCCCGACTGATGCTGGACCAGGCCCGCGTGGCGGTGGTGCCCGGCACCGATTTCCTGGCACCTGGCCGGGTCCGCCTGAGTTACGCCACCAGTCTGGAGCAGATCGAGATTGTGCTGGAGCGGCTCGGCGAGCTGGTGAGGGTGCGGGGCTAGGCAGGCGGCACAGCAGTGGCGTACAAACCCGTCCCCGCGCAATCTGGACTTTGCAGCGCCCTTCCCACCCGCCGGGCGGTGCGGCCCCAGCTCGGTGCGCTGCTCTCCGCCTTGCCCCACCTGGCCCCCTGATACCGACCACACACCTCACCGCACCTCAACACCCAGGAGAGCACCTTGAACCTCACCACGCAGGCCCCATTCGTTCTCGAACAGGTGCAGCGCAAACTGCCTGAACTCCAGGTCGCGGCAGTCTGGATCGCCTCGCCCGCCAACATCCGTTACCTGACCGGCTTCACCGACGGCGCGGACGCCAAACTGCTGGTGACGCCCCAAGGCGCGACCCTCTACACCGATCTTCGCTACGACGTCCAGGCCAGGCAGCAGTCCGGCGTCCCCGTTCACCTGGCCCGCCCCAGGGACGCGCTGGAGCATGCCAGGGGGCTGATCGCAGGCCGTCCGGTGGCCTTCGAGTCTGAATTCGTGAGTTACGACAAGTACTCGGAACTGCTCTCGGTCTGGCAGGTGCCGCTGCACCCGGTCAAGGGCCTGGTCGAGCCGTTCAGGCTGCTGAAAACGGAGGGCGAACTCGAACTGTTGCGGCGCTCGGCGCGGATTGCCGACGAGGCGCTGGCGCAAGTCGCCGTGACCCTCCAGGCTGGGCGCCGCGAGGCCGAGGTCGCGCTTGAGCTTGAGGTCACCATGCGCAGGCTCGGCGCCGACGACAAGGCGTTCGGCATCACCGTGGCGAGTGGCGTCCGTGGCGCGATGCCTCACGGTGGCGCCACCGACAAACGGATTCAGGGCGGCGAACTGGTCACCATCGACATGGGTGCGCGGTGCGGCGGCTATCACAGCGACATCACCCGGACCTACGCGGTGGGCGAAGTGTCGGGCGAGTTGCGCACCATCTACAACACCGTTTATGACGCCCAGGAGCGGGCGCTGAACTTCATCAAAGCCGGGGTGCGCTGCGTCGACGCCGACGCGCAGGCCCGGAACTGGATCGTCGAGGCGGGCTACGGCGACTATTTCGGGCATTCGCTGGGGCACGGTGTGGGCCTGAACATCCACGAGGAGCCCGCCCTGAGCAGGTGGGCGCAGGATCAGCGGCTGGAGGCGGGCATGGTCGTGACGGTCGAGCCCGGAATTTACGTGCCGGACCTGGGCGGGGTGCGAATCGAGGACCTGATCCTGATAACGGATACCGGCTTCGAGTTCTTGTCTCACGCGCCGAAAGCGAGATTGTGACGAATTCATCTGTGAAACGGCCTTGCCCGAATTGAACATTGAGGCCGTATCCGGACTGATCTCCGCGTGCGAGCAGGCCGAGCAGGGCGTAGCCGAGGGTGCTGGGGACGGGCGACTCACCGGTGGGCGGCTGGGCGACCTGTACGGGCGTCGCCGGATGTTCCTGCTGGGACTGGCCGGGTTCACGCTCACCTCGGCGCTGTGCGGGCTGGCGTGGTCACCGCTGGCCCTGATCGTGTTCCGGGTGCTTCAGGGCCTGCTTGGATGGATACGTGGATAGATAAACGGCGCGGTAATCGGCGGCGGGCAACGACAGGTCGCTGGTCAGCCGGAAGGGCCGTCCACCCGGCAGCAAAAAGCACTCGCCTGCCCTGAGCATCAGCGCTTCGGGCACGCCCTCGACGGCCAGCCAGCACTGCCCGTGGACCACCGCGTAGCACCTGATCGGTACGTTCTGGGAACACTCGAAGGACCACGCGCCCCCGATGTCCAGGCCCGACGCCCTGAGACTGCGCGACCTGAGACTGCGCGGCCTGAGACTGCGCGCCCTGAGCAGCGACAGCACTTCCGAGAGGGGGTCCATCAGCGTCTCTGGACGATGGCGAAGAAAATAAAGACACTGGAGTATAGAAAGTCTCTGTGCATGGACTTAGGATGCAGCCATGATCGTCACTGCGCCCACCCGCGAGCCTGGTTGCCCTTCCCCACCCCCCTCACTGCCTCCAAGGACCGTCCACGGATGACCAGGACCACGCCCCTCACCCCTGATTCGGCCACTCCTGATTCGCAGACGGCTGCACCTTCCGCCTCCACCACCCGCTCATCGGCCCCGCCCGACGTCCTGACCCGCCTGACCCTGCTGCTGCTGGCGGCGCTGACCATCATGGCCGGGGCCACCATCGCGCCCGCGCTGCCCGCCATGACGGCGCATTTTGCGGGTCAGCCCAACGCCGCGCTGCTGGTCAAGCTGACGCTGACCATCGTGGGGCTGGCCATCGCCCTGAGTGCGCCCCTGAGCGGCGTCCTGGCCGACCGGTTCGGGCGCAGACCGGTGCTGATCGGCGCCCTGCTGCTGTACGCACTGGGCGGGACCAGCGGACTGATCGTGTCCTCGCTGGGAGAGCTGCTGATAGGCCGGGTCGTGCTGGGGCTGGCGGTGGCGGGCACCATGACCGCCGGTGGGGCGCTGATCAACGACCTGTTCAGCGGCCCTGAGCGCGGCAAATTTCTGAGCCATCAGGCGGCCTTCACCAGTTTCGGCGGGGCGGTGCTGTTGCCGCTGGGCGGCCTGCTGGCTGGCGTGAGCTGGCGTGCGCCGTTTGCCATCTATTTTGTGGCGCTGCTGCTGCTGCCGCTGGTGTTGCGCCTGCCCAGAGGGGTGACGGTGAGCGAGGTTGGCGGCCAGGCCGAGGGCAAACCGCAGTGGGCTGCCATCGGGGTGGTCTACGCGCTGGCGCTGGCCTACATGGTGATCTTCTACCTGATGCCCGCGCAGGGGCCCTTCCTGATGAAATTCCTGGGGGCCTCGCCCGCCGCCACCGGCCTGCTGCTGGGCGCGTTCACGCTGACGGCAGCCATCACGTCCCTGACGTACTCGCGGTTTTCGGGCCGCTTCGATCCGCGCGTCGTCTCGGCCCTGGGGTTTGGCCTGGTGGCGGGCGGCTGGGCTGTCGTGTCGCAGGGGCCGACCATCGCCGCCGTGGTTCCGGGCCTGATCGTCGCGGGGCTGGGCGGCGGGCTGGTGCTGCCCAACCTGTACATCTGGCTGGCCGACATCACGCCGACAGCCTGGCGCGGGCGCGTGGTGGCGGGCATGAGCAGCGCCGTGTTCCTGGGGCAGTTTCTCAGCCCGCTCCTGCTGACCGCGCCTGCCGCTCATCCGGCGCACGGTTTTGTCTGGGGCGCGCTGGCAGCGGTGGTGCTGGGCGCGGCGCTGCTGGCCTTCAGCCTGGCGGGCAGCAGGTTGCGGGGCGCCGCCTGACCCTGAGCGGCGCCTGAACCTGAGCGACGCCGGGGGGCGACTGCGCCCGTAGGGTCAACCCTCAATCCCGACGTCTACAGACTTCACTCTATCTGAAGAAAAAAGCAGAGGCTGGGGTCAACACCATGAGCGAAAAAATGAAAGCGGTGGTCATCGACGAGTACGGCGACAACAGCGTCGTGCAGTACACCGACGTTGAGCGACCGACACCCCAGAGCGGCGAGCTGCTGGTCAGGATTCAGGCGGCGGGCGTGAATCCGGTGGACTGGAAGATTCGCAGCGGCGCGGGCGTGAGGATGGGCAAAACCCTGCCGATCCTGCTGGGCGGGGAGATCGCAGGCACGGTCGAGGCGCTGGGCGACGGCGTGATCGGCTTCGCAGCGGGCGACGCCGTGTACGGGATCGTCTCGTCGGGCGGCTTCGCGGAGTACGTCACCGTCAGGGCGGCTGAGATGGCGCGTAAGCCGGAGAGCCTCGACTTCATCCAGGCGGCAGCCGTGCCGCTCGGCGCACTGACGGCCTGGCAGGCGATGTTCGACCTGGCCAGGCTCAGCAGCGGCCAGCGCCTGCTGATTACCGGCGCGTCGGGCGGCGTCGGTTCGCTGGCCGTGCAGCTTGCCAGGGCCAGGGGCGCACACGTGACCGGCGTGGCCTCCTCCCGCAACGAGGAGTTTGTTCGCAGCCTCGGCGTGGACGTGTTTATCGACTACACCAGGGAGCGCTTCGAGGCGGTGGCCCAGGACATGGACGTGGTGTTCGATACGGTCGGCGGCGACACCTTTCACCGGTCATTCGCCAGCGTCAAGCCCGGCGGCTTCCTGGTGACGGCCACCGGGTTCCCCGACCAGGAGGCCGGGCAGCGCGGCTTCGGGGTCGGGCGGGTGCTGTGCAAACCCAACGTGGGGCAGTTGGTGCAGATCGCGCAGCTCGTGGAGCGCGGTGAGGTGAAGGCATACATCGAGACCGTGCTGCCGGTATCGGAGGTCAGGCAGGCGTTCACCCTGTCCGAAGGTGGCCGCACCCGTGGGAAAATCGTGTTGCGAATTGGGGCCTGATACGGATTCCGATTGATTCCGTTCTGTATTCGGAATCAATCCGACCAACGGGAGGAGGAACAAATGCGGATTCTGCGGTATGGAGGAACACCCGGCGCTTTTACGGGTGTTACGGAATTGAGCGGAATCCGTATGAGCGGTCTGTCCGGGTAGAATTGAGACGGAACTAAAATGAATTGAAGACATGGCGGTTTCGTCGCGGTAGCCGCTGAACGCAACCAAGCACAGCGAGATTGAGCTAAACGTTGCTCGATCTCGCCGTGCTTTATTACCGTGCGTTGGGGGTTGTGCGCGTCAAGACTTCGGCGGACCTGCATCCTCAACCTACATCGTCAATCAGTTATCCGTGTTCACTGGCCGGACACCGTTCACTTGCCAGACACCGCAAGCGGAATATTCCCGGTCAAGCCTTCGAGTTCGATGGTGCGCTTTCCCTTGGTGCCAGCGAATTTAATCACGCCGCCGATCAGGGGTTGGCTGGTCGCCATGAAGCGGTCCTTGCCCAGAGGCAACAGGTCCACCGCGAACCGGACGCCCTGAAACCCGGATTCCAGCTTGAGCGTTCGGCGGTCAACGACCTTGATCCGGGTCGGCTTGGTGTCGGCCAGTCCCCTGTAGCTGCCGACCAGAGCGCTCAGTTCAGACGGGCGAGGCTGGTAGGTGCGGGCCGCCAGACGGTCGGCTGAGAAGCTAGCGTTGTCCTGACGCAAGATTTTGAGCTGCCCCTGGATCACGGCATTGACATCGGGACTCTGGCAGCCGAGCAGGGCTCCGGCGACGTGCAAGCGGACCGCCTCCATGAAGGTGTTGGCCCCCTCGACGTTCGCCAGAATTACCACACCTGAGCGCTGCTTGGGCAACAGGGTGATGTTGGCGGTCTCTCCGGTCACGTTGCCGCCATGCTGCACCAGTTGCTGCCCAAGAAAGGTCTCGACACCCCAGTAAAACCCGTAGTGCTCGTTAGTGACCAGCGCAGCGGGCACGGCAGTCGATTTGGCAGCAACTTTGCGCACTTGGTCGGCGAAGACGCCGGTCAAATTGAAATCGGGCGCGGCCACCTGCCCGGTGTGCATCTGGTCGAGGTTGGCCCTGGACAGCAGAGGCGAGCCGTCACCGAGCTGAAACTGCACGTAGCGGGCCAGCTCGGTGGCGCTGGCGTTGACGGCCCCGGCTGGAGCGTCTGCGCCCAGGGTCAGATACGGGGCGGGTTGCGAGCCGCCGCCCCTGACGTTGATGACGTGCGGTGTGGCGATGTCAGGCTGCTGCCTGAGTTCTTTGATCGAGAGCGTCGCCGTGTTCATGCCCAGCGGCTTGAGCACCCGCTCACGGGTGAACGCGGCCCACGGCTGAGCGCTGACCCGGCTGATGATCTCACCGGCCAGGATGGTATTGACGTTGCTGTAGACGAAGGTCTTGCCCGGTTTACCGGCCAGGGGCGTGGTCGGCAGCGCCGCGATGACGTCTTTGGCCGTCAGTTTCGCATCGAACAATGTGGCGTCGGTTCTGACCAGACCGCTCGAATGGCTCAACAGGTTTCTCACGGTGACGGTCCGGGTCGCTGCCGGATTGGACAGTTTGAATTCCGGGATGTAGGTCGTAACCGGCGCGTCGAGGTCAACCAGGCCCTGCTCGACCAGCACCATCATGTCCAGGGCGGTAAATGATTTGGTCACCGAACCGATGGCAAACTGCGTGTTGGCCGTGACCGGCGCGTGTGTTTTGACATCGCGCACGCCGTAGCCCTTCACCACGCGGACGCTGCCGTTCTCGACGAGCGCCAGGCCCACGCCAGGGACGCCGTACTCCTTCATCATGCGGGTGATGTACATGTCGAGCTGAGCCAGATTGGGGGTGGCCTGTGTGGCGCGGCAAACAGGCTGGCCGCCGCCGCCCAGCACGGAGGTTGTGCGGGCCTCAGCAGTCTGGACAAAGGTACCCTGAGACAGCAGGCAAAGGGCGGCCAGCATCGAGCGAGAAGTGCGAATCGCAGACATAAAAGACTCCTTGATTCTCTGCCGGAGCCCTCGACGGGGCCGCCGGTCGGGAAAGACGGCTGAGACAGTGAGACGGCTGGGACAGTGAGACGGTTGGGACAGTGAGACGGCTGGGACGTGGAGTGGTCCGGACCATCGTTTGACCGGCATCGCGCTCGGCACAGGAACGGCTCACGGTCTTGAAAGCACTCTAGGTTTCTACCGGTCAGGCTTCTCCCGGCTTCCGACAAGATTTCTCTGGCCTGCCGTAGCTCGTCAAGTGTGGTCTCCAGGCCGACAGGAGCAGGCTTTCGCCTCTGCACAGACCCCAGGTTCTCATCCAATCTTGTTCAAATCCACTCAAAACCCGAATCTACTTAAAACAATCTACCTAAAACAACAGCCGCCCCTCCCGCACCGCTCCTACACTGGGGTATGGACCTTTCGGCCTCCCAGTACTCACTCGTGCTCGTCGTCGAGGACGAACCGAGTCTGAGCCAGGTTCTCGAAGCCTATCTGCGCCGGGAGGGCTTCCGGACCGAGCGGGCCTTCGACGGCGAAGCGGCCCTGCGCCTGTTCCGCGCCACCCGGCCTGATCTGGTGCTGCTCGACGTGACGCTGCCGAAGCTCGACGGCTTCGAGATTCTGCGGCGCATCCGCCAGGACGGCGACACGCCGGTCATCATGGTCACCGCCCGTGTGGACGATGTGGACCGGCTGGTGGGCTTCAGGATGGGCACCGACGACTACGTGACCAAACCCTTCAATCCGCCCGAAGTGATCGAACGGGTCAAGGCGGTCTTGAGGCGCACACAGCCCAGAGACGGGGGCGGGCCGGTGCTGGTGGCCGGGCTTGAAATCGATTCGCGTGGCATGCAGGTCAAAGCCCTGGGCAAGCGCCTCGACCTGACGCTGAGCGAGTTCCGGCTGCTGGAACTGCTGGCCCGGCACCCAGGGCGGGTGTTCAGCCGCGCCGAACTGATCCAGGCGTGTCTGCCTGAGTCCGGGGCGCTCGAACGGGTGGTCGACGCGCACCTCAACAGCGTCCGGCGCAAGCTCGGTGCCGTCGGGGCGGCTGATCCGTTCGAATCGGTGCGTGGCGTCGGGTATCGCCTGATGGACGGCGGCGACCGGTGAACCGTATCTGGGTGGGCCTGTGGCTGGGGATCATGGGCGTGCTGGTCAGCTTCTGTGTCCTGTTTTTGGTGGCCAAGGGCCTGGCCGCGCTGTTCACGAACGACGACGTGGCCGTGGGGGCCTGGGGATCGCTGTTCGGATTCGTCCTTGCCACGCTGCTGGCGGCCTACATCGCGCGGTCCCTGGCCCGGCCACTCAGCGAGGTCTCGACGGCGGCGCAGCGGGTGGCCGGGGGAGACCTGAGCGCCCGTGCCCGCCTGTCGCCCGTAACGAAGTCGCCCATGACGATAGCTTCAGTCACGAGGCGAACGTATCTGAACTGGCAAAGCGGCGAGACCAGCCGTCTACTGGACGACTTCAACCAGATGGCCGCTTCTCTGGAACGGCTCGAAGCTGAGCGGCGGGCCACCACCGCCTCCATCGCCCACGAACTGCGAACCCCGCTGGCCGTCCTGCAAGCCAGGCTCGCCGCCCTGCAAGACGGCCTCTTCACGCTGGATATGAGTGAGATCAACCTTCTTAAGCAGCACACCGATTTCCTGGCCCGCCTGGTAGAAGATTTGCGTCACCTTTCGCTGGCCGATGCGGGCAAACTCAACCTCACGCTTGAGACCTGTGATCTGGCTGTTGTTGCCAGTGACGCGGTGGCCGGATTCAGACAGCGGGCGCTTCTGAAGGAAGTTCACCTCGAACTCTCTACAGAGACGGCGGTTTTAAGAGGTGACCCCGTGCGGCTGTCTCAAATCATGCTGAATCTGCTGGAAAATGCACTGAAGTTTTCTCCCCCGGCAGGGCGGATCATCGTTTGCGTCAAAGCGCAGAACACAACGGTGGAACTTCGCGTTCAGGATTCCGGGCCTGGCGTCGCCGAAGCGATGAAGGAGCGGGTCTTCGAGCGGTTTTACCATTCGGATACCCACGGCTCAGGCTCCGGTCTGGGCCTGGCCATCGTGAAACAACTCGCCGAATTGCATGGGGGCACCGTCAAACTCACGGACGCGCCAGGGGGAGGAGCCGTATTCCAGGTGGAATTTCCGGTCGTGGTCGTCTCTGTGTAATCACGGCTGCTTGGGCAGAGCCGTCACCACCTCGCGCTCAGCTTCGTCGGCGCCTTCGGGGGTCAGGTAGACGGCGATCACGGCGGCGACGGCGCCTGCAACCAGCGGGACCACCAGATAAAGCAGGCCCGTCACCAGCGAACCCGACGAGAGCTTGCCCAGCCCCAGCGCCGGGTCGCACACCTACACGGTGGCGGCGGGCACCGAGGCGAGCGACCTGAAGCTGACGGTGACCGCCGCAGCCGCCCAGGCCGGACGCTGCACCAGGCCCTTCTCCCTTTCGCTCAAGGACGGCGCCCAGGTCAGGCAGCCGTTTCGCGTCGGCGGAGAGGGGAGCGGCAAGAGTTACGTCGTCACCGTCAGCCGGGGGGGTCGCCAGATCGGACGGAAGGTCTTGCCGCTGGACGCGGGCTGCGGCTGGTCGTACACCAGCAGGCCCGGCGCCGGACGCATCACCTACGCCCTGAAAGAAAGCGGCCAGGGCGCCGCAGCCCGCACCATCACCCTGAACGTCACCCGCTGAGTTCAGCAGCCCCGCACCCTGGGCCGTCAGGCGTCCGGGGTGCGTTTTGTCGTTTGGAAGAATCCCGGTGCTCTGAAAGCAGGCTCTTCAGGCTGGTTTTCCTCACAGATCGGCGGAAGCCGCCACGCTGGCTCTGAACTCGACATGGACACTCTGTTCGCCGGACCGAAATCAGAAGATCCGTTCATCCTGGGCGAGTTTTGCCTCTGTCCGGTGAATCCTGCTTTGCCCTATCGTTTTTCTCAACCACAACGAACAACAGGTCTAGGCCAGCCGGTCGGGGCGCTCACGCCCCCGACGCTGACTGGACCGGTTGCTCAGGCGTGTGGGCGTGAGCGGAGGATCAATGCAAGAGAGAGTTCGCAGTGGCGGCGTCGGGGTCAGGCCAATTCGGGAGTCGCGCTGGCGGCGGTCATGGCAGCGCTACACCTGGGTTTACCTGATGCTGGTCCCGGTGCTGCTCTACTACGCGGTGTTTGAATACGGCCCGCTCTACGGGCTCATCATCGCCTTCAAGGATTACAGCCCTGCCGTGGGCATAGGCGGCAGTCCCTGGGTCGGCTGGCAGTGGTTTCACGAGTTCTTCGGCTCGTTCTATTTCTGGCGGGTGCTGCGCAATACTTTGATGATCAACGTCTGGGATCTGCTGTTCGGGTTCACAGCGCCGATTCTCCTGGCCCTGCTGCTCAACGAGGTCACCAGCACCCGCTTCCGACGATTCGTTCAGACGATGGTTTACCTGCCGCACTTCATCTCCATCGTCGTGATCTCCGGGCTGGTGCTGGACCTGTTCGCGCAAAACGGCCTGATTAACGACATCCTCGTCTCGCTGGGCGGCACGCGCACGGCGTACATGTCCGACCCCGGCTCGTTCCAGGGCATCTACGTCGGGTCCGGCATCTGGCAGAGCGTCGGCTGGGGCAGCATCATCTACCTGGCGGCGCTGGCGGGCATCAATCCGAGTCTGTATGAGGCGGCCAGAGTGGACGGCGCCGGACGATGGCATCTGGTGCGCCACGTCACGCTGCCCGGCATGATGCCGACCATCATCACCCTGTTGATCTTGCGGATCGGTCAGATGATGAGCGTGGGTTTTGAGAAGATCATCCTGCTCTACAACCCCAGCACCTACGAGACCGCCGACGTGATCTCCACCACGGTGTACCGCCGGGGCCTGCTGGAAGCCAACTTCAGCTACGGCGCGGCGGTGGGACTCTTCAACGCCGTGATCGCGTTGGCGCTGCTTCTGCTGGCCAACCGGCTCTCCAGAACGTTTACCGGCAGCAGCTTATGGTGAACCGGCCTCGCCGCATCATCCGGGGAAGCCGGTGAGGCCGCCCAGGGCGCTGCGCCAGAGCCAGGGGTTCAGGTCTCCCCTCGGCGACCGGGTGTTCGATGTCTTCAACGCCGTGCTGCTGCTGGCGCTGGTCCTCATCACGCTGTACCCGTTTTACTACGTGCTGATGGCCTCGCTCTCCGAGCCGAGCCGGATGCTGCGCCACAGCGGCGTGCTGCTGGCCCCACAGGGCTTCTCGCTGGAGGCCTACGTCCGGGTCTTCGAGAACAGCTACCTGCGCGAAAGTTACCGCAACACCGTCCTGTACACCGTCTTCGGCACGGCGCTGAACATCGTGCTGACCTGTCTGGGCGCTTACGGCCTCTCGAAGCACGACCTGGTGGGCCGCACGCCGATCACGCTGTTCATCGTCCTGACCATGTTCTTCAGCGGCGGCCTGATCCCCAACTTCCTGCTGGTGCAGAGCCTGGGCCTGCTCAACAACCCGCTGGCGGTGATCTTGCCCACGGCGGTCAACACCTGGAATCTGCTGATCCTGCGCACGGCCTTCGCCGCCATTCCCCCCAGTCTGGAGGAGAGCGCCCGGCTGGAGGGTGCCAACGACCTGATTATCCTGTGCCGCATCTACATTCCGCTGTCGCTGCCGACCCTCGCCGTGCTGGTGCTGTTTTACGCGGTGGGCCACTGGAACTCGTGGTTCTCGGCGCTGATCTACCTCAACGATCCACACCTCCACCCGCTGCAACTGGCACTCCGGCAGATTCTGATCGACGGCAGCACCGAGGGCGTGGGGGCCGGGGGCGACGCCGCCGAACCGGTCGCGGTGACGCTGCGCTACGCCGCCATCGTCGCCAGCATCCTGCCGATCTTGCTGGTCTACCCCTTCTTGCAGCGCTACTTCGTCAAGGGGGTGCTGGTGGGCGGCGTCAAGGAGTAGGGAGCAGGACCTGAAAAGCGGGCCTGGCACCGGGTTGCCCGCCGCCAAGCAGCAACTCATTTGAACGACAGGAGACGATATGAAGATCAAGCGCCTTATACTCCCCATGCTCGCGCTGACCGGCATGTTGACAGCGCAGGCCCAGGAAGCGCTCAAGCTGCCCATCTCACAGAACCTGACATTGAAGATCTGGGCGCCGTTCAACGCCAATGCCAACGGCGCCATCAAGAACTTCGGCGAGATGACGCTCTACAAGATGCTCGAAGGCAGCACCGGCATCAAGGTGGACTTCGAGCACCCGCCGCTGGGCAGCGAAAAGGAGCGCTTCAATCTGCTGCTCGCCTCGCGCAATTACCCGGACATCATCGAATACAGTTGGTTCGACGTTCCCGGCGGACCGGAGCAGATGCTGCGCCAGGGCGTGATCGTGCGGCTCAACGAGGCCATCGCCAAATACGCCCCCAACCTGACCAAGTACCTGGCGGCCAATCCCGGCCTGCGCCGCGACATCAGCACCGACGACGGCGACATCTACGCCTTTCCGGCGATCCGCATCAATCCGCTCAAGGAGGGGGTGACCTACGGCCCGACCCTGCGCGCCGACTGGCTGGAGCGCCTCAAGCTGCGCCCACCGCGCAGCGTCGCCGACTGGACGGCGGTACTCAAGGCCATCAAGACCGGGGATCCCAACGGCAACGGCAAGCCCGACGAGATCCCGCTGTCCGGCGACAGCACCTCGGCGAGCACCGGCATTCCGTTGACGGTGCAGGGCTTCCTGAGCGCCTATAACCTGGCCCCCGGCTTTTATCAGAGCGCTCCCGGCAAGGTCGGATACGCGGAGATCACCGACGACTACAAACGCTTCCTGACCCAGATGCACCAGTGGTATGCGGCGGGCTTGATCGATCCCGACTTCATGTCGTCCACGACCCAGCAACTCGATGCCAAGGTGCTGCAAAACCGCGTCGGTGCGTTTTACGGCTACGCGGGCAGCGGAATGGGCCGCTACCTGGCCAACGCCGCCAAGCAGATCCCAGGCTTCAGTCTGGTCGCCGCGCCCTACGCCTTCGGGCAGGGCGGCAAGAACTACATGCCCTTCCACTCGGCCAGCCGCCGCTATCAGGGCTACGGCGCGGCCATTTCGGGCACCAACAAGAGCATCCCGGAAACGGTCAAGTGGCTCGATTACCAGTACTCCCCGGCGGGGCGCCTGGCGGTCAACTTCGGCAAGGAGGGCGCCACCTACACGTTGGTGAATGGCCAGCCGGTCTACACCGACATGATTACCAAAAACCCCAAGCTGAGCATGGCCCAGGCGCTGACCTACTGCTGCCGCCCCCAGTTCCTGATCGGCATTCAGGACATTCGCTACATCCGCCAACTGTTCAGCCTGCCGCAGCAGCAAAGCGCCTACCAGCTCTGGCGGCGGGCGTCGTTCGAGCGGGTTCTGCCGGGGGTCACGCCGTCGCAGGGCGACAGCCGCAAGTTCGCCAGCATCATGAACGACGTCAACACCTACGTCGCGGAGATGACGGCCAAATTTATCACGGGCGCCGAGCCGCTGGAGCGCTTTGATGCCTACGCGGCGAGGGTCAAGGATCAGGGCATCGACGAGGCCACGGGCATCATGCAAAGGGCGTTGGACCGTTACAACGCCCGCAAGTGACGCCAGCACTGTTCCAGAGAGCACTGTTTCAGAGAGTGCCGCTCCAGAGAGTGCCGCTCCAGATTCGAAATGACCCGCCCAAGGACTGCTGATGCCTGTACACGCCATTGATTCGTTTCTCCGCGCCCAGTCGTTCAGTCAGGCGGCCAAGGTCATCTGGGACGACCGCACCACCCTGCAACGCTGGCTCGATGTCGAGGCGGCGCTGGCCCAGGCGCAGGCGGAACTGGGGCTCATTCCGGCGGCAGCCGCCCTGGAGATTCGGCGGCAGGCGCGGGTGGAGCTGTTCGATACCGGGCGCCTGGCCGAGGAGGTGCGCTTCACGCAGCACCCCCTGATGCCGGTCCTGAGCCAGTTTGCCGCGCTGTGCGCCGGTGACGCGGGCGGTTACCTGCACTGGGGCGCCACGACGCAGAACATCCTCGACATCGCCGCCGTGTTGCAACTGCGTGAGACGCACACGGCCACCCTGGCCCATCTGGCGGCGATGTGCGCCCGGCTCAGCGCACTGGTCGGTGAGCACCGCAGCTCGCTGATGGCCGGGCGAACCCACGGCCAGCACGCGCTGCCGATGACCTTCGGCTTCAAGGCGGCGGCCTGGCTCAGCGAACTCTCCCGGCAATCCGAGCGGCTGCGCACCTGTGAGCCGCGCGTGTTCGTGGCCAGCCTCGGCGGGGCCATCGGCACGCTGGCCAGCATGGGCGAGGGCGGCTTGCGGGTCCAGGCACGCCTGGCAGAACTCCTGAACCTGGGCGCCGCCCTGATCCCTGTGCGCACCGCCGCCGACGGCTTTGCCGAATACATCGGGGTGCAGGGCCTGCTGATGAGTACCCTGGAAAAGATCGCCCAGGACATCGTGTTGATGCAGCGCAGCGAGATCGCCGAACTCGAAGAGCCGTTTTATCCCGGCAAGATCGGCTCGTCCACCATGCCGCAAAAGCGCAACCCGACCCGCTGCCAGGGCGTCATCAGCCTCTCGCGGCTGGTGCGCAGCCGGGTCGGGGTGGCCCTGGAGGCCAATGTGCAGGGCGACGAGGGAGACGCCGCCGCCAGCGCCACCTTCGAGACCATTCTCGGCGAGTGCGCGGTGCTGACCCAGAGCGGCTGCGAAACCATGCAGTTCGTGCTCGGCGGGCTGCGCGTCTTTCCGGAGCGGATGCGGGCCAACTTGGCGCACAGCGAGGGGCTCTTGCTGGCCGAAGCGGTGATGATGACGCTGGCACCGTTGACCGGGCGGCTGGCGGCCCATGAGGTCGTGCATCACGCGGCCATCGACAGTGCGACCGGCGCGGCCTTTCGCGAGGCGGTGCTGAGTCACCCGCTGGTGATCGGCAGACTCGACCGTGCGGCGCTGGAAGCAGCGCTCGATCCGCAGGCGTACCTGGGGGTCACGCAGGAGGTGATCGACCGGATACTCCAGTTGTCGGCGGCGGCCCTCGACCGGGAGGTGATCGGTACGGCGGCCCGGTAACACGGATTCCGAGCCGAGGCTGCTTATGATGGGACCACGCATGGAACAGCCCTGGAAGCAACTGGTGCCCGAATTCGCCGAGATGCAGAGCAACGCCAACCTGGAGGCCGGGGGCCGACTCTTTCACATCCGCGACACCCGGCGTCCTGTCGCCCCGATTCGCCGCCTGCACTGGCACGACAGCTACGAGCTGGGCCTGATTGTCCGGGGGCAGGGCCATTACGTGATCGGCGATCAGATTCACCGCTTCGCGGCGGGCCAGGTCTACGTGGTCAATACCCTTGAGCCGCACATGAACTACCCCGAAGGCGAGGACGCCGATATCTTCGTGGTGCATTTCCACTCGATGATTCTGGATGAGGGCTGGATCGCTCGCACCCGCCGCGAGGTGCGGTTGCCGTTTATCAGCGACGTCGCCTTGCAGTCCCCGGTGCTGCCGCTGGGAAGCCCGCTCAACACGGACGTGCACGCCCTGCTGGACGCCATTCGCCTGGAAGCCGCCGGGCAATCGCCGATGTGGGACGTGGTGGTCGGCGGGCTGCTGATTCAGGCGGTGGGGCTGATCGCCAGGGCCGCTCCGCACGGCGAGGTCGATCAGGTGGCCGAGCGGCGTCGCCGGGCCCTGCGCCGCATCGCCGCCAGCCTGAAACTGATCGAGGCGTGCTACACCGAGGCCGTCGCGCTGGAGGTGATCGCCGACGCCTCGAACCTCAGCGCGGCCCACTGCTGCGCCCTGTTTCAGGAGGCGGTCAAGATGAGCCCCGTCGCCTACCGCAACTCCAGACGGCTGAGCGAGGCCCAGCGGCTGCTTCAGACCGGCCAGACCACCGTTCAGGACATCGCGTATCAGGTGGGATTCAGCAGCGCCCAGGAATTTAACCGCCTCTTCAAACGGGCCTTCGGGCTGACTCCCACCCAGTTCGTGGCAGCCAGCCTGGACAGGCCGGTGCCCGCTCCCCATGCGGCGTTATCGGTAGAGCCGTAGCTGGGCCGATAGAGCAGGAGCTGGGTGGTATTGCGCGGTTGCGTCTGACCAGCCGTGGCAGGCAGGTTCGGTCAGGGTTCAGGGCTATCCCGACCTCACCAGACGATGCTCCCCCCACTGCACTCACTCCTGACCTAAGGAGCAGTGACCACCGGACAATGCTGACCCGCATCGAGGCTGACCCGCATCGAGCTGGGCTCCTGTGGTTTCTATGATTTGAAAGTCGCCGCTCAGTAGCGGTCGAAATAGGCCTGAATCTTGTTGAGATCGGTGGTTTTGGTCAAAGCCAGCATCAGCAGAATGCGGGCTTTTTGCGGGTTCAGGGAGTCGGTGGACACCGAGCCGTTCTTGAGATCATCCGGTGAGGGCGTCACCGTCCCGCTGCCGGTTCGGGACGAGCGGGCGATGACTACTCCTTTTGCCACCGCGTCCGCCAGGCCCTTTTTGGAGGCGGTCGAGACGGTTCCGTTGCCGGTCGCTGCCAGCACGATGCCCTTGGCCCCCGCCTGAACTGCCGCGTCGTACAGGTAGCCTGCGTTGTTCTGGTAGCCGTAGAGGATCTCGACGGGCGGCAGGCTGGTCAGGGTACTCACGTCGAAGTCGCTGCCCGTCGTATGAACCTGGGTCGGCTGGGTGTAGAAATAGGGCTTACCACCGACGAAGGCGCCCATGTAGCCCTGCTCCGGCGACTTGAAGGTGTCGAGTGCGCTGGTGTTGGTTTTGGTGACGTACCGCGCCGCACTGATGCGGTCGTTGAGCAGCACCATAACGCCTTTGCCGGTGGCCGTCGGGTTGGCCGCCAGTTGCACCGCCTGATACAGATTGAAAGGGCCGTCCGCGCTTAGCGCTGACGAGGGACGCATGGCACCGACCATGACAACCGGCTTGTCGCTCTTGACCACCAGGTCGAGGAAGTAAGCGGTTTCCTCCATGGTGTCGGTGCCGTGGGTGACAACGACGCCACTGATATCTGGGGACGCCAGCAGGACGTTGATGCGTTTGGCCAGGGTCAGCAGGATCTCAGTGGTGATGTCCTGGCTACCGGTATTGGCGACCTGTTCGCCGGTCACGTTGGCGACCTTGGTCACGGCGGGCACGGCGTTGATCAGGTTGTTGACGGTCTGACTCAGCGAATAGTTCACGACCTGGGTATTCGAGTCCGCCGACGACGCGATGGTGCCGCCTGTCGCCAGAATGACCACATTCGGCAGGCCGGTTGTCGGAGCGGGCGCCGGAGCAGCGGGGGCGGCTGGGGGGGCAGCCGGGACAGTCTGAGCCGCCGAAGGTAGCGTGGCCAGCAATAGGGTGGCCGTACAGTACATGGACTTGGCGAAGTTTTTCATATCACTCCTCTATAGATATGGACGGAAAGATTTGTAGTCTGCGAAGCGTCTCGCAAACTGACGGTAGGTGCGTCGCCTTTACTGAATCTTTACTTTGCAAATTGCGCATCAGAAACTGTAAGGTCTGCGTCGCAGTCCGAATATTACCCGAATTTTGGCCAAAAATCTCGCATATTGTCTAGAAAAATTTGCACATGAAGGAAAATTTCATCAGATATGACTGATGTTCATTCGAGGATTCGAGGCCGTTGACGCACGATTTCAGCGACCAAGCGCGGGAGGAGCGGTGTGCAGGTGGCTGAGTCCCCGTTTGCCGCGAACTCCAGAACTCGCCTTTTCTTCAGGGCTGAGTCAGTGATCCCGGCAAAGGCTGAGCTGGCTCCGGCAGTTCCGGTGCGCTGGCCTGGGGGGCAGGCTCCGGGTTTTCCGGCGTGGGCGGCGCCGTGCGGACCAGGGCGGTGAAAATGGTCACGATACGCGGGTCGAACTGCTGGCCAGCCTGGGCTTCGAGTTCTTGCAGCGCCGCCTGCACCGTCCAGGCGGGTTTGTAGGGCCGGGCGCTGGTCAGGGCGTCGTAGACGTCGCACACCGCGAAGATGCGGGCCAGCAGCGGAATGGCCTCGCCGCTCAGGCCCGCCGGGTAGCCCTGGCCGTCCCAGCGCTCGTGGTGCGAGAGAATCACGTCCAGGGCCTGGGCGCTGATGCCCGCGATGCGCGAGGCCAGCGCGTGGCCCTGGGCGGCGTGGCGCTGGATGACGGCGTACTCCTCGGCGTCGAGCTTGCCGGGTTTGAGCAGCACCGCGTCGGGAATGGTCAGCTTGCCGATGTCGTGCAGATACGCGCCCTGACGCAGTTCGAGCAGTGTGCGTGATCCCAGGTCGAAGGCGCCGCCCAGCAGCTCGGCGGCGGCCACCACCCGCTCGGTGTGCCCGAACGACTCGAAATCGCGGGCTTCGAGCGCCATGCCCAGGGCGACCAAGCTGCCCTCGAAGGTGTGCTGCACCTGGGCCACCACCCGGTCGCGCTCCAGCACGTGGCCCAGCCTCAGCGCCACGGCTTCGAGCAGGCGGCAGACCTGGGGGGTGATCGCCCGCCAGGTGCGGTAGCTGGTCAGGTCGAGTATGCCGACCACCACGCCCGCGTCGCGCACCGGGGTGACCACCACGCTTTTGAGGCCATGCTCGATCCAGGCGCTCAGCGCGTCGGGGTCCGAGGGGTAGTCGGCGGTGCCCACCGTACTCGATGTCTCTATGGCCCGGCTGACGATGCCGCTGCTGCTGGCGCGGCCCTGGTGAGCCGTGAGGTCGGCCAGGGTGATTTCCTCCTCGCCGGTCACGTAGGTGGGATACATCAGCTCGCCGCGCTGCTGATAGTAGGAGCTGCCGTCAAAGCCCAGCACCCTGCGCAGGGTGTCCAGTCCCTCGTGCAAGATGGCGTGCTTGGTTTCCAGGCCCTCCAGCATGCGGGTGAACTCCTCCGGGGTCGAGACGTAGCTGCTGGCACTCCTGCCGTCTGTCCGTGCGCCCGAAGCGGCCCGACCAGCACTGGCCCGACCAGCACTGGCCCGATCAGCACTGGCCCGACCAGAATCGCTGCGGCCAGCCGTGACCTGGGCACCTTCCAGGCGGCTCAGGCGCGAGGCGGCCTTGTTTTCGTACATCTGCTGGTCGGCCACCGCCAGGGCGCGGGCCATGTCCTCTCCGGCCCGCATCTGGGCCACGCCCACGGCGAACGGCGGCAGGTTGCGGCGGGTCCGGGGGGCGTGGGCGGCTGCGCTGTCGGCAAATTTCAGGGCTACGTCGTCTTGCGTGCGGGGCAGGGCGGCCAGAAACTCGTCGCCGCCCCAGCGCCCCAGCAGCGCACCCGGCGGCAGCGCGGCCTCGATGGCCTGGGCGACTTGCTGCAAATGGTCGTCGCCCGCGCTGTGCCCGCCGGTGTCGTTGATGCTTTTGAGGTCGTTGAGATCGAACATCATCAGCGCGGCGTCCTGGTTGCCGGTCAGCTCGCTCACTCGGCGGCTCAGGCCCGCCCGGCCCAGCAGTCCGGTCAGGGCGTCACGCTCGGCCCGGTCATTCAGGAGCTGCTGGCGCGAGGCGAGCATCTGGCGGCTGATCCACATCAACCACAGCGTCCCCAGCGCGATGACCAAGCTGCTGAGCACGTCCCACGTGGCAGCCACCGCTGAGGTGTCACTCAAACCGCTGAGCTGAAGGCCGCTGACGGCCAGCCGCGCCACGACGATTCCGGCGCAACTCAGCATCGGCAAGGTAATCGGTCGGGGCAGGCGCACCGCCACCAAAGCCGTGGCCAGACTCACCGTTTCGGCCAGGATCAGCAGGCCCGAACCGCCCAGGACGCTGCCCAGCGAGGCGGGGACGGCCAGTCCGCTCAGTGCGCCAGGCTCAGGCAGCACGGTCTCCGGCAGCAGGGTCCCCGGCAGCGCCGTCAGGTGAGCCCACAGCACCACGGCGCCGGGCAGCGCTTGAAGCCCCAGAAACACCGCCAGCACCGCCCAGCCAGGCGGCGGTTGGCGCCTCTGGGCTGCGGAAGATCGCCGGGGGGAGGTCATGGGTGACTGGTCATGGGTGGGGGAGAGTTCGCCGTGGTGCTGGCGGCTATGGACGTAGGGGCGGGCGACCGTGCCGGTGAAGTCAGCCAATGGACCGGCCAGCGAACCGGCTCAAACCCTGCTGACTTGGCGTTCAGCAGAGCACCGCGCCTCTTGCAGTTTTCTTTATCCGGCGGATTTATGGACAACCCAGCCTTGATAACAACCCAGCCTTGATAACAACCCAGTCTTAATAATTCAGTCTTCGTAGCCCAGTATCCGCAACCCGACGTTTACCGCTTCTTGGGAGTCACGGCCAGAGGCGCCGCCGAGCCGCCGATGGGCGCGACACTACGGCCATGAGTCCGTCAGGCCTTCCCAGTCGTCCAGAGTTTGCCAGTCCGTCTGAAACCAGTCCGTATGAGAGCAGTCCGTATGAGAGCGGTCCAGATTTCGTTGGCCCGCACCTCGGTTCGCTGCTCGAACAGAACGCCGAGATCAATCTCCTGCTTCAGCAGCAGGCCGAGGCCAACCTGACCACCCTCCACCGGCCCATCGAGCGCCTGGCCTCGCTGCTGGGCCGCCCGGCCTTTATCGTCACGGTGCTGAGCCTGTTTTTGCTGTGGACGCTGCTGAACTCAGGGCTGAGCCTCCTGACCCACCAGCCCTGGGACAGCCCACCCTTTTTCTGGCTCCAGGGGCTGATCGGGGTGCTGAGCCTGATCGTCACGGCCACGGTGCTGATCTCGCAGGCCCGCCAGGCCCGCGTGGCCGAGCAGCGCTCGCAGCTTCAGCTCCAGATCGTGCTGCTGACCGAGCAGCGCAGCGCCAAGATCATCGGTCTGCTCGAAGAACTGCGCCGGGACCTGCCCAACGTCCACAACCGCCACGACGCCGAGGCCGAAATCATGACCCAGGCCAGCGATCCGCAGCGCATTCTCAAGGCCCTGGAGGAAACCCTGAGTGCCGGGCCGCTCGACCCCGCCGCGTCCCCTGACCCCGCCGAGTAATGCTGCCGAGTAATCCGAGTAATGCTGCCGAGGCGCAAGGTCATGACGCCGACCACCCATACGTTCAGCCGACCCATAACCCCCCCCCACCGCCCATCCCTTCACGCCGCCAGGCTCCGGCGATACGCTGAGGGCACCGGGCCGGGGCGTGCCAGCGCGGCCCCAGCCTATCCAGCCGAAGCTGAGTTGTGATATAACAGAATAAGTATGCTGAATTGAGGTGTTGACATTTTAATTCTGTTGCCGCCCACCCTTTGCCGCCCGCCACCGCACAACACTGTTGCCCATTCCCCCCACTCTTCAAGGAGCCCCATGACCCAGGCCAGCAAATCCAAAAAAGACCCTTCCCGCACGGCGGTGGCCGAGCCTGAACAGGCTGTGAACGTGAGTGCCTCCACGACCGCCGCCACGACTGCCGCCACGACTGCCTCCACGACTGCCTCCACGACTGGCGCCGCCCGCACGGCCCTACAGTCGCTGCTGCGAACCGCGCTGCCCGACGCCGAACTCCGTGATCTGGACGCTGGCGCCATGAGCAGCCTGCTGGGCCGTGCCCACGACCTGTGGGGCCTGGGCCTGCGCCACCTGCGCCACGAGGTCCGCTTCGAGGACGGCGGCGCCCTGGCCTTATATGCCGACCGGAGCCGCATCGGCAGCGCCCAGGACACGCCCGAAGCGCTGGCCGCCGCCTACGCCGGGCTTCAGGCCCAGGACGAACAGGGCCGCAGCGCCTGGGCCGTGCTGCCCGAAGGCCACCGCCTGAGCCTGGAACCGGGCATGCGCCAGCTCCGGGTGCTGATCGAGGACGCCCGCGACTTCGAGACGACCTGGGCGGCGGCGGGCCACGCGCTCTTTACCCGCACAGGCCGTCAGGGCGAGGCGTTGTGGTACGAGGCCTACCGCGCCGCGCCGGGCCGTGAACTGGTGCAGGACGCCGCCTGGGAGGTCGTCGAGCGCATCAAGGACCGTTCGCTGCGCCGCGAACTCCAACGCCGCGCCGAGGAAAAGGGCATCCTGGGCGCCCTGCTCGGCGCCCGTGGCGGCGGGGTCGAGGCCGCCATGCAGCGCTCGCCCAGCCTGCACTTCACGGTCAACGCCGCCGTGCTCCGCACCACCGAACGCAGCCTGGACACCTGGAAGGCCCTCCAGAAAGAGGCCCTGGGCACCCTGGAAGCCGCCCAGCAGGCCCAGGTCGAGCGCCTGGTGGCCCTGCTCGGCACGCCCGGCAGCAGACGCTGAACTCTCAGCTCAGGTGATACGTCGTCCGCAGGCGCCTGAGCCCGGCACGCAGCCCAATGCGCCGCATCGGCAGCTCGCTGAGCCTGACCGGCTGGAGCCCACGCGCCGCCAGCAGCGCCAGCAGTGCGCGCAGCAGCTCCGGCGTCACGGCGGGGCCGTCGTGCAGCAAGGTGACGCTGCCGGGCCGCACCTGCCGGGCGGTGGCCTGGGCCAGCGCCTGAGCCTGGGCCGTATCGCCCGGTGGCGCCGTCCAGTCTCGTGACTCCACGTCCCACAGCGCCACGCGCCGTCCGGCCAGCCGGGTCAGCAGCCGGGTGAAGGGCGAGTGCCCCCCATAGGGCGGACGGTAGAGCCTGGGCGCCGCGCCAGCCCCATCTCTGGGATGCCACCTCACCTGTGCCCATTCCTGCCAGGGCCACAGCCTCAGCGCGTGGCGGTGGTCCTTGCCGTGCGCCTCGATCTGGTGAGCGCTGGCGAGCAGAGCCTGAAGTTCAGCCGGATGTGCCTGGCAGGCGTCCTCCAGCACGAAGAAGGTGGCGCTCACTCCTGCACCGTGCAGCACGCTCAGCAGCTCGGTGGTGCGCTGGCTGGGGCCGTCGTCGAAGGTCAGCGCCACCCGGTTTCTCGCCCCGGCGTTGCTCGCACCAGCATTGCTCGCCCCGGCATCGGTAGCTCCAGGGTCGGCGCCCAGGGCGCCCAGCCCGGCGGCGCGGCCCAGCACCTCGGCCAGCAGGGTGGCCAGTGCCAGACCGCCGATCAGGCACACACCGAAGCGCGTTGGGAAGCGAAACGGTCTATTCAAGACGCAGCGGCCTGTTTGGGCGCCGTGCTTTGCCGGGTCAGCAAATACGCCAGGCCGGTGCCCAGCGCCAGCACGGCGCCGACCAGAAACGGGCCGCGCACGCCCATCTGCGCGAAGGCCAGCGTGCCCAGCAGCGGCCCCAGCGCGGTTCCAGCGTTCTCGGCGGTCATCAACGTACCCCAGGCGGCGGCGCGTTGCTCGGCGGGCAGGGTGGCGGTGACCAGCGCGGCCCAGCCGGGCAGGATGCAGGCGTAGCCCAGCCCCAGCAGCGCTGAGAGCCCCAGCAGCGCCCACAGCGGCGGCAGCGTGGCGATCAGTCCCAGGGCTGTGCCCACCAGCCCGAAGCCCAGCGTCAGGATCAGGCGCGGGCGCCCCCGGTCTGCCAGGCGACCCATGAACGGAAGTCCGGCTGCCGCCGCCGCCCCGCCGACCAGCAGCAGCGCCACGACGCCCCAGTACTCCAGTTGCAGCAGCGGCGCCAGGGTAAACAGCAGCGGCCCCAGCAGCGACAGGCTGACGTTCTGAATAAAGGCGGCGGGCAGCAGCGGCGCCAGGGCGCGGGCGGCGCGCAGCGCACGGGCAACGGTACCGCCCTGGGCAGCGGCTGCGGCACGGTCACCGGAGACGCCGGTTCCGGACTCACTTGGCGCCCCCTGGGGCTCCGGTTTCGCCGCAGGGGCCAGGCGGGCGGGCAGCCGCAGCGAGCAGGCGGCCCCCAGGCTCAGCACGCCCAGCGCCAGCAGCAGCGGCACCGGCACGCCCGCCTGTGCCGTGCGGCGGGCCAGCGCCCCGAACAGCAAAAAGCCCGCACCCACCATCGGCATCACCGCCACCGAGACGGTGCTGACGGCCCGGCCCTGGTAGCCCTCGCGGGCCTTGGCGGCGCTCAGGCTCATGGTGGCGGGCCAGATCACCGAAAACGCCGCGCCGTGGACCGCCGAGAGCGCGATCAGCGCCCAGACCGAATGCGCTATCGGCAGGCATGACAGCGCCGCCAGGCTGAGCACGGCGCCCAGCAACACCATCCGGCGCAGGCCGTAGCGGCTGATCAGGGCGCCGCTCACCCCGCGCATCAGGGTATCGGCGGCGAAGTGGGCGGTCCAGGCCGCGCCCACGGCGGTGAGCGGCACGCCCAGCAATTCAGGTCCGGCCTGCGGCAGATACGCGCCGTAGACGCCGCTGCGCACGAATTCGGCGCAGGCCAGCGCGGCGGCCATGCTCAGCACCGTGCCCAGCGACCCCGGCTGAAACGGCATCTTTTCCAGAATCCGGCGGCGCAGGCGACCTAACACGGTGGGCGCTCACCTGACGGGTTCAGCATACTGTGCTCACCATATCGGGCTCACCATACCGGGCTCAGCACGCCTTCGACCTGTCCCGCCCAGCCAGCGCGGCCCGGCTCACCTGCACGGTCCGTGACAGATTGTCTGCTAGCTTGAGGGCGTGCCGGACCTCCTCATGAACGCAAGGCCCCGCCCGGTGGATGGAGCGACCCTGGATTTCCCGCTGACCCGCGCCGCGCTGCCGGAGTTCACCGTCGTCATTCCGGCCCGCAACGAGGGCGCTTACCTGCGCCGGACCCTGGAGGCCATCGGGCGCCAGAGCGTGCTTCCCGCCGAGGTGATCGTGGTGGACAACGCCAGCACTGATCAGACCGCCGCGCTGGCCCGCGCCTGGGGGGCGCGCGTGCTGGAATGCACCAGCGTCGGGGTCTCGCCCGCCCGGCAACTCGGCCTGGAGGCCGCCCGCACGGCCTGGGTCGCCTCCACCGACGCCGATTCGCTGCCGGACTGCCGCTGGATCGAGCGGCTCCGGGGCGCCGCGCCGGGCCGGGTGGCGCTCTACGGCCCGCTGTGTTTTTCCGGCACGCCCCAGCTTCAACTGGTCTCCAGGGCGGCCTACCGCAGCTTTCTGGAAGTCTGCGTCCGGATCGGGCGGCCCAATCTGGCGGGCGCCAACATGGCCTTCTCGCGGCAGGCGGCGCACCTGGCCGGAGGTTATCCGGACGTGGGGGCGCTCGAAGACGTGATGCTCGGTCAGGCGCTGGCCCGGCTGGGGAGCGTCGCCTACGTGCCCGGCGCCCTGGTCCAGACCAGTCCCCGGCGCCTGGAGAGCGGGGTGTTGCCGTTTTTGTGGCGCCACGTCAGGAACCTCACCGGTCATACACAAAACTACTTTCCCGGCCCGGAGTGAGGGTGCGCGGCATCTGGCCCAGCATCCCGTGGCCCGGCACCTCGTAGCCCAGTACCCGTGCGTAGACCTCCAGGGTGCGCTCGGTGACCATGCCCGGCGTCCACTGGCGGGCAAACTGGCGCCCCTGCGCGGCAAAGGCGGTGTGCCGGGCCGCCGAGTCGAGCAACTTCCGGCTGGCCGCCACCAGGCCGCCGACGTCGCCGGGCGCCACCAGATAGCCGCTGGAGCCGCTCTGCACGCCGCTGAGCGTGCCGCGTGCGCCCACCGCCACCACCGGCACGCCCATGAGCTGCGCTTCCTGCAAGACCAGGCCCTGCGTCTCGGTGTCGCTGGCGAACAAAAACAGCTCGGCCCAGCGGTAGTAGCCGCCCATCTCCTCCCAGGGCTTGACGCCCAGGAACTGAACCCGCTCGGCCACCCCGATGGCGCGGGCGTGCGCCTCCAGGTGCGAGCGCTCCGGGCCCTCGCCCAGCAGCAGCAGCGCGGCGTCGGGTAGGCGGGCCAGGGCGTCGAGCACCAGGTCGAAGCGCTTTTCGCGGGCCAGGCGACCCACGCTCAGCACTCGGCGCTGTCCGGCAGGCCAGGGGTTGTGGGTGGCGGCCCCGGCCTCAAGTGATTGCGGGTCGATGCTGGTGGGAATCACCACCGGCCAGGCCACCCGCATCTCGCGCAGCACGTCGAGCATGCCCACTGTGGGGGTAATGACCGCCTGGGCGCGGCGGTAGTGCAGCCCCGCCACGCGGGTAATCACGCGGGTGCGGCGCTGGAGGGTCGTCATACCCGGCAGGTAGTGGGTATACGCCTCGATGTGGGTGTGGTAGGTCGCCACCTGCGGCACGCCCCATTTGCGGGCCAGCCGGGTGGCGGCCATGCCCAGCGTCAGCGGCGTGTGGGTGTGAATCAGGTCATACTTGGTGGCAAAGTCGCGCCGCCCCGGCCAGGCCAGCCGGTAGGTCGGCAGGTACAGGTAACTCAGGCTGGGCACCCGCACCACGCCAGGGCGCACTTCGCGGTAGCCGGGAAAGTCCGGCGCGATGATGTCGACGCAATGTCCACGGGCGCTCAGCTCGCTCGCCAGCAGCCCGACGCTGGTGGTGATGCCGTTCTGGTCGGGCAGGAAGGTATCGGTAAACAGGCCGATACGCAGCGGCTTCACGTGGACGGCCCAGACATGCATAACCCAGACATGCATAACCCGGACGTGAATAACCCGGACGTGAACAACCCGGACGTGAACAACCCAGACATGCATAACCCAGACGCGGATGTGCTGGCTTCACCACTGGCCAGATCGTCTCCAGTCTGGCTGTTCGTTACAGCGGTCTTCAGAAGCGTAGTGAGTCGGTTTAAGGGCACCTGTTTCCTCCGATGAGGCTCGTACTCAGGTCAGGCTAACCAATTCCTGTCAGCCGAAGATGTGCTTTTGATGGGCTGTGCCAAATCGGCGCCAGCCGGGCTCAACGCCAATCGACTCAGCTTCACCCCAACGAGCGGACGGACCGTGAGCTAGCGGGCCGTGAGCTGACAGGCCGTGAGCTGACACAGTGTAAACCACCCGGCGCGGTTCGTTGCACTCCCAGCGTCAGGACGGCTGCCTCGGCGCAACCAGATAGAGTGTCCAAACCAGACAGAGCGTTCAGGGCGCTGGTTCAGACCGGCATGACCGCTGCCTGTCCAGGCATCCCCGGCGGTCCTGGCGGCTCCACTACACTGCCTTCATGCTTGCCCCACTGACCCCTGTTCCGACTGCTCTGCCTGCTGTCCCCGACGGGCAGACGGCCCCGCCGCACTGGACCCAGCCTCTGATTCGCGCCGGGATGTACGGGGCGCTGCGCGGCGGTCACCCCGGCCACCCGGAACTGGGCCTGAGCGTCCCGCTGCGCACGAGCGCCGAGCTGCAACTGACCCTGCAACACCTGGCCGAGCTGGACCTGCACGCTACCCTGCTGATCCCCGCCGCCCTGGTCGCCAGCCAGCCGGACGCGCTTCGCGCCGCCGCCCTGGCCGGGCATGAACTGGCCGGATACGGCGCACCAGAGTCGCCCCTGACGCTCGATCTGCTCAGCGGCGGTCTGCTGCGAAGCTGGGCCACCGACGCGCCGAGCCTCGCTGAGCTGGCCGAGCTGGCCCGCCTGGGGCTTCAGGTGCTGCCGCCGCCCCGCTCGCAGCCGGAAGGCGGCGCCGTGATGCGGCTGCTGCCCGGCCATCTGGACCGTGCCCGGCAGTGGTGTTCACTCGGTTACCGCCTGATGCCGGTAGGTGAGCTGCGCGAATTGCGGGCGGCGGTGCCCCGTGACCTGGCCATTCACACCTACCGCGAACACGTCGACGCCCGTTTCGCCCGCGCCCACGGCGTCATCGACCTGGCGGTGCGGGCCGACGCCGTGGTGCGAGTCGCCGCGCACCCCGCGCCGCCGGGACTCCCGGTGCCCGCCGGAACGCCCGGCGCCGAGCTGCACCTGCACAGCGCCAGGCTGGTCGGCCTGGCCAGCCGCAGCTCGCTGGTGGCCTACCGCGCCTTTCAGCGCTCGCTCAGGGACGTGGGCGCCGCGCTGCACACGCGCCCCGAACTCCAGCAGGCCCGTATCGTCTACGCCGCCACCCTGTTTCTGGGGCCGCTGGAGCGCAACGGCTTTCACCTGGCGCCGCTGCCGCCGCTGCGTGCCCGGCTGTACGGCGCCGGGTTCCACTTTCTGCGCCTGCTCTACGGTAGCCACAGCGAGCTGGCCGCCCCCGAAGCAAAGCTCGCCTGGATAGGGCGTGAGGCGTTTCTGGAACGCTTCGGCTGAGTGTGGACGGCTGAGTGTGGACGGCTGGGCATGGACGGCTGAACATGGTCGGCGGGAGGACTCGTGAAGACCGGGAGTGTGTTGCCTGGACTGTGTTGCCTGGACTGTGTTGCCTGGACTGGGGGTTGCCCGGTCTGTGGTCGGACCTCTGGCTGGCTGGAGGTTTGATAAGTGTTATTATCAAAGGGTGAGTGACGCCCACCTGCCTGACCACCCCCCGCTGCCGGTGCTGACCCTGGCCCGCTACGAGGGCGGGAGTCTGGAGCGCGCCCGCGCCTGGATGGACGAGGGCGAGCGCCGACGCCTGGCCGTCCTGGCGGCCCGTGACCGCGATCTGGAGACCCTCTGGTCGCTGACCGAGGCCCACCTGACCCTGCACAGCGGCGCTGCCGGAAGCCGCCACACCCTGCGCACCTACCGCAACGGGCTGCGGTTGTGGCTGCTGTTTACCGGCAGGGCGGCGGTCAGCCTGCTGCGCCCCCGCGCCGATGAGGGCTCGCTGTTCGTGCGCGAGCTGGAGGCCGGGAAGCTGCACCTCAAGCGGGCCAGCAAGAACAAGCCGCAGGCAGCCGATTCAGCCCAGGCGGGCCGCCCGCTTTCGGCGTCGTCGGTCAACGCCTATCTGGCCGGGGCGCGTTCGCTGTACCGGGCGCTGCGCTGGGCCGGGGCCACCTCGGTAGACCCCTTTCTGGACGTGCGGCCACGGGCCGATAAGGTCGCCCGCTGGGACAAACGCCAGCCGTATCCCCAGGCGGCCATCGAGGCGCTGCTGAAGGTCGGTGACGCCCGCCACCGGGTCACGGTGCTGTTGGGCGCCCACGCCGGGCTGCGCGCCTCGGAGATCGTGCGGCTGCGCCGGAGCGATGTGGACGTGGCTGCCGGGCGACTGCGGGTGGTGGGCAAGGGTGACAAGGTGCGGGTGGTCAACCTGTCGGCCAGCCTGCGGCGCGAACTGGCGGCGCTACTGGTCGGCCCGTTGTCAGTCGGCCCGTTGCCGGGCAGCCCGTTGTTAGTCGGCCCGCCGCCGGGCAGCCCACTGCCAGACAGCCCGCTGCCGGGCGCGGAGCTGGTGATCGGCGGCACCCCGGAGTCGGCCAGGTTGCGCCTGCGCCGGGCCTGCCTGCACGTCGGGGTGCCGTTTCTGTCGCTGCACGCGCTGCGTCACAGCGCCGGAACCCGCCTGGTCAGGTCGGGCCGGACCTTGCAGGACGTGGCGCGGCATCTGGGACACGCCTCGGTGGCGACTGCCGAGATCTATGCCAAATGGGCCGACGAGAGCCTGCAAAACGAGCTGGACAACTGGTGAGTGCCGGGTGGGAGGGCTGAGGCTGGTCTGGGCCTTTGCTGGTCTGAGCCTTTACCGTGACTGGTCAGGGCTCGTCGCCCCCTCAGCATGGGCCGTCGGTATGGGCAGCATGGAGGGCATGACCGATCTGCCGCTCAGCCGCTTCGAGCAGCTCAAAGACGTCGACGCCCAGAACGTCTTGACGAGCCTGGAATTCAGCGTGAATCTGGTCGATATCCTGATAAAAATAATTTTCTGTTAGCCACCAGTCTCGGAAACTCTGCATCAGATTCCGCCGATTCGGCCAGGTTGACTAGGCAAGGCGACCCATTGCGCGGCGTTTTCCCTGATTGACACGCGCTTGGAAAACTGGCCGCATTCTCATCCTGTCTAGACAGAAGGAAATTTTCAATGCCACCTGCTAACCTGGTTGTGATTTTCTATAGGTGTTCCACATCGGCGAGTTGTCGTGCAGTCGAGTTGTCGTGCAGTCTCTTTTCCCGGTCCACGCCGGGTAGTCGAGGTGTGTCATGTTGAAAACCGCGTTGTCTTCGCCTCCCCGCTCAACCGCGCTGCGTCTGGCTGCGCTGCTCTCGCTGGGCTTGGTGGTGTCGGCCTGTAGTGGCGGCGCCCCGGCCAGGACCGCTTCGGCCACCGTTGAGGCGCAGGCTGTCGTCTGCGGGGTCTGGTCCGCCAGTGCCGTGTACGTCGGTGGCGATACCGTCACCCAGGGCACCCAGGCGTACCGCGCCAACTGGTGGACCCAGGGCAACGATCCGGCCACCAACAACGGGGTGAGCGGCAGCGGTCAGACCTGGACCAAGGTAAGCTCCTGCGGCGTGAATCCCCCGCCCCCGCCTCCGCCGCCGCCGCCCACATCTCCCACGGGCCTGCTCACCACCGGCAGTACCTACGCTTTCCAGGTGCTGACGCCCGGCTTTACCGACCGCTTCCTGCGCCACAGTGGCGCCCTGGGCGTTACGGAGGTGGTGAGCGCCAGCAGCGCCGACGCCCTCAAGCTGGATGCCAACTGGAAGATCGTGGCCGGACTGGCCGACGCGGCCTGCTACTCCTTCGAGTCGGTGGGCAGCGCCGGACAGTACCTGCGCCACCAGGGCAGCCGGGTGCGCATCGACCCGCTGAATGCCAGCGACTCGCTGTTTAAGAACGACGCGACCTTCTGTGCCAGAGCGGCGCTCGACGGCACGGTGGGCGGTGTGTCGCTGGAAGCCAAGAATCAGCCGGGCAGCTATATCCGTCACAAAAACGCCGAGCTGTGGATCGATCCGAGTGCGGGCGCCCCCAGCGGCTACAACCAGGACGCGAGCTGGAGGGCGGTGACGCCGTTCACGACCAGCGTCAATCCGCCGCCGCCCCCACCCCCAACCCCACCATCACCGCCGCCCCCACCGCAGAGCGGGTTCAAGAAGGTCGCCTATTTTCCGCAGTGGGCCATCTACGGGCGCAACTATCAGGTCAAAAACATCGACACCAGCGGCACGGCCAGCGGCCTGACCCATATCAACTACGCCTTCGGCAACCTGTATGACAAGGGCGGCAGCTTCCAGTGCGATATCGTGACGCGGGCCGAATCGGGCAACGGCGACGGCGGCGACGGCTACGCGGACTACGGCAAGAGCTTCGACGCCGCGTCGAGCGTCAGCGGCGTCGGCGACGTCTACGACCAGAACCTCAAGGGCAACTTCAACCAGCTCAAGCAGCTCAAAGCCAAGTATCCCAACCTGAAAAACCTGATCTCGCTGGGCGGCTGGACCTGGAGCAGACATTTCAGCGCGGCCTCCAGCACCGACGCCGGGCGCAAGGCGCTGGTGAGTTCGTGCATCAACGTCTACATCAAAGGTGATCTGCCGATCAGTGACGGCGCGGGCGGACCCGGCGCGGCGGCGGGTGTCTTCGACGGCATCGACATCGACTGGGAATACCCTGGCGGTGGCGGGCTGGCCTACAACTCGGTCAGCCCCGGCGACAAGCAGAACTTCACGCTGCTGCTTCAGGAGTTCCGCCGCCAGCTCGACGCGGTGCGCCCCGGCCTGCTGCTGACCATCGCCGCGCCGGGCGGGGCTGACAAGATCGCCAACCAGGAACCGGCGGCCTACAACAGCGCCGTGGACTGGATCAATATCATGACCTACGATTTCCGGGGCGCCTTCGACGCTGCCGGTCCCAGCAACTTCCACAGCAACCTCTACCCCAGCCCCAACGACCCCGGCAGCGGCGTGGTCAAGAATTACGCCGTGGACACCGCCGTGCAGGCGTTCCTGAACGCGGGCATTCCGGCCAGCAAGCTGGTGATCGGTATTCCTTTCTACGGACGCGGCTGGACCGGCGTGGCGGGCGGCAACAACGGCCTGTACCAGAGCGCCGCAGGCGGGGCACGCGGCACCTACGACGCGGGCATCGAGGACTACAAGGTGCTCAAGAATGCGCCGGGCAGCGTCTACCGCGACCCCCTCACCAAGCAGATGTGGAAGTACGACGGCAGCACCTTCTGGAGCTACGACGATCCGGAGGTCATCGCCACCAAGGTGGCCTACATCAAGGCCAAAGGCCTGGGCGGCGCGATGGCCTGGTCGCTCGACGGCGACGACGCCCAGGGCACGCTGGCCAAAGCCATCAACGCCGGCCTGCGCTGATCGCTGAGCATCACCTTTAACTGAATCAAAGCGGGCGCGGCCACCACGGCGGCGCCCGCGTTGTATTGAACGCCGCTACGTCTACTGAGACTGAATATATACAAGTGGAGTACAACGGGGTTACGAGAAGATTGATCCTCTTCCCTCCTGCTGGGTCAGCTTTTTCATCACGCCTGGCCGTTTCAGCCCCCGCCTCAGCCCGCCGGTCATCAGGGCTGGATAGGTAGGAGGACGTACCCGGTAATCGTCTGACCTGCCCCATCACACGGAACATGGTCTTGCGCTGATCGCAACAATCCACTATAAAAGACGCATGACCACTATTCAGGACGAAACCGGGGCCCAGATTGCCCGACGTCTGTATCTGGAGCGAACCTCTCGCGGCTGGTCACAGGCCGACCTGGCGGCGCGTTCAGGCGTGTCCAAAGCGGCCATCAGCAAAATTGAGCGCACAGAGATGAGCCCCACAGCCGTGATTCTGGTGCGGCTGGCCAGCGCTTTTGACCTGACGCTGGCGGGCCTGCTACTGCGGGCCGAGGGCACGGGGGAACGGTTGTCCCGCGCCGCCGACCAGGTGAGCTGGCGCGACCCGGCCACCCAGTACCTGCGGCGCCAGGTCTTCATGCGCCCGGACCATCCACTGGAACTGGTGCAGATCGAGTTGCCTGCCGGGCAACGCATCGCGCTCCTGGCGGCGTCGTACGCCCGCATCCGGCAACTCGTCTGGGTGCAGGTGGGCGAACTGGTCATCCTGGAAGGCCAGGTTCGTGCGGTGCTGGGTGCTGGCGATTGCCTGGGTTTCGGCTCTCCGTCGGATGTGGTGTTCGCCAACGAATCAGGGCAGCCATGCCGCTACAGCGTGCTGCTGGCCAGGAGCTGAGGCTATGATGGGACCGGGTATCGACAGCTTTGAGATTCGTCTCCTGACCAGCGATCCAGACACCCTGAGTCAGCTTTGCGACCTGATCACCGAAGTGGTCGCCGCTGGCGGCTCGGTCAGCTTCATGCACCCGCTGGCCGCCGCACAGGCGCGGGCGTTCTGGGCGGGGGCAATGGCGGCGGCGGCGCGTGGTGAGCGCCTTATTCTGGGTGCCTGGGTCGCCGGGTGCCTGATCAGCACCGTGACGCTGTTACTGGACTGTCCTCCCAACCAGCCGCACCGCGCTGAAATCGCCAAGATGATGACCCGGCCTGAGTGGCGAGGCCGGGGCGCCGCGTCTGCCTTACTGCGCGAGGCTGAGGCGCAGGCCAGTGCCCGGCAGCGAACCCTGATCGTCCTCGACACGGCCAGCGACGGCGGCGCAGCGGGCCTGTACGAGAAGCACGGTTACCAGCTTGCCGGTGAGATTCCGGGGTACGCCCTCAAGCCGCATGGGGGGCTGACTGGAACACTGATGTATTGGAAGCGGCTGAAGCTGGAGGATAAGGGAAGTAGATAACCTATGATGTATATATTCTTTATCGTGGAGTAGTGCCGCCATTCACCAGCTACACTGGGCGGCTGGAATTCGGGCGCTGGGCCTCATTCCAGCTCCGCACCGAGTACCGGCGCCGCCACGTCTCCGCGACGCCGAAGCGCGAACTCCATCACGCCCCAGGCCAGCAGACCCAGCACAGCGCACAGCACGAATACGCTGCGGTAGCCGAAGGCCTGCGCCCAGGCCCCCGACACCACGCCGGAGAGCACGCCGCCCACGCTGGTGGTGTTGGCGAACAGCGTGGTGGCGGCGGTGAAGCGGCCCGGCATCAACTTCTGGAAGTAGGTCATGCCCAGGCCCGCCATCACCGCGATTCCGGCGGCCCGCAGCACCTGACTGAGTATCAGCGGCGCCATTCCCTGCGCCAGCGCCGTCAAGGCGAACTGCACCACGAACAACGCCAGCGCCAGCTTGATGAGCGTGCTCAGGCTGGGCAGACGCCGCAACGTGACCAGGGCCAGCATCATCGGAATCTCCAGAAAGGCGCAGAAGCTGACCAGAAACCCGACCTGAGCGGTGTCGCCGCCCAGCGTCTTGGTCACCAGCAGCGGCAGAAAGTTCATGCCCATCACCAGGCTCATGCCGTAGAGCACGAAGGCGCCCACCACCCAGGGCAGGGCGCGGGCCGGGCGCGGCGGCGGGACGGGCAGCGTCTGCTCGACCTGAATGGTTGGGGGCTGAATGGTTGGGGGCTGAATCGTCTGCGAGCCGCTGGGGCGCTCCGAGTGCCGCCTCATCAGCAATGACCCGACCAGCGACCCA
>NZ_JANYGJ010000177.1 GCF_025362455.1 Deinococcus sp. | reverse complement strand
GCCTTCAGGAAGATGAGCGCCGTCGCGAGGGCATACACGTAGCCCTTGATCTCGTCGAGCACCGGCCCGCCGTCACGGAGCGCACTAAAGAAGTCGCCGAGCTGCTTGATGCCGGGCGTGAGGGTGTTGTCGAGCAGGTCGGCCAGCGGTACGGCGAAACTGAGCACCAGCTCGCCCCCCGCGTCCTTCAGGGCGTTGCGCAACCGCTCCTGTGCGGGAACGACGCCCTGCTGCATGATGCGGGCGTATTCCTCGCTGTAGCCGGTGCTGTTGCGAATCTGCTCGCCGTAGGCTTTGTAATCGCCCGTCAGGCCCAGCACAGCGGCGGCGGCGCGGGTACCCATCGCGCTGGAGACCAGCTGCAGGGCGTCGCCGTTGCCGACGAGTTCCCCGGTGGCGCGGTCCACCTCGATGCCCATGCCCTTCAGGCGGCTGCTCAGTTCTTTGATCAGGTCGCCCGCCGGGCGGGCGTGGCCCAGCTCGTCACGTATCTTGACGCCCAGGGAGGCGAGCGCCCGCGTACCCTTGGGAGTCACGTCCGCAAGGGCGGTGAGGGCGGCCCGCAGGCCGTTGGCGCCAACATCGACTGCAGACATGCCCTTGTTGTCAAGTTCGACCAGCATGCCGAGCAGGTCGTACATCTCAACTTTTGCTTGCTTGCCCGTGGTGCCGACGATACCGAGGCCGACGGACAGGTCGTTGGCCGATCCAGCAGCAAGGTTGCCCGCTTTGGCGAGGAAGCTAGAGACCTGCGCGGCGTCGCCGACGCCCTTGTCGTACTGGCGCAGGTTTTTCAGAAGCTCGCCGGAGGCGTCGGTCAGGTTGGTCTGCTCGGCGGCAGCGAGTTGCGAGCTGGATTTCAGCAACGTCAGGGCGTCGGCGGCGCTCAGGCCCGCCTTGGAGATGTCGGCCGCAGCGCGGGTCAGGTCGCCGCGAGTGAACGCCTGACCAACCTGTCCAAGCGAGGCTTGCAGGTCTCTGATCTGCGCCGAGACGGCGGGCAGGTTGGTTTCGCCGTCGGCCTGAAGCACGTTCAGCCCGCGCTGGATCTTGCCGACCTCCTCTACGCCGCGTGTGCCGAGACTGATCAGGGTGCCGAGGACTGCCACCGCTGCCACACCGAGCACTCCGAAGGCCACACCTAGCGGCCCCAGCGCCTTCGCTGCTTCGAGCAAGCCGCCGCCGAGGGTAACAGCCTGAAACGCCATCGTCCCCAGCGAGCCGCCTGCTGCCAGGGCCAGTTCTGGAATCTGCCGCAGCGCAATCAGGAACGCGCCATTGATGCCCAGTGGGCTGACTTTGCCTTGCAGGGCGTTTTGCTGGCTGGCGATCTGACGCTGGATGTTGGCGACCTTCAGGGCGTCGGCGGCGCTGAGGTTGGCACGGCTGCTGATCTTGGCGAGCTGCCCTTCGACCCCGGCGAGTACACGCTGGTAGGAGACAGCCGCCTGGCCCTGGGCGCGGAAGCTCGACCCGGCGGCAGCGAACATCTGCTCGTAGTTGGTGCGGGCCTGGGCCAGCTCAATGCGGATGTTCTGGATGCCCTGGGTGTTGACGTTGCTGCGCCCGGCGCCGATGCCCTGGAGGCTGCGCTGGAGGTCCAAGGCCGCTTTACTGCCCGCCGTGAGCGTCGGCGCCAGAGCCCGCGCCCCGGTTTCGGCCTGTTGCAGCTCGCGCAGGTAGGTCCGCAGGCCAATGGCGCCCGTCTGGAAGCGGCTGTTGGCACTGGCGATGTCGCGGGCAATCTGCGCCACCGCGCCCTGCTGGCCGGTGCCGCCCAGCCGGGCCGTCTGGTCCGCCAGGCCCTTGAGGGCGCCCTGAGCCATGCCCGCTGAGCCGCGTAGACCGTCGAGGCGGCTCTGCTGCTGGGCCGTGAGCCCACCCAGGCTCCGCAGGGCAGTGATCTCCGCGTTCAGCGGGGTCAGGAGGCCGCGCACGGCCTGCTCGTACTGGGCGGTGCCGAGCGTGCCCGCCTTCAGGTCGGCGGCCAGGGCACGGAGCTGCGCGGCGTAAGCGTTGCCGCCCGCTCCAGGGCCGCCGCCACCGGCACCCGCGCCACCCCCGCCGTTGCTGCGGCCCAGCAGGCCCTTGAGGTTGGTCTCCAGCGCCCGCAGGTCAGTGATCTGCTTGCCGATGACGGTCGCGAGGGCCTTCAGCGCGTCGGCATCAATGCGAAGCAGGCCACCGACCGACACCCGCAGGTCTTGCAGGTCAGCCCTGATCTGGGCAATCTTGGCCCGCACAGGGGCCTCGTCAAGCGTGATCTTGACGTCTTTGCCACCCTGCATGCTCCGCAGCGCCCCGTCGAGGCTGGCCTGGGTGATCGGCTTGACCTTGACCTCGGCGTTGATGGTGCCGGTGAGACCTTTCAAGGCGTCGTTGAGCTGGGTCCGGGTCAGGCTCCTGATTTTCACGTCGGCGCTGATGGTTCCAGCGATGCCCTTGAGGGCCTCCTGAAGCTTGCTCTTCAGGCCACGCACGTCGAGTGTGGGCGTGATCTCCAGCTTGGTCGCCAGCGCCTCTTTCTGAAGCTGCTTGAGCGCCGCGATGGCCCTGGCAGGATTGGCGTTGACATCGAAACTGGCGCTACCGACTGAGGACATGGAGGCTCCTTGGGTGCAACAAAAAACCGCCCATCAAAGGGCGGCTTCAACTAAATTCGCGTGCAATCTCTATTTTTTGGGGCGCTTAAGGTAGAACGCGGTCGTCGCATATTCACCGTTCTACCAGGAGTGCCGCTTTGTATCCCTCGGCCACGTCCCGAATCCGGTCCAGGTCGTCTTCGAGTTCCACCGCCTGAATCACCCACGACGCGCCCCTGAGCTGCCCGGCTTCGAGGGCCTGGATCAGCACGGCGCACTGCGGCGCCGAGAGCGGCGGCGCAGGCAGCAGGCCCGGTACCTGCGCCATCGGCGGCGCAAACTCCAGCGGCGAGAAGACCCTGTTCGTGGCCAGCTTCTCGCCGCCCTTCTGTTTGCCGCCGAGCGCGTTGCCGATGAACGCCTGGAGCTGCATCAGCGGCCAGGCCCGGTGCAAGTGAATCTTTGGGATGCGCCCGAATAGCGCCGCCAGCACCAGGCTGCTTTCGTTCAGCGCCCTGTCCCAGTCGTAGGCCGGGTAGTGCTCGATCACCGCCAGCATGACGTCGGCGAAGTCGAGCGACCGAGCTACGCGTTGATCGGAATGTTCTCGCTGCCGCCGTCTTCGGCTTTTGGGGTCTGTGCCTCCTCAGGCTCAGGCTCTTTGCCGGACGTCAGGTAGGTCCGGACGGCGGTGAGTTGATCGAGGGTCACGCGCTCCAGGAGCCACGCACCGCTGATCTCCTCCCCCCCATCCTGACGCCGGGCATTCAGCAGCGCAGCGGTGGCCGCCGCCTCGGCCCGCACGACGGTGCTGCGCTCCTGAATGATCTGGCGGCCCTCGGTCTGCACCTGGGCCAGAGTCACGTTGACCTCATCGGTGCTGCGCATCAGGTTCTGTGCCCGCTCGGCCCGCTCCAGGGCGCTGTACTCCTCGGAGTAGGCCAGCAGGTCCTGGTAGCTCAGCGCCAGGCCCTCGAATACGCGGTCTTCGAGCTCCAGCTTGACTGGCGGCAGATCCCAGTGCTCGCCAGGTGCCGGGACCAGGCCGGGGCCACGGTGCCCGGTTCGCAGGTAGGCCATCAGCTCCGGTTCGTTGCTGGGGCCGAGGTAGCGCTGCACCCACGGCTCGTCGATGTCCGGGCGAGGCGTGTCCGGGCCGTGCCAGACCCGGTTACGGAGCAGCGACACCAGAAAGCCCACGGTGTTGGCGGTGATCTCCTGAAGCGGCAGACCCAGGGTGTTGACCACGGAGACTTCCTGATAGATCAGTTCCTCCTCGCCGTGCAGCCGAGCTGAAATGAACTTCTGATCGCCCAGGGGAAAGCGGAGTTGCTGAAAAGTTTTGGTAGCGGCAACGATTCTCATGTTTGCGACCTGGAGACCCGCGACTTCAGTCGTGGGAGGAATGGGCGCTGCCCCGCAGGGGCAACTATGGCTAAATCTACTTGACCAATTAAACTCATATGGTATACTCCTTTTTGTGAAGATCACGCTGAGCGCGAAACTGAAATTGCGGCATACCCCGGAGCAGAAAACTGCTTTGGATGCTGTAACGTTGGCGTACCGTGACGGCTTAAACTTCGCGTCTCAGACGGCATTTGATCTGGGAAAAACCACGTCTGTTCCCAAGCTCCATAAGGAAACCTACGGAGTTCTTCGGGTACGCTTCGGGTTGGGGGCGCAGCTTGCCTGCACTGCCGAACGCCAGGTGACCGCCGCGTACAAAACGCAGTGGACGAAGGCCAAGCAGAATCAGAAAGCCCGCGAGAGTGGCCGAACCAAGCGTCGCTACAAAGGACTTGACAACCCCATGAAGTTCGTTAGCCGCACGCTGGAATATCAGCATGGCCGCGACTACTCGTGGAAGAAGGACGGCAAGGTCAGTGTCGGCACGCTTGATGGGCGCTTGCAGCTTGAGTTTGACGGCTACCAGAAGCACCTCGACTACATCACTCAGGGTGCGGAGACGGGCGCGGCCAAGCTCTACTATCAAAAGTCGAAGAAGCAATACTTCCTGATCGTCGCCCTCAGCATTGAACTGCCTGATCCCGTTCCCGCTGACCACAAATCCGTGGTTGGGGTGGACGTGGGTCAGCGCTACCACTTCGTCGCCACCGATATGGATGGACAGAGCCTGTTCGAGAAGGGGGCGGCAGTCCGTCAGCAAAAAGACCAGTTCGCTCGTACAAAAAAATCCCTCCAGCGTAAAGGCACCCGCTCTGCAACAAGGCGACTCGTTGCCATTGGCAGCCGGGAAACACGGTTCGTCGCTGATCGTAACCATGTGTTGAGCAAGATGCTGTTGACCCGTTTCCCAGGTTCTATCTTTGGCCTGGAGGATTTGACTAATATCCGCGACCGTACTGAAGGACGAAGCAACCCGAACGCCAGTAAAAAAACGAAGCGGGCCAAGCGCCGCCGCTCTCAGTGGTCGTTCGCGGAGTTGCAATTCAATCTTGCCTACAAAGCCCCGTTGTTTGGGAGCCTCGCTGTCAAGGTTGATGCTCACTACACCAGTCAAGCGTGCCCCAAATGCGGCCATACCTCGAAAGGGAACAGGCCGGACGCAGGATTGATGTTTGATTGTGAAGTGTGTGGTCATAAGGGTCACGCGGATCGGGTTGCGAGTGTGAACATTGCTTTACGAACGCTGCTTGTCCGGCAAGACTGGATGAGTACGGGTGCCTTATCAATGCGCCCTGATGTGTCGGATGTTGAAGTCAAAGCCGCTCGCCTTTCGAGGTACGCGGAATTGCGATGGAATCCAGACACAAACCCGTGACTTCAGTCATGGGTAATTGATGTTCTGGGCTCCAGGGGCACTAGGAAAAGGTCGAGGCCGAAGCTCATAAAGTTGCCTGCGAGCGCGGCAGCGGGTAGGTCAGGCGTCCAGGCGTGGCCAGCTTCATCGAGCAGCACCACCGGCAGGGAGAACTCGTCAAACGTGAAGAGGAGGGCGTCGTCGATGACGCCCTCCTCCAGCGGGTACTCGCTGATGACGACCACGTTCGGCGAGCCGTTCCAGACGTCTCGCCAGACGTGGGCCATTACGGAACGGGGGTGAAGGCGCCCGCATCCGCCTGGGTGCCGCGCTCTGGAGCGCCCTGGACCTTGGGCGTGACGATCATCTTGATGATGCCCTTGGAGGGAATCATCAGCTTGACGTCAGCCGCGTTGAACAACCCGCGCCAGACCGGCTTGCCGACCGCCTTACCGACGGGGTAGATGCGGTAGTGGACTTTCTGGCCGTTTTCGTTCTTGCTGAAGGCGGCATTTTCCAGCAGCTTGAGCGACAGGTCGTCCTCAGCCCAGGTGGTGTCGCCGAAGGTCAGGATGCCGGTCTGACTGCCGTCCGGCACCTCGACGTCGCCCTCGGAGCAGAAGCTGTCGATGGTGATGCTGCCGTTGGTCAGGCCCACCTCGACCTGGTTGGTCAGGCAGAAATTGAGGAAATCGCCGACCGCAGGCTCGGTGCCGTTGGTGTACGGGGCGATCTCGATGCGGGCGTTCTTGCCAAAGCGGAAATTAGGGGCAGTAGGGGCCATGAGAATTCCTCCTGGGAATCAGTACTGAACGCTGAACAACACGAGTTCAGGCGTGGGCGGAAGGGCGGGGACCAGGCGTGGCTCGTCCTCGAATGGCCAGAGGGCCTGAGCGATGGCGTTGGTGGCGTCTTTCAAGATGTCGGGCAGGTCATCCCAGTTCGCCAGGCGCACCAGGTAGGCACGCGGCATGCCGACGAAGGTGAAGGCGTCGATGGAGACCTGTTTGGGATTCGGGTTGATCTGGACTTCCAATCCCTCGGCGGTGGTGCCTTCCGGCGGGTTGCCGACCCAGAGCGCGGGCGTGGTTTCGCCGCCGGGCAGGTGGTAGGTACCCAGCTCGATATTGGCAGCGGCGAGCGCGGCCTCGACCTTCTCCCGGACCTCGCCTGCGCTCACAGAAGGCCCGCATGGTGCAGGAACGCGGCTGGAAAATTGAAGCTCCGGGCCACGTACTCCGGCAGGTTGCGCCCCGGCTTGCCCGGCGCCCCCAGGAACACCTCCCCGGCGTGATCAGAGGTCCAGGTCAGCCGTACGGCGTTCCCGGCTTGCTCAGGCGGCATCAGGCTGTCACGGAGATCACCGCTGTCCACGAGGTTGCGCGGACTGCTGACCGTCTCTCCGTTGCGGCGACGGGTGGTGTGCGGCCAGTTCCACAGCGGATCGTCGAAGGCGCCGGTGCAGGCTTTGCCGAAATCGGTCGCCGCGCCGAGTAGGCCGCGCTCAGTCAAAGCGCCCAGACCTTGCATCCGCACTACCGTCATTGCGGCGCCTCGCGGAGCGCCTCCAGCCGCTTCTCCCCGAAATCGGGCTGCGCCAGCAGCGCTTCGTCGGGGGTTTGGCGCAGCGTGTCGGGCAGCAGCTCCGGCGACCTGGGGGCCAGGTGCACGAGCTGGTCGAGCTCGGCGCTGGCCCGCTCGGCGGCCTCAGTGAAGAGTGCCTCCTCAGCTTCGAAGGCCCCGTAGCGGCGCACGATATTGCGGTGGTAGCGCTGGAAGCCCTCCAGACTGGCAGCAATCGCGGCCCGGATGCGGTAGCCGTCCACGGCGTCCGGCGGCACCAGGTCCGGGTTGAGGGTCAGGTGGGCAGCGTCAATCTTGCCGGACGGATCGATCTTGATGAGGGCCGCTTCGCTTTGCGTGGCGTCTTCGTACACCACCACGCGCTTGAGGGCTTCGGGCAGGTTCTGGGTCATAGGGCTCTCCAGGTGGCGACGAAAGGGGCGCCGTGAATGAGGGGTTTGATGGGGTCGGCGTCAGGCCAGGCGAGCTTGAGCGTGAGCACACCCGGTTGACCTTGCAGCTCCAGTGGGCTACTGCTGCCCCAGTGCAGGCCGACCGGCCAGTCTCTGGGGTTGCCCGCTGTGCCCCAGCGCCCGAACAGCACCACCGTAGCCGTGTCCGCGCCCGCCGCGTCTCTCACCTGCGGATCGGTGGTGGCCTCCAGGCGCACAGAGAGTCCCAGGGGCCAGCCAGGCGAGGCCACCATATTTTTGCTGACTGGATCTTTGACCAGCGGGCCTGGCAGAGTGAAAACCAGTTCGTGGCTCGCAGAGCGCTCCGGGTGGACCAGCAGGCACACTGCAACGTGACTGTCCAGGAAGTCCGACTGCTGGGGGAAGTGCTCGACGAACAGCACACCGCCGTTGTCCCAGGGAGTGTGCGCGGCCAGTCCCGGCGCAGTGTCGCCTTGACGCACCTTGAGGACGCGCAGGTCGGCGGCGTCCGGGCGGTTGCGCAGACTCCGGGCCATCGTGCCCTCGATCTTGCTCGGATCTTGAACGCTGAAGCGGCAGGTCGCGCCGTCACTCCAGGTAGCGGTGTGCCGGAAGCGCAATTCGTTCAGGTCATCGTTGCCCTGGACCTTCGCCACCGCAGCCTGAACCTTGCCGGGCAGGCTCATGGGCCTTCCCGGTCTAGCACTGCGGGCACACCGCCCAGCCGTTCTCGATCAGGCGGCAGCACTTCACTGCCCAGCACGAAAGCTTGCGGCACGTTGCTGCGCCCCAGTGCGAAACCGGCCACAGGCGGCCCGAACTTCCGGCCTACCTGAGCCGCCTGAAGCACCTGGGCACGCAGGCTCGCACTCTTGGTGGCGTACTGAACAGGTAGAAACTCCAGCTCCAGCTCACCGTCGAGCTTGAGCCTCTTGATGGTCTCCTCGCCGTCAATCAGCCCGTCGAGCAGATCTGCCGCCGCCAGCCGCAGGTTACCGCCGTTGCGGGTGATTAGCGCGGTCAGCTCTGGCCCAACGTCCAGGTCGTCCTCGGCGTAGAGCCGCACCCACAATGCGAATGGCGCGGCACCCGCCAGTTGCCGCAGATCGGTGCGCTGCCCGGCGCTGATAGGTACTGCCGGGCCGGTCACGCCGGTCCGGCAGGCGCAAGCCAGGCCAGGATCTTGTCAGAGGTAGCCTGACCGATACCCTTGAGCTTCAGGAGATTGGCCGGATCAGCAGCCAGCAGCGCCAGGCCCTCGCGGGTCTTGACGCCGCTGGTGGCCAGCTCCTTGACGCCCGGTGCGTCGTCCGGCAACGCCTCGCCCGGCGCCCCCGCCGCGCTCAGCAGCAGGGTAAGCCAGTCGACCTGCACCTGAGCAGCGGTGGCCGCGCCCGTGGCGTCCGTGAGCTGGGCCTGCCCCGCTGCGCGGTCCGCTGCCGCCGTATCTACCTGGGCTTGAAAGTGGGCAAGCAGGCGGTAAGCCGCCTCGCCCAGCATCAGGCTCTCCAGTGGCACCAGGGACGGCTCCGGGTCGCTGCGGAACTGGACCAGCGCCGCCAGCTCACCGGGCGGAAGTTCCAGGGTGGCCCTGGCCTGCTCGTCCGGTTCCTGGGTGCCCAGGTAGGTGACACCTTCGGGCACGCCGTCCTGATCGATGAACAGG
This sequence comes from Deinococcus sp., assembly GCF_025362455.1. Lineage (GTDB taxonomy): Bacteria > Deinococcota > Deinococci > Deinococcales > Deinococcaceae > Deinococcus. The sequence continues at coordinate 12,600 of NZ_JANYGJ010000177.1, read as the reverse complement.
ACGGTGGTGTCTGGGTGAAGGAGGACTGGATGGGCACCGTCCGGCACCGCTGGCCCACTCCCCCCAGCCGGAGCCAGCGCGATCTGACCGAGGCTCAGCATCTGGTGATAGCTGCGGCCTTTTTCGAAGGGTATGGGGTCGCCCGGCTGAAGCGAAGCCCCACCGAATCTCAGCGGCCTGGCCGCTACGTACTGTTTGTCGCTCACCTGACCCCCCTTACCGGTCGAGCAGGTTTTCACCGATTACGTCGCTGAAGTACATGCCCAGGTCGCTGGCCGTGATCTTCATCTCGTAGGCGGTGTGAATCTGAATCCAGTCGGCGGGTGCGCGGTCGTCGTAACCGCGCCGGATGATCGCCAGGGCCGCCGTGTTCTGCGCGTCGGTCTGAGCGCCTTTCATCTGATTGAACAGCCCGCGCCAGTTGAAGGTGTAGCCTGCGCTCGGCAGGTCCTTGCTCGGACGCGGCGCGGCGTAGACCAGCAGCATCGAGTTGGCGTCCACGAGGTACTTGAAGTCGTCGGCCAACCCTTCGGCGGCGGCGTTGTACACGCCACGGGCGACGACTACCTTGTCCACGTCAAAGAAGCTGGCCATCAGGGCTAAGTCGGCGATGCCCTGCTGGACGTACTTCACGCGGTCCACGAAATCGGGGCTGAACGTCAGGTACTGAAAGACGTTCTCGCCGACGATCAGCACGTTGGGCTTGCGCCCGGTCATCAGCCCCATGCGTGCGCCGCGTGAGCGCACGAACTGGGCGGGCATCGCCCCGGCCTGGTCGAACTGGAGGAATTCGGGCGTGTCCAGCGCCGCGTTGGGGTTGCTGGCCTTGCCGACATACTGGTAGGCCCAGACGCCCGGCTGGAAGTAACGCTCGCCCCACTCTTTGTCCATACTCAGTCGGGCGTTGAGCGTCAGGTAGTTCACGGCGCCTTCGAACGGCTGCAAGGGGTCCATCGCGTTGGCGATGTCGGCGGGGTCGATGACTTTTTCCAGGGCGCTGTTCTCGCACCAGAAGCTGTCGTTACCGATCTTGTAGCTGCCCTGCACCGGGCGATCACCGTAGGGCTTGCGGCGCATTTCGGGGCGCAGCAGGCTGCCGCGCTCCCAGACGCTGTAGCGTCCGCCCTGCATCGCCACCGGCAGGACCGGGAAAACGGTGGGGGTCAGGAAGTCCTGGTCGGCCTGGAAGTCGGCGATGGCGATGTTGGTCAGGTACGGATCGATGCGGCCACCGTTATAGGTGGCGGGCAACGGGCCGCTGGTGCCGTTGTACTGCGTGCTGCTGGGTCCAGTCATGGGGGACACGTCCTTTGAGGAGATGGCGAGGGAACAAAGGAAAGCCGCCTGATAGAACGCTCAGGCGGCTGGCAGGAACGAGGCTTCTTGAACAGAAGCGGCACCTATCGGGCCTGTTCGCTTCTTGAACAGAAGCGGCACCTATCGGGCCTGTTCGCTCGCCGCTCAGACTTGCCGGATACCCCGGTCCAGGTCGATGGGCACGATGCTACCCGCCGGACCCGCGTCGGCAAAGATACCGAAGTAGGCATCGCCGGCAGCGGCCTTGGTGGCGACACCGGGCGTCGCGCTGATCTTGGCGAGGTCGCCCGCCACGACGGCGACCAGCGTCTTGACCTTGCTGCGGCCCAGGGTGTGGTAGGTGGTGGTGGTGCCCACCTTGAAGCCGGGGTACTCGATGATCCCGGCCACCGATTCGGTGCTGTCGGCCACCGCGATGCCCGCAGGCGTGCGCTTGCAGGCGTACCACTGGCTGGCGGTGAGGTCGGCGGTGCTGGGGCCAGCGTCTTTCTGGATGGGCTTGACCGTGGACATGGGAACTCCTTGAGGGGGGGAGAGGGCGGTGAGGAGCGGGGGGCGGCCTTCAGTTCCGCAGGGCGGTCTGGTAGCGCTGGGCGAAGGCAGGGTCCGAGGCCATGACCTGCTGCTGCGCGGCCACCAGGGTCAGGCGAGTGTCGGCGGCCATCAGCGTCCTGGCGCGTACGCCCAGTTCGCTAACCACGTCGCCCGACGACGCCTGGTTGCTCCCGCGCTCTTCGAGCAGGCCAGAGGCAGCCTGGGCACCGCGTTCCAGCGCCCCCTCGTAGGCGCTGTATTCTTCCTCGCTCAGCTTGTCGTGGGCGACGCGCAGGGTGGCCGCGAACTCGGTGGGCTGGCCCAGCGCCTGGGCACGGGCCGTGAAGTGGCTGCTCAGACGGATGTCACGCTCGGCAGCGGCACTCTGCTCAGCGGTCTGGGCGCGGGTCTCCGTGGCCGTCAGCCGGGCGTTCATGCCCTCAATGGCGCTGCGGGCTTCGGGCGGCCAGGCGCTGGTATCGGGCGGCGCTGCCGCTGCGGGCTGCGCGGTGGCCGCCGGGGCGTTGAGGTGAGCTTGCAACGCGGTGCTCTCTTCGGCACTGAGCGCCGTACCGGCAGCGAGCTTGGCAGAGATGTCTTTCATGTTCATAGCTACTCCTCTTCCTTGCATCTTTATGGATTTTTTGGTGGACTTGGTGTCGCTTACTTCGAGATCTAACTCCGATTCGGCATACCACTTATGGATGCCCATATCCTCCATGCCATCAAAGACAATGCCGTAGATGTATACAGGCCCTTCGATAACCTTGACCACGCCGCTTGCGTGACCTTTCATGTGTGGGGTGCCTTTCACGGTAACGCGGACATCTTTCTGGTACTTGTTGTCACCTGCCAAAACAGGTTGGTTCTTGTCCAGAGCAGCGCCGATAACGACGCTTGGACGATTCAGAACGGCAGCAACTGCCGGAGCTGATAGAGCGGATTCTTCGGGCAGAACGTCGTCTGGCGACAGTTCCAGCTCGACTTCAATCTCGTCTTCCTCCTCCTCGTCAGGCTGATCGAGGTCTTCCGGTTCGGCACCGCCCAGCTCGGCGAGCAGGCCCTGCAAGCTGCCGAGCCGGTCAGCCAGACCCGCCCGAACGGCGTCCGGACCCACCCACACCTGACCGGTCGCCCAGTCCGTCCGAACGGTGGCTTCGGGCTTCTTGCGGCCTACCGCCACCGCCTTGACGAACTGGACATGCAAGGCGTCGACGCGGGCCTGGGTATCAGCCAGCGCGTCACCCGTCATCGGCTCGCTGATCTGGCCCAGGGCCTTGTGCGGCGCCGATCTGATGTAGGTTTCTTTGATGCCGAGCTGGGCGAGCATCCCGGAGTAGTCCGTGTGCGTGGTGATCACGCCGATGCTGCCGAGCATGGCGGTGGGTGTGCAGACGATCTCGGTGGCTTGACTGGCCAGCCAGTAGGCCCCGGAGCAGGTGGCGTCGGCAGCCAGGGCGATGGTGCGTTTCCTACCTGCTGCGTAGGCCACGGCGGCGGCAGCTTCCACCGTGCCGCCGACGGTTCCGCCTGGCGAATCGATAGCCAGGATGATGGCGCTCACGGCGGGGTTGTCGGCTGCCGAGCGCAGCAGCCTGGCGAGTACCTGGGGACTGCTGATGTCGAGCCAGGAGGCTAGCCAGCCGGGCGCCCGGTTGACGATGGTGCCGTTGAGGCTGATCACCGCCACGCTGCCGCCGCTGGGCGTCTGGGCCTGACTCATGCTGGCGTCGATCCGGAGGGCCTCCAGACTCGCGCCGCCTTCGCTCATCAGGGCATGTTGCAGCTCGCTCATGGCGCTGGGCAGGATGGCCCAGGCTTCACTGCTCAGGGCGCGTTTCAGATGCCGGGTGTTCATGGTCCCTCCTGGGATCGGGTGCTGGCCTGGGGTTTTTGGCCCGGCCCCGGCGGCGCCGTGTCTGCTGGCGGCTTCGCAGGGCTGGCTGCTGGAGAAGGCGTTGCCTCGGCCTTTTCTGGCAGGCCCAGCTTCTGGCGCAGTTCTTTTTCCAGGTTGGCGTCGGGTGTGATCCCGCCGCTCGTCAGCAGGGCACCCAGGGTGCTCAGCAGGCTCTTGAGGGTCGAGTCGCTCAGGCCACCGTGCTCCAGCGTGGGCCAGAGTTCGGGCGGCACACCGTTGAGGCGCATGAGCTGGGACACCGCGAAGCGGTTGAAGGTCGCGCTCACCCCGTCGAGCACGCCGCTGCCCGCCAGCTCAAAGAGGTCGGTCAGGTCGGTGCTCAACGCCAGGCTGCCCTTGCCGTCAATGCCCAGCATCAGGAAGCTGGCGAGGAGCGTGACCGCCACATCGCGTTTGTAGCGGGTGATGATCGGGTTGACGTCGACGGCGCTGCCCGGCGAGCCGAGCAGGTCGAACTTGTAGCCGGTGTTGAGCTGCACCGGCTTGTTGGTGCGGGCCACCGGGTCGTAGACCGTCTCGATATACGTCTCTGCCGGTGAGACGACGATGCCCGCCTCGTCACGGCGCAGCGCCTTGGCCTGCTCGACGATGAAATTCAGCAGCTTCTTCTGATCGTCGGTGGCGCTCTGCGAGAGCAGCTCCGGTGGCACCCGGATGTGCGGAATCCCCGTCAGGTTGCGCTCGACGCCGATGGCCTCGAATTCCTCCAGGCGCTTCTGATAGTAGTAGGGTCGCCGGGCGTTCTTGAGGAGCGAGCGCCCGGTGGGGTGATTTCCCGCCTCGGTGGTCCGGAAGTGCAGGGCGCGTTGGATGGGGATGAACACTTCTCCCCTGCTGGTGCTTTGCCACATGCCCTGAATGCCGCCGTCGCCGTCGAAGGCCCAGCGGCTGAGAGTGTTCTGGGGCCGCAGCGAGATCTTGCGCCAGCCGATTCGGTTGTCGTCGTAACGGCTGCGGTAGCGGGCGTCTGGCTGGTCCAGGCCACGCCGGTACTTGTAGACCACCTCGAAGTAGCTCCAGCCGTAGGGCAGCATCGTCAGGATCTCAGCGAGCAGACCAGGGAAGGTGTGAGACATGTCATTGACGTTCTGGTCGAGGAAGCCCGCCCAGAACCTGGCGCGGGCGTCGGTCCAACTCCCGCGAGGTCCGTCAGGCTGGGGCGCCGGGCGGGCGGCGAAGCTGACCCGGCGGAAAAAGCTCTCCAGGGCGAACAGCGCTCCGCCCACCACGGCGCTGTTGTCGCGAATCTCGCTGTACTGGTCGGTGGCGCTGCGCCCGAATTCGGGCAGTTCACGCTCCCACCAGGCTTCGGCGTTGCCGGTGGTGCCCAGGATGCCCAGGTCAATCTTCAATTTTGCTCACCTCCTCGTGCGCCAGGTGCTGGATTTGTTGAGCCCCAGCAGATCGAGTACCGGGCCAGCAGCAGGTGGGCCGAAGACCCGCTGCACCGGCGCCGTGAACAGCCGCTCCGGGGCCAGCGCCAGCACCGCGCCGTCGCCGTCGTCTGGGCTCTGGCCTTTGGTGCGCCCTTTGAACTTGATTTTCTGCTCAAGCTTTTTCAGGTCGCGCTCGCCCCTGGTCACGTAGCCGTACCTGCGCTCGGTCAGGTCGCGCTTGAGCAGCAGCCCCGGCGAATCGATCCGCACCGCGCTGAGCACCTCGTCGGCCAGGGCGTACATCTCGGTCACCAGATCGGCGTACTGCTCACGGTCGGAGGCCGAAGCTCCGAACGGCACCTCGTAGACGTGGTAGCCGTCTGGGAAGAGGGCCTGAAGATCCTCGTCCTTTTTCAGCCCGTCCACGATGCCGCCGCCGTAGGCCATATCCACCCGGATGCTGGCCTCCGTCGCCCCAGCCAGGTGCAGGCGGCGCAGCGCGGTGCGAGCCGCCTGGAGATAGCGGTCCGTGCGGGTGATCTCGTCGGCGTCCTGGGCGCCCTGGATCGCGTCCTCGAAGCGCAGCACCCGCCCGAACAGGCTGTAGAGCGTCCCCGCGTCGTCGCCGAAGCGGGCGCAGTCGATGCCGAGCTGCACCCGGCGCACCGTGTCCATTTCCACAGCCCGAATCAGGCAGGCGTCAAAGCGGCCCGCGCTGATGAAGGTGTCGCCGCCGCCACCGCTGGGCGGGATGCCCAGTGCGCCGTAGAGAAACCCCCGTTTGGGGGCGAAGATCGTGCCAGCCGGATGATGACCGCCGCCGCTTTTAGGCACGTCCCAGGGGAGCTGGAAAGTGTGGCGGGCCTCGTCGTGTTCCGCCGCCACCTCGCAGCCGAAGGAACGCTGGTCCTCGATCCATTCGTTAAAGACGCTGCGCTTGGTGCCGCCGGGCACCTCGCTCGTGCCTTCCCAGACGTTCGGGAAGCCGAGGAGGCTGAGCCTGAACACCGCAGCCAGCGGGTTAAGCTTCATCTCCTGGAAGGTGCTGCTGGCCGTCTTGGGGTTGGCCACCATCAGCCACAGCCGGACGGTGTTGCCGGTGAGCTGGCGTTTGACCGCATCGTACATGAACGCGGGCACGCCCTCGCCCTCGTCGAAGACCCAGCAATGAAAGTCGTTGTGCTGGCCCTGGGCGCGTTCGGTGCCGCTGCCCCCCGCGTCGCTGGTGGTAAAGCCCATCGCAAAGTGATTGGCCGCCTGCTCGGCACGCATGTCGCGCGGCAGCAGGCCGGGCATCACGTCGCGCCGCCGGCTCCGGGCGTTCTGAACGTGGGTCCGGACGTCCTTCCAGAGGGCGTCACGGACCTGTTGCACGCTGTTAGCGGTGCTCTGAACGACTGAGGGCGCGAAGCAGCGGTAAAACCAGGCCATCGTCGTCGCCTCAAGTCCGTAGGTGTTGTGTTCGTAAAACTGCGTCAGGAACGTGTGGTGTTCGGGTACAGAGATGGCAACCGTCCTCTCTTCGGGCAGCTCGCGAATCGAGACAATTCGCTCCCAGCGAGTTCCAGGATGGGCATTCTTCTGGTTCCACGGCAGCCGATCTTTACGTCTTGCCCCGGTAGTAGCCCGGTGTTCGGCCAATGGTTGAGCAAGTGAGACGACGCGGCCAAGTGCTTCCTCTTTACCGTAAATACCTACTTGCTCCGCAAACTTTAATTGCTCCCCGGCATTCCATATACCTAGAACCCAAGCATTAACTTTTGGCTTCTTCGCGACGTAAGCGTGGATGCCCAGTTTTTGCAGCAAATACGCAACGTCTTCGACAAGTTCCTGTGATGCTGAGCAAAAGCCGATTTCACGCCCTGGCTGCCGCTTCCCATTCTTGCCGGGGTTGGCCGTGCCGACGCTAGCCCAGCCGTCCGTGGCGAAAAGTCGGGACAGAAAAAGACAGAGCTGAGTGCGCGAAAACAGATAAACCGAAGCGGGAATGCGCTTGTCGCGGGAATGTTTTCCCATCAACCCATGTCGTCGTAATAAGTTGATGATTGGGTTGTTCCCCCTGGTGGTCGCTGCCCCTTGCGGTCCGGTGATCCGGTGATCGTAGGTGCTGCGCTGGGTGATGGTGCATCCGATTGCTGCTGCACATGCCCTGAATTCCTCCAGTTGCGCCCCCGCTTGCTGCGAAAACACGACGCCTTCCCCCGTGTAGCCACCATCTCCAATCAGATAGGCCAGGAGCTTGATGTGATTGTCAGGCATGTCACTACGGCCAAACGCTGGCAACTCCTCAGCGACAGCCAGAAGGTCGCCCACGGCGAGCTGAGCGGTGGGCCGAAATCCAGGGTTCTCTATGCGCGGGCGTTTGCCAGCTTGGAACGTGGCGCTGCCCGCCCAGAGCGGGTGCTCGCCATTCCGGGTAAGACGCTTACCAGTTTTGGTAACAATCTCGTAGACAGCTTCCACCGCGTTCCATTCTGCAAAGGCATCTACTTCACTCGGCTTACCGTCAACCAAAGTGAGTAGCTTGAACCGTTTACCCACTAGTTCAAAAGCGGGGATTTTTGCGCCGCTGGACAGCGTTATCATGTCATATTCTACCACGCATTTCCCCAGCCCGTGGCCCGCTTCGACGACGAAAATGTACGGCACGTCCTCCTCCCCGGCCAGTTGCCGGGTCACGCTGTCCTGAATCGCTTCGAGGACTTCGAGCTGCCCTGGAAAGCCGTTCACGCCGCGCCAGGGCGTCATGCCGAGCACCCGCTCACAGAAGCCGATCAGATCATGCTGGTACTTGTTCCAGCGCTCCTGCTCGCCCTGCGTCCCCTTGGGACCGCTCAGCTTGCCCTGCTGACGCAGCCGCTTGCGGGCGATGGCCTGCATGACGACCTGGCGATTGACCCAGCTCGGAAACTTAGACGTCATCGTCGTCGTCCTCTGGCGGCAGCATCCCGGCGATCTGCCAGAGTTCCGCCTCGCTCATCCTGTCGAGGTCATCCGGGTTCCTGATACGCCCAAGCCGCACGTTAACCTCTTCCATGCCCAAAGCCTTGCGCTCGATGTCGGTGCCGACCTTCAGCAGTCGGACCACATCCACCGGCTCCAGCGTCTCCGGTTGCTGATGCGCCAGCCCCCGCACGCCCAGGGTGATCAGCGCCTTGCCGACCTTGGCGTGACGGCTCCGAACCTCAGTTTTCAGGTCGAGATCGATCTCCCGCGTCCTGGCTACAACCTGAACACGGAAATCCTGGCGCAGCCCGGTCCAGTCCTCGCGTCCTGCGCGGTTTTTGATCGTGCCGTAAGCGGGCGCGTCAGTTTTGTGGCTCAGGGCCTCGAAGGTCACGTCGTCTTCGCCCCGGATAAACTCGCGGCGCAGGGCGCTCCAGTCGTAGGTCGGGGGCCGTCCACGGGGATTCGTTCCGCGCTTCGCGCGACTGCCGCCGTTCGCCTTTGTTATGGGTTTGGTATCAGCCACGCTACACCTCCTTTGCTACGCTGGGGTACGAAGAGATTCTGACCGGGTCCGAATGACGTCTGGCAAAGCCAGAACTCGCTCTGGCAGGAGTGAGTGCAGCGGCGGACAGGTCAGTCCCAGGTCGTAGAGGTAATGGGGCGTCCTGTCATCGATCCAGTGGGTCGGGGGCGTGAACTGCGGTTGTGCCTGGCGCTCATAGGCGTGCTCGAGCAGCCGACGGCGATCTCGGCGGGCCTTAGACCTTGATTTCGACATGGGCACCGCCTGGGTGGACGTGAGTTGTGAGGGCACGCCAGGAGATATGCGGGCCAGTCAGGGGTAGATGTTGGAGAGAACGCCGCGATTCGAACGCGGCCAGGCACCCGGCGCGCTATGCATTCCACCGCTCGCGCCTTGGCCCTCCACCAGGATTCCCATTCGCAGCTCACGCCCTCACCGTCGCCCTTGCCCCGGCTGCTGCGGGTTTAGGGTCTACCCTGCTGAAACAGGGCGATTACAGCGTCGTGCGTGCCAACGACTCAGGGCCGCACTCCCTGCCGACTCGCAGGTGGGAGCGACCGTCTCTGCGGTCTGTCACGCCAGCTCATGGCGTTCTGCGCCTGCGAGGGTGGCCGCAGGAGGCTGGTGCCGGGGTCGGCAGTAAGAAGCCGCGCAGGTCGGGCCTGGGCGGTGGGGTTGGGCGCGGGCCACACTTGTGCCGCGTCCGTCTATTCAGTTGTCCAGTGGGTCAGGTCGGTGGCGGAGGAGGGTTCAGTTCTTCATCGCAACCTCCCGTTCTGGGGCGGAGTCTTTCTTTAAGCTGGCGCTGCCATTCCAGCATGGAGAGCCCCCGCGTCTGTGCGGGGCAGGTTCTCAGTGAGCTACCGGGCTGGGGTTTTCGGTTCTGGCGCCCATTCGCCCGGCAGATGGTTGCCTCGCCGAAGGTTGCAACTGGGGCAAGCGATGACAAGATTAGTCGCATCGTCGGTACCGCCGCGCGAAAGGGGCATGTGGTGGTCAACGTGGTAGATGCTGCCGACTTCTTCCTTACACCAGAAGCAGCGGCCCTGTTGCTCGGCGTAGATGCGGTAGACATCCTCAGCGGTGTGCGCCCCTGAAACGTTCAGCTTCCGAGCCCGCTTCCGACGCCAGTAAACCCGCAACTTCTCAGGATCGGCGACCTTGATATTCCGAATATAGGCAACGCCCACTTCAGGATGGGCGGCGTGGTAGGCGCGCTGCCGGGCTTTAAGCCGGTCATTGTGCCGCGAATAGTACCGAGCTTTGGCTGCCTTCACGCTTTCGGGCTGCTCTGCCCGGAGTCGGCGCATACGCTCGCGCGACCTCGCCTGACCCGCTTCCACCTGCTCAGGCGTCGGGGGCTTATTGGTTGCCCGCTTGCACGTCTTGCAATATGGCGACCAACCATCTCGCTGTGCTGCGTTCTTGTGAAAACCGGCGGCTGGGTTCTCGAAAGTGATACGGCATTTGGGACACCGCTTGGCAGTGCTACGCTCTTGCATAGTTCAGACCTCCTAAGTCTGGACTCACGCTCAGGGGTGTTGACGCACCGCCTGAGCTTGATGCTGTTATTTTATCACGTTACGTTCGGGTTCCTGGGATGTGGGAGCAGCCGCTCAGGCGGGACCTGCTCAGTCTTCTGATTCAGAATTTTCAAGAGGTCTCCAGTCATTCAGTTTCGGCTGAGCAGGGTCGCGGATGAACGCGTCTCTGATTTCATCCCAGTCCATACTCTCCCCTTCCCACCCTGATCACCCTCGGCAAGTCCCGGTGCGCGTGGTACACGATCCAGGGCTCACGGTGCAGGCCCAGGTCGGCCAGGTAGTGCGGCGTATCGTCGGTGATCCAACGGGCGGGCGCCAGGTAGGCGGCGCTGCACTGGGCCACCTTGAGCAGCGTTCGGCGTTCGCGGCGGGCCTTAGCTACTGTGGGCATGGGCACCGCCTGTTTGGATGGATTGCCGCGAATCGAACGCGGCCAGCGGATAGGGCGCCGGTCTGGGAAGAGGGTTGCGCCGTGCCGCTGCCACCGGGAGTCCAAAAAAAAAATGCCGCCCGTGGGGGCGGCGTGGGGTCGGGACAGTAGTTGTGTATACACAATATGACTGTTCAATCTGGGTTTTGCAAGGGGTGGGCGATTTTTGTTGTTCTCACGATGGAGTCCAGACACAAGCCCCCGCCTTCAGGCGTGGGGTCATGACGGTGTTCGTTTCTGGGGCGCGGCGTCGGCTGACACGCAAAACAGTTCCCAAATCCATCCAGCACGCAAAAAACCCGACAAGAATCTTGATCGGGTTTTGTGTGTGGCGGCTTTGGTTCGGGCAAAAATCTCAATCGCCCCCAAACGCCCGCAGCATCTCCCCGGCGTGCGGGGCCAGCAGTCGCTCGAACAGGGCCACCATGTCGCCGCTCAGGCCGTCGCGCGTCACCAGGCGCTGCCGGGCGCAGTGGTAGCGAAACAGCGGCTCGGTGGTCGTCTGTGGTGGCCAGGCCCGCAGCGCCTGGAGTTGCAGCCGGTCCATCAGGGCGTCCGGCAGAACATGTAGGCGCAACCGGAGCGGAGCGGTGGTGATCGGGCGGGCAGAGGCGACGCTGTACATCACCGGCTCGACGCGCACCAGAAATACATCAGTGCCGACCTGAACGCGGGGGGCCTCGTGAGGCGGCTGAGTAGAGTCGGCAGCACCCGGCGCCCGGAGAGGCAGTTCGCGTGAGTCGGCAAGCACCGAAAGAGCTAGACGGTTGGCGACATGCCTCCAATACTGACGCTGAGCAGCCGGGCCGGTGGCGGCGATCAGCCGGAGGTGCGGTGGCGTGTATGTGGGCAAGCGGGCCTCCAGGGCGGGCAGGGGGCGAGGGTTGCGCCTGATCGGCTCGCAGGCCCGCCGGGGTCAGCGCATAAGGACCGGCATGGGTCCAGCATAGCAAACGTGGCAGACGGCGCGGTCATGATAGATGTTCACGCCGCCGCCTTGCCATGTGCGACCAGCAGGTACAGTGCGTCGGCTCTGTCGATGATGCGGTCCCTGCCGGTCCTCTCGTTGGTGGTGCGATACCAGCCGGATATGGGGTTGGAACGGTAGAGGACGGCGAGCTGGTCCAGCTCGGAGGCGAGCATGGAGCGGAGCATGTTGCGAGCGGCGGCGGAGGGTTTGGTAGGCTGCATGTCTCTCTCCTGTACGGGTGGGGGATTGGGAGAGGCGGACTCGGTTTGGCGACTGGGGTCCGCTTCTCTCTGTTGGTTACTCTAGCACAACTGTTATGCAATTGTCAAGCAATGGGATGGAGATGCGTGCCAGTGCGGGTTTATTTGGCTGGGGTCAGGTGTAGGGCAAAAAACACTTCGAACTGGTCAGACACCGCGTAGTAGGCGCTGTCCAGTTCGTTCAACAGCTCATAGCCCTCATCGGAGATGCTGCGCCCGGCTGGGTCGTAGTCGTCGTTGCTGACGATAACTCTGTCTGCCTGATGAATCAGGTGCCTTACCACCGGCATCATCTCCTCGCCCGGAAGGCCCTCGACGACTGCGAGCAGGAAACGCATATCGTCCTGGTGGTATCCGTTCGAGAACCACTGCGAGAACCCGCCGTTGAGAACCTGGCCGTGCAGGTTGAGGACTGCCACCACGCCGCGCTGCTCCGGGGTAAGAGCTTCGAGCGATTCCCGGTAGGGCAGATTGTCGGGGTTGGCCGTGAAAGACTCGTGGTAGGTATTGAAGTCGGTGATGATCTGACGTTCGGTGCTGGTTTTGGTAGGCTGCATGGTGATCTCCTGTACGGGTGGGGGATTGGGAGAGGCGGACTCGGTTTGGCGACTGGGGTCCGCTTCTCTCTGTTGGTAGGTTAGCACAACTGTTATGCAATTGTCAAGCAATGGGATGGAGATGCGTGCCAGTGCGGGTTTATCGAGTACCCTGGCTGGCCACTTGACAATTGTATAACAACTGTGTAATACTGGTTTTCAGAGCGAGGGACACCACACTCC
>NZ_JANYGJ010000175.1 GCF_025362455.1 Deinococcus sp. | reverse complement strand
CAGTACTCCGAATTACGCCACGGGGAAAACAGCCTCCCCGCGCCTCCATTCTGCGTCCTGCTCAGTTAAAACTACTCGCTCCGCTCGGTCATAAAAAGGGTCTTTTTATGACATCTGCTCTGGACCTCAAACGACACGCCCACATCCAGCACCGACTCCAGCACCGTATATCCAGTCGGTCCACCGGTCAGCGCGGCACCTGGCCCCCGGCCCTGCCCGCTCAACATTAAACGCCTCGTCAGGTCGCCGTGAGGGTTGTGTCAGCCGAACAGGAGTACAGTAGGCACTTGGGAAGCGGTCACCCAGCCCCTCCCAGCGGGCGTTATTCTGCTATGCCCGGCACCGCTTCTGCCCAGCTTCTGCGCAACGCTCCTGACTTGTAATCATGGTGGTTACTTGATACTATCTGACTCAAGTTATCTGCGTTATCTTTCCCGGTAGACGTTCGAGTACCGCCCGAAGATAGCGTTTCCCTGCACAGGCGAAAGGAGCCGTTCATGCCGACCGACAACGTTCCCACCCCGACCATTCCCTTCAACATTCCCGTCTGCCCGGTTCGCGGCAGCGTCATTTACCCGACCATGGTGCAGCACATCGACGCCAGCCGGGCGCTCAGCATCTCGGCCATCGACGCCGCCATGGCCGAGGAGAAGGTCATCCTGATCGTCTCGCAGCGCGACAAGGACATCGACGACCCGGAGGGCAGCGACCTGTACGACGTGGGCACCGCCTGCAACGTGCTGCGCGTGCGCAAGAACCCCGACGGCACGGTGCAGATGCTGGTGACCGCCCTGGCCCGCGTGCGGGTGGCCCGCTACACCAAGACCGAGTTTTTGCGGGCCGACGTGCAGGTCATGAGCGTCAAGGCCGGGAAGTCGGTGGAGTTACAGGCGCTGGTGCGCGAACTCAACGACAAGTTCGAATCGGTCATCCAGGGCGGCAAGGGTCTGACGCCCGACGCCGTGCAGGCCATTCAGGGCAAGGAAGACCCCAGCGAGCTGGCCGACTTCATCGCCTTCCACATGGATTTCCGCCTGGAAGACAAGCAGACCGTGCTGGAGGAGGCGACCCTGACCGGGCGGCTCAAGAAGGTGCTGACGCTCCTCGACGCCGAGCAGGAAGTCATGGCCGTGCAGCAAAAGATCCGCGCCCAGGTTAAAGAGGAGATCGACCGCAACCAGCGCGAATACTACCTGCGCGAGCAGATGAAGGTCATCCAGAAGGAACTCCACGGCGGCGAGGACGGCGAGACCGACGAGACCGAGGAGCTGCGCGTCAAGATCGAGGCGCTGGGCCTGCTGCCCGACGTGAAAAAGGAAATTGACCGCGAGCTGAACCGCCTGTCGCGGATGCACCCCGACGCCGCCGAGGCCACCGTCATCCGCACCTACCTGACCTGGGTGACCGAGCTGCCCTGGAACGTGCGCAGCGACGATCAGCTCGACGTCAACGAGGCCGCCCGCATCTTGGACGACGACCACTTCGGCCTGGAAAAAGTCAAGGACCGGGTGCTGGAGTACCTGGCCGTGCGTCAGCTCCGCAAGGCGCGGGCCGAGCGCGGCGAGATCGACGCGGGCGAGGTCAACAAAGGCCCGATTCTGGTCTTCACCGGCCCTCCAGGCGTGGGCAAGACCTCCATCGCCCAGAGCATCGCCAAGGCGCTGGGCCGCAAGTATGTTCGCATCGCGCTGGGCGGCGCCCGCGACGAGTCCGACATCCGGGGCCACCGCCGCACCTACATCGGCGCCATGCCGGGTCGGCTGATTCAGGGCCTGCGCACGGCGGGCACCAAGAACCCGGTGGTGCTGCTCGACGAGGTGGACAAGCTCGGCACCAGCCACCAGGGCGACCCCAGCTCGGCGCTGCTGGAAGTGCTGGACCCGGCCCAGAACTTCAACTTCACCGACCACTACCTGGGCGTGCCGTTCGACCTGTCCGAAGTGATGTTCATCGCCACCGCCAACTACCCCGACCAGATTCCGGCGGCGCTCTATGACCGCATGGAGGTCATCGATTTTTCGAGCTACATCGAATCCGAGAAGCTCGAAATCGCCAAGCGCTACCTGCTGCCCCGCCAGCTCGACCAGAACGGGCTCAAGGGCAACCAGATCCAGATTACCGACGCGGCCCTGGAGCGCCTGATTTCCAACTACACCCGCGAGGCGGGCGTGCGCAACCTGGAGCGCGAGATCGGCACAGTCGCCCGCAAGGTCGCCCGCAGGCTGGCTGGCGGCGGCCCCAAGCGCGTCAAGGTGACCGACAAGGAGCTCGACCGCTACCTGGGCCAGAGCCGCTACACGCCTGAAACCGAAGCGCGTGAAGACACCGTGGGCCTGGCCACCGGCATGTTCTACACCCCGGTGGGCGGCGACATCCTGTTCGTGGAGACCTCGGTGAGCCCCGGCAAGGGCCTGCTGCTGACCGGACAGATCGG
Source organism: Deinococcus sp. (assembly GCF_025362455.1). Classification (GTDB taxonomy): domain Bacteria; phylum Deinococcota; class Deinococci; order Deinococcales; family Deinococcaceae; genus Deinococcus. The sequence continues at coordinate 12,442 of NZ_JANYGJ010000175.1, read as the reverse complement.
CGACGTGATGAAGGAGTCGGCCAGAGCGGCCCTGACCTACATCAAGACCAACGCCGAGCGCTTCCACATCGACAAGGACAAGATCGACAACAGCGAGATTCACGTCCACTTTCCGGCGGGCGCCATTCCCAAGGAAGGCCCCAGCGCGGGCGGGGCGATTGCCACCAGCTTAATCAGTGCGCTATCGGGCATTCCGGCCCGGCACGACGTGGCCATGACCGGCGAGATCACCCTGACGGGCCGCTACCTGCCCATCGGCGGGCTCAGGGAGAAGGTGCTGGGCGCACGCCGGGCGGGCATCAAGCACATCATCATGCCCAAGAGCAACGAGCCGGACCTGCGCGACATTCCGCTGCACCTGCGCTCCAGCATGGAGTTTCACCCGGCGGAGAATCTGGATCAGGTGCTCGACGTGTCTATCGTCGGTGGCCTGGCGGCGCTTGAACGCGGGATCGGTTCGGCAGGCGGCGCGGGCGGAGAAAGCAGCGAGCCGGTAAAGAAGACCGTCCGGCGCAAGCGTGGCGCGGCTGAGGCTCCGGCCTCGGCGTAAGCAAATTTAGTGAAAGCGGGCGACCCTTACCAGGCCGCCCGCTTTGCTGTTGTCACACCGGGCGCCTGGGCACCAGCTTGACTTCCACGTCCATCTCCAGCACCTCGGCGATGCGGCGCAACGAGTCCATGCCGTGCGCGTGGTAATCGGGGCTGAGCCAGCGCGACACCACCGGCGGAGTTACACCGAGTCTCTGGGCGACCTGAGCACCGCTAACCCGCCGCAGCCTCAGCGCCCGCCGCAGCTCCAGGCTGACCGGATCGGGCGCAGGGACGATCTCGGCATACTCCAGTTCGAGGGTAGTCGTGTCTGGAACGGCGTCAGCCAGCGCCTGAGCGATCAGTGCGTCCAGATTTCGCATGACACCCAGGCTGAAGCCCAGTTCCTCGTCCGAGTCGTTGAAAGTTGTCGGCACTTCTCTAACGGTGATTTGAACGCCGCGTTGAATCTCTTGATAAGTCGTTGGGGTCAACATCTTTTCTCCTCTCAATTCGACATTGCGGTCACAACGATGTAATAGCTGCCGTTCCAGCCGACTTTGACTCGAAATCGCACGCGAGCGAAGTGACGGTCAAAATTGAGTCCTGGTGCGCGGGTGCCGCCCGGTAGGTCTTTACTGATCTCGTCGGGAAAGCAGATGACGTCCGTCGCGTCTTCGAACGTCAGGGCATCCAGACTCAGTTCCTGGCGAGCGTGCCGACTGAACAGCAGAGTATCCTGGTCCACCGCCTGCCAGATGGCCGTCAGCTCCCAGTCCAACACCTCATCTGTGGTCAGATCAAAGCCGCCAGACGCTCGGATATATTAGCACAAAAGCTAACTTTTAGTCTCCCGCCTGCAACATGTTGGCTTCCAGCCGCTCGGCCACGTTCACCACATGGTCGCCCAGCCGCTCCAGGCTGCGGGCCATGCGGGTGGCGGTCAGGGCGGCGCTGACGTCATGCGGGTTTTCCAGAATGCGGGTCAATGAAGCCCGCTGAAGCTGCTCGTACAGGGCGTCCACCTGCTCGGAGTCGAGCTTCATCACGTCGCGTACACCGCTGAGGTCGCGCTCGGCGAAGGCGTAGGCCAGGCGCTCTAACATGCTGCCGAGCAGCCGGGCAATCGGCAACACGTCTTGGAGGGCCGCGCTCTGGGCAAACGGCTCCAGCGCCTCCAGGTCGCGGCCCACCTGGCGCCCATAATCACCGACCCGCTCCAGATCGGCCAGGCTGCGAAACACCATCACGTAGAAGTGCAGGTCGTGCTCACCCGGCGCCTCGGCCAGAGCACTCAGGCAGAGGTCTTCGAGTTCGTGCTCCAGCACGTCGGTTTCGCGCTCCAGCGCGGCGGTGCGCTCGGCCAGCCCGGCGAAGGCGCCCCGCCCCGCCGCGCCCTGAAGCAGCGACATCTGTTCGAGCGTAATGCTGAGCATCCGCAGAAAACGAGCGCTCAGATGCGCCCGTGTCTGGTTAGGGATGCTGGAGGTCATGGGAGCCAGTCTGAATCATGGACGTAAGGGGTATGTCATGTAGAAAAGGCGATTTCATCAACGTCTCGACTGTACTTTATTAGGACTCACTTTATTAGGACTCACCCGAAGCGGCCCGTCACGTACGCCTCGGTGCGCGGGTCACGCGGCGAAGTGAAGATCTGATCGGTGACGCCGTGCTCGACCAGATCGCCGTTGAGGAAAAAACTGGTGGTGCCCGACACGCGGGCGGCCTGGTGCATGTTGTGGGTCACGATGATGATGGTCGTGACCTTTTTCAGCTCGGTCATCAGGTCTTCGATCTTGGCGGTGCTGGCCGGGTCGAGCGCCGAGGTCGGCTCGTCCATCAGCAGGATTTCCGGCTCGACGGCCAGGGCGCGGGCGATGCACAGCCGCTGCTGCTGCCCACCCGACAGGCCGGTGGCCGGGGACTTGAGGCGGTCCTTGACCTCTTCCCACAGCGCCGCGCCGCGCAGGGAGCGCTCGGCGACCTCTAGGAGCGCTTTCTGGTCGCGCATGCCAGCCAGCTTGAGGCCGCTGACCACGTTGTCGAAGACGCTCATGGTCGGAAAGGGGTTGGGTTTTTGAAACACCATCCCGACCCGGCGCCGCACCTCCACCGGGTCCACGCCGGGGGCGTAGATGTCCTGACCGTCGAGCAGGATGGTTCCGGCCACGCGGGCGCCCGGCGTCAGGTCGTGCATCCGGTTGATGGCCCGCAGAAAGGTGGTCTTGCCGCAGCCCGACGGCCCGATCAGCGCGTTGACGGTGCCCTTTTCGACGTTGAGGTCAACTTGCCGGACAGCCTGTTTGCTGCCGTAGAAAATATCGACTTTGCTGGCGGTGAGAAGCTGGGTCATGGGGTTCCTTTAAGCGTCTGCATTAGCGTCTGCATCATTACCGTCTGGGCCGGTTGGCGAAACGCGCCAGCATCGAGGTAATGAAAATCAAGGTAATCAGCAGCAGCGCTCCGGCCTGGGCCAGCCGCTGGTTTTCGTCGTAGGCGCTGGTGGCCCCCTTGAAGATCTCCAGCGGCAGGGCACTGGTGGGGTTTAGCGGATTGAAATTCACCAGATTGCTGCCGAAGGCCGTGAACAGCAGCGGCGCCGCCTCGCCCGCCACGCGGGATAAGGCCAGCAGCACGCCGGTGATGATGCCGCTGCCCGCCGCCGGAAGCACGATGCTCAGAATGACTTTCCACTGCGGCAGCCCCAGCGCCAGCCCCGCCTCCCGCACGCTGAGCGGCACCAGTTTCAGCACCTCCTCGGTGGTGCGGACCACGATGGGCACCATCAAGAGTCCCAGAGCGATGCCGCCCGCCAGCGCACTGAAATGGCCCATCGGACGGACCACCAGCGCGTAGACCACCAGGCCCATCACGATGGCGGGAATGCCGCTGAGCACGTCGCTGAGCATGCGGGTGATCGGCATCAGGCGGTGGCGCGGATACTCGGCCAGGAAGACGCCGCCCGCCACGCCCACCAGGATGCCCAGCGCGGCAGCCATGCTCAGGATCAGCAGCGAGCCGGTGATGGCGTTGGCCAGGCCGCCGCCCTTCTCGCCTTCCGGGGCGGGCGTGTGCAGAAAGAAATTGGCGTCCAGCGCACCGACGCCCTTAATCAGCAGAAACCCGAAAATCAGGATCAGCGGCGCGACCACGACGATGGTACCCAGGCCGATCAGATAGCCCATGACGGCGTTCTTGGTCTTGCGGCTGCCGCTGAGACCAGCGCGGCCCAGCGAGGCAGGCTGAGGTGGTTTCATCTGTGAGACGGCCATCTCACAGCCCCTTCGGCGTCATCCGCACGATCAGGGTGCGGGCCACCAGATTCACGACCACGCTGACGAAAAACAGCGTCAGGCCCAGTCCCACCACGCTGGCGCGGTGCAGCCCCTCGCGGGCGTCGCCGAACTCGTTGGCGATCATCGAGGCCATGGTGGCGGTCGGCGCCCAGATGTTCTTGAGCAGTTCGGGCGTGTTGCCGATGACCATCGCCACCGCCAGCGTTTCGCCCAGCGCCCGGCCCAGCGCCAGGATCACGCCGCCGAGGATGCCCGCGCGGGCGTAGGGCAAGATCGCCAGGCTGATGACTTCCCACTTGGTCGCGCCCAGCGCGTACATGGCTTCGCGCTGATCGGCGGGCACCAGCCGGATCACGTCGCGGGCCACCGACGCGGTGAACGGCAAAATCATGATCGCCAGGATGGTGACGGCCAGCAGGAAGCCCTGTCCCACAAGAACTTGAGGCATGAAGAAACACGGTAACGACGTTTTGCCCGCGTTGAACAGATCGGTGCATTGAGCTGCCAGACCCGGATTGCTGAGAAAGAGCCAGGTCTGGAATTGCTGAAACAGTGGCTTGAGCGCGAACAGGGCCCACAGCCCGTAGACCACGCTGGGCACGGCGGCCAGCAGTTCCACCAGGTAGCCGACCGGGTTGGCCAGCCACTTCGGCGCGTACTCGGCGACGAACAGCGCCGAGGCGATGGCCAGCGGCACACTGATGATCAATGCCAGCAAACTGGTCAACAGCGTGCCGATCATCAGGCTCAGGGCACCGAACTCGTTCTTGGGCGGATTCCAGACGTTGGTGCTCAGAAAGCCCAGCCCGAACTGCCGGATAGCGGGCCACGACTGCACGCCCAGCAGCACGATGCTGAGCACGAAGGTCAGGGCGATGACCATCGAGAGCCCGACGACGACGCGCCGGAACACGCCGTCTCCCTTCGAGCTGAGGCGTGGGCGGTTTATCCGGCGCAAAACGGTTTCATTCATGTCGGCCTTGCGTTGTTGGTACGGCGAAGGGCTGGCGAAAGCGCATGGGTCTATTTCAACCGCCGAGTGTCAGCCGCCGGTCAGGCCACCCCGATATGCGAAATCGGGACGCCCATACTGGAGCGCCCCGCGTGGAGTGGAGAGGTTCAGACCTTCAGATTAGAGCAAATGTCATAAAAAGGGTCTTTTTATGACCGAGCGGAGCGAGTAGTTTTGACTGAGCAGAACGCAGAATGGAGGCGCGGGGAGGCTGTTTTCCCCGTGGCGTAATTCGGAGTACTGCTCTAAAACTTGGCGCCACCGTAGTTCATGGTGCCGATGATGCTCTTGGCCTTGGCGGCGACGTTGGCGGGCAGCTTGGCGTAATCGAGCGGCTCGTTGTACGCCTGGCCGCTGGTGGTCATCCAGGTCAGCAGGGCCTTGAGGTCCTTGGCCTGCTCCTGGGTGCGGCTGCCGTACTTCTGGTCCTGATAGAAGATGACGTAGGTGAAGCTGGCAATCGGGTAGGCGTCGGCGTTGGCGCTGTTGGTCAGGCTGACGCGGGTATCTGCCGGAATGACCACGCCGAGCGCGGCGGCGGCTGCCGGGCCGTTGTCGGCCACGATGGCCTTGCCCGCGCGGTTCTGGACGGCGCCGAACGACAGGGCATTTTGCTTGGCGTAGACCAACTCGACGTAACCGATGGCGCCGGGCGTGCTCTTGACGATGCCCGCCACGCCGTCGTTGCCCTTACCGCCCACGCCGACGGGCCACTGGACGCTGTTGGCCGCGCCGACCTTGGTCTTCCATTCGCTGCTGACTTTGCTAAGGTAATCGGTGAACACGGCGGTGGTGCCGGAACCGTCCGAGCGGCGGGCCACCGTGATCGGCAGGCCGGGCAGGGTCACGCCGGGGTTCAGGGCCTTGATGGCCGGGTCGCTCCACAGCTTGACTTTGCCCAGGTAGATGTCGGCCAGCAGCTTGCCGCTGAAGACCAGCTTGGGATCACCCGGCAACTTGTAGGCCGGGACCACCGCGCCAATCGCCATCGGAACGTGCAGCAGCTTGCCGGGCGCGGGCTTCATGGCCTCGTCGCTCATGGGGTTGTCGCTGGCGCCGAAATCGACGGTCCGGGCGATGATCTGCTGCTGCCCGGCGCCGGAGCCGACCGACTGGTAGTTGACGTCGGTGCCGCTGGCCTTCTTGTACTCGGCGAACATCTTGGAATACAGCGGGTAGGGAAAGCTGGCGCCCGCACCCGTGACGGTGGCGGCGCTGGCGGCGGCGGTGGTGGCGGCAACAGTAGCGGCAACAAGGCTTAGGCCCAGGGAAAGAATCTTCTTCATGCCTCACACTCTGCTGGCTTTGTGTCAGGCGAACGTCACTGCCGTGTCAGCCTTTTGTCAGCTCGGTGTGGTGTCCCGCCTGGCCCCTCGCTGTTCCCACTGCCCGCCACTCTCTTACTCCCGCCCGGCTATTCTCGCCCGGCTACTCCCACCCGGCTGGCAGCAGCCGCACCGCCTGCATCAGCAGCAGGGTCACGGCCACGTCCAGCAGGCCCTGAACGCCGCTGATAAGCTGATCGGCCAGGGTATGGACGCTCAGCAGCCCCGCCGGAGGCCACACGCTCATGATGGTAAAGGCGACGCTCGCGGCGGCGGAGACATTGAGCCAGGTCAGCAATCTGGCCCGGCCCAGCGGGTTGTCCGGCTGGGTAAACAGCAGGCTGGTGACGGCGAAGATGGCCAGGTTGGTGACCAGACCCGTACCCGAAGCCAGAAAATACAGCAGCGCGGCCAGCGGATTGACCTCATCGGCCAGGCCGCTGAGCGAGGCGGTCATCACCGCTGCGGAAATGACCAGCAGCAGGGCGGCGTTGAGCGCGATCAGCCACGGGAAGGTCCGCCGGAAAGCCCGCAGGAGTCCGCTGTGTTCCGGCGCCGCCAGCCCGCGCAGGTAGCCGCCCAGCAGCAGCGTCCAGAGGGCCAGACTGGTGACGGCCAGCAGCGTTCCAGCGATGCTCAGCCACCACAACGAGTCTCGCGGCCCACTGCCGCTCAGGGCGCCGTAGACCCCACTGGCGATCATCGCCGCGATCTGCACCCAGAGGGCGACCAGCGTGGCCTGCCGGGCAAGGGCGGCGTTCAACCCGTCTCCGTATCGGCGTTCTGCGGTTCACTCTGCACGTCCGCCCACCCTAGCGGGTCCGGGCCGGTCACAACGTCGCCCCAACCACTCAAAGCGCAGACACTCAAGGTGCAGGCGCTCCAGGCGCAGACACTCCAGGCGCAGACACTCAAGATTCAGCTCCTCACTCCCAGTTTTTTGTTCAGCAGCTCGCGCACCACGTCGGGCCTGGCCTGGCCGCCCAGGGCCTTCATGACCGGGCCGAACAGGGCGTTGCTGGCCTTGGCATTGCCGCCGCGCACCTTCTGCACCGTGGCGGGGTCGGCCAGCAGGGCGGCGTCGATGGCGGCCTCGATCGCCCCGGTGTCGCTGAGCACCGCCAGCCCGCGCTCACGCACCAGCACGGCGGGGTCATGGCCGTCCATCACGCCTGGCAGCAGGTCCTTGGCCATCTTGCCGCTGATGGTTCCGGCGTCGATCAGGCGGACCAGGTTCGCCAGGTGGGCGGGCTCAAGCGGGCTGGCCTCCAGCTTCTGCTCGCGGGCGGCCAGGTATCCGGCGACCTCGGTCAGCAGCCAGTTGCTGAGCTTCTGTGCGTCTACCGGGGCGCCTTCCAGACCTCTATCCAGAAAGCGGCTCAGCCCGGCGTCCAGGCTCAGCGCCTCGGCCTCGCGGATACCCAGGGCCAGGTAGCGCTCCCGTTTCTGGGCAGGCAGTTCAGGCATCGTTTCCCGCACCGCCGCGATCATCTCCGGGGTGATGTTCAGCGGGGGCAGATCGGGCTCTGGGAAGTAACGGTAGTCGGCCTCGCCCTCCTTGGTGCGCATGACAAACGTCTTCTGGCCGCCGTCGTCCCAGCCCATGGTGTCCTGGCTGACGGCGCCGCCAGCAGCCAGAAGGCGTGTCTGACGGGCGATCTCGTATTCGAGCGACCGTTGCACGCTGCGAAAGGAATTGAGGTTCTTGACCTCCACCTTGGTGCCCCAGGGCTCGCCGGGCCTGTGTAGACTGACATTCACGTCGCAGCGCATCTGACCCTCTTCGGGGTTGGCCTCGCTGACGCCGAGAGATTGGGCGATGGCCCGAATCTGGACCAGAAAGTCGCGGGCCTGCTCCGGGGTGCTCAGATCGGCCTCGGTGACCATCTCGATCAGCGGCATTCCGGCGCGGTTGAGATCCAGCAGGCTGTAGGGCGCATACGTCGGGTGCATCAGCTTTCCGGCGTCGTCTTCGAGGTGGGCGCGGGCAATCCGGATGGTCTGGCCGCCGAGTTCCAGCCGACCATTGCGGGCGATGGGCCGGTCATACTGCGAGAGCTGGAAGTTTTTGGGGGCGTCGGGGTAGAAGTAGTTCTTGCGGTGAAACTGGGTAAAGCCCGCCACGTCGCACTCCAGCGCCAGGCCGAACATGATCGCCAGCCGCACCGCCTCACGGTTGAGGGTCGGCAGCGTGCCCGGCAGCCCCAGCGTGAACGGATCGATGTAGCTGTTGGGTTCCTTGCCGAAATACTCCGTGCTGCACGCGCTGAAGATCTTGGTGCGGGTTCTCAGGTGCAGGTGGACTTCCAGGCCGATGACGGGTTGGTACATGGCAAGGAGTATAGGGGGACTCGCGGCGCGTGGCTTGTGGCCGGTGGGGAGCGCCGTATATGCTCAACGAAGCCGTATTCCGGAGGCACCTATGAACCGCCTGACGCCACAAAAAGCCGCGCTGTTCGAGTTGACGCACAACCTGCGAAGCGAGATTCTGGCCGCGCTGCAAGGTGAAGACCTCAGCTTCAGCCTGGGCGCTCAGACACTCACGCTCCGGCAACTCCTGACCGAACAGGGCCAGATTCAGGCCAGCTATACCCGGCTGTTTGAAACCCTGGAGCTGACCTTCGACGCATCCGCCCCTGGTAGCCTCAGCACCGTCCCTGAGTTCACGGCCTGGTTCACTCGCCTCGACGCCGATATGTGGGCGGCGCTCTGTGCCCTGAGCAACGAGCAGCTCGACCAGCCCGTTCAGCGAGGGTCGCACGCCGTCCCGCTGGGCATGACCTTCTACACCTACCGCGAGTCGGTGTTTATTTTTGCCGCCAAGGCCAGCGTGTACCTGCGGGCGCTGGGCCGCGAGTTACCGAAGCAGGTGAGGGGTTTTGTGGGCTAAGTAGACCGGGCTGCACAGCGTCTGTCCGCTCTCCACGCCTCACACCAGCGCGGCTTCCCGCTCCTGCAACTGCCTTGCAATCTCGGCTACGGCTTCCTCGGCGTGGATGCGCCCGTTCTCGATGAAGACCTGGTTGGTCCGGCCCGCGTAGCCCGCCGACCCGGCCACGAACAGGCCCGGCACGCTGCTCTCGTGCGTGCTGCTCAGGCGCAGGCACTCGTCGGGCAGGGTCGCCAGGTTCAGGTCTTCGAGGAAATTCAGCTTGGGGCGGTAGCCGGTCAGGGCGAAGGTGAAATCGGTGGGCAGCTCGAAGGTGCTGCCGTCCGCGCACTCCACCAGCACGTGTTCCGGGTGGATTTCGAGAAGGCGCGACTCGAAGTGGGCCTTGATGCTGCCCGCCTTGATGCGGTTTTCCAGGTCCGGGCGCACCCAGTACTTGATGGTGGATTTCAGCTCAGGTGCCCGCACCACCATCGTCACATTGGCGCCGCCTCGCCACAGATCCAGGGCGGCGTCGGCGGCGCTGTTGCCCGCGCCGATCACGGTCACGTCGAGCTGCCAGAAGGGATGCGCCTCGGTGTAGTAGTGGCTGACATTCTCCGCGTCCTCACCGGGAATACCCAGGGCGTGCGGATTGTCGTAGTAGCCGGTGGCGACCACCACCCGGCGGGCTTCCACGGTGTCCATCTGTCCGTCCTTGGCCTCGACTTCCAGCGTGAACCCGGCGGGCGCGGCGTGGACGCGCGTGACCTCGGTGTACTGGCGAATGCTGAGCGCCTCGCGCTGGGCCACCAGGCGGTAATACATCAGCGCGTCCTTGCGGTCGGGCTTGTCGTGCCCGGTCACCATCGGGTGCCCACCGATCTCCAGCTCCGGCGCGGTGGTAAAAAAGGTCATGTAGGTGGGGTAATCGAAAATGGCGTTGACCACGCAGCCCTTGTCGAGCACCACGTAACTCAGCCCCGCCCGCTTGCAACTGATCGCCGCCGCCAGCCCCACCGGCCCCGCCCCGATGATGGCCACATCGATCAGGCCGGAAGTCGCAGATTCACTCGAAATCGTCATTGGAGAAGTGTGCCATGTCGGCGGCAGGAAAACGGTGTGATGGGGCAGTGGGCAGTGGGAAGTAGGGCTTGATCTTTTCCCACTGCCCACTGCCCACTTCCTACTCCCTACCTCCTACAATTCTCCGCGCCCAGCCGTGCTCAACTGCTGATATGAACCTCGACTCGATGACCCACGTGGACCATGCCCGGCGATTTGCGCTGCTGCTGGCGTCCAGCCTGGGCACCTTCGTGTTTATCGCCCTGTGGATGGCGCTGAACTGGAATATCCTGCTGGCCGTTCTGGGCGGCGCGGCGGTGGGGACGCTGGGCTTTTTTCCCTTCAGGGCACTGATGAGGCTGTTCTTTCCGCCGCCCAACCACCGCTACCGCCGCAAAATACGGCGCTGAGGGCCGGTGGACCGCGCCGCCTGCCGGTTTCTCACCACCCAGTCGGGGGGACGTTGCGCCCTGCCAGGCCACTTATACTGAGGGCGTGATGCGGGCGGCGATGTCAAACAGGTCGATGTCAAATAGGTCGAGGTCAAACAGGTCGAGTGGAACGTTGAGTGTGGCGCTGAATCTGGCCGGTGAAACGGCGCTGATCGTCGGCGGCGGCGAGGTGGCGCTGCGCCGGGCCACCACCCTGAGCGCGGCGGGCCTGCGGCTGCGCGTGGTGGCGCTGGACGTGAACGCGGCGCTGAGCGAACTGACGGGCGACATTCAGCGGCGCCCCTTCGAGACCGCCGATCTGGACGGTGCCCGGCTGGTCGTGGCCTGCACTTCCAGTATGGCGCTCAACGATGAGGTCACGCGCCTGGCCCGGCTGCGCGGCCTGCTGGTCAACCACGCCGGAGCCGCCGAGGCGGGCACGCTGCGTTTTCCGGCATTGATAGAGCGCGGCGGCCTCAGCGTGGCGATCAGTACCGGCACCGAGTTGCCGATGCTGGCCCAGGCCCTGCGCGAAAAGCTGGGCGCGGCGCTGCCGGAGTCGCTGCCGATGAACGACTGGAGCGCCCAGCGCGACGCCGCACTTCAGTTGGCCGGGTCCGAACGCGCCGCCGCGCTGGACCACCTGCGCGTTCAGATTCGCGCCGGGGTGGGGCTGTGAGCGGGCTGCCGGTGCTCGATTTGCCCACGAATGGGCTGCCCGGCCTGAACCTGGCCGTGGTGGGTCTGAACCACACCACCGCGCCGCTGGAGGTCCGTGAACGCGCCGCCGTGCGCGAGAGCGAGCAGGAAGCCGTGCTCAGGCACCTGCGCCGACACGCCCGCGAGGTGATGCTGCTGACCACCTGCAACCGCACCGAGGTCTACCTGGCGGGCTACAGCGGCGACCCACTCGCCGCCTTCGAGCAGTCGTGGGGCGAGTGGTTCAGCGGCCACCTCTACGTCCACGAGGGCGAGGCCGCCGCCCGGCACCTCTACCGCGTGGCGTCGGGCATAGACAGCCTGGTCATCGGCGAGACGCAGATTCAGGGGCAGGTCAAGCGGGCCTGGCAGGTCGCCTCCGGCCACCACGACACGGGCGCGCTGCTCAATAAAGCCGCCCAGGGCGCCCTGGCGGCGGGCAAGAAGGTCCGCAGCGAAACCGGCCTGTCCGACAAGGTGGTCAGCGTGTCGAGCGCCGCTGTGGAGCTGGCCGCGCAGGTGCTAGGCGACCTGACGGGCCGCACCGCCTTGATCCTGGGCGCGGGCGAGACCGCCGAGCTGACGCTGACGCACCTGCGTTCAGCCGGAGTCACCGACATCATCGTGGTCAACCGGACCGAGGGGCGTGCCCGCCAACTGGCCGACAAGCTGGGGGGCCGCGCCTGCGCCGCCGAGTACCTGCACGAAGTCCTGCCCGAAGCCGACGTGGTGATCGCCTCCAGCGCCGCGCCGCATTACGTGCTGGGCGCCCAGGGCGTTCAGGCAGCGCTGAGTGGGCGCCCGGAGCGGCGCATGATGCTGATCGACATCAGCGTGCCGCGCATTCTCAATCCCGACATCAACAGCGTGCCGGGCGCCCACCTGTACAACTTCGACGACCTTCAGAGCGTGGTCAGCCGCAACCTGGCCTCCCGCCGCGAGGCGCTGCCCAGGGCCGAGGCCATCATCGACGAGCACCTCGGCGACCTGCTGCGCTGGCAGACCGTGCGCCAGACGATGTTCGAGGCGCGGCTGCGGCAGCATCAGCCCTCGGCCAGCCTTTCGACAGCCTGCGATTAGAGACTGTCTGGAAAGCGTAAGGCTGCCGCTAGGCTGCTGATTCAAGCTGTTTCTCCCGCTCAAACTCAGCAAGTCGCCGGATCATGATACGAATAAAGGTCAACTGTATGAATGCCTCGGTCACCTCTGGCAGCAGG
>NZ_JANYGJ010000166.1 GCF_025362455.1 Deinococcus sp. | reverse complement strand
GCAGGAGTGACCCACCTCATAGAGCGCTTCGATCTTGTACCGTAGGGGCAGCGTGATCCGTTGGTAGCACATGGTTTCTCCCTTGTCAGAGAAAGCGTAGCCCCTCCGGGTCACGCTGTGCGCTAGCAACTGGAATTCACCAGATTATTGCTCGGCGTCCGCGTTTTGCTGTCCTGAGGGGTCAGTTTCGACTTGCTCACGCCTCGTCCCCAAACTCCAACCGATGCTTCCTCAGCATATACAGATACAACTCTTCCACTTTCGTTCGCGCCCACGGAGTCTTCCTCAGAAACTTGAGGCTGCTGCCCACGCTGGGGTGGTCCTGAAAACAGCGGATGTTGATGCGCCGCCCCAGGTCGTCCCAGCCGTAGTAATCGGCCAGGCGGGTCACGATCTGCTCCAGCGTGACGCCGTGGAGGGGGTTTGGTGAGGTCATGGTTCAGAGGATATGACATGGGGCACGGCTCGCCTCACTCCTCCGCCCTCACCGCCAGGCCCAGCAACCCGTCCAGGCTGAGTGCCAGTAGCGCGGCCAGCAGCGCCCCGATGACGACCAGCGCCGTGTTCTGTTGCGACAGCCCTTCAATAATGGGGGTGCCCAGCCCGCCGGTGCCCAGCGCTGCGCCGATGGTCGCCGTACCGACGTTGTAGACCGCGCTGGTCCGCACGCCCGCCATCAGCACCGGTAGGCTCAGCGGCAACTCGATGCGCCGCAGCCGCTGAGCGTCGGTCATGCCCATGCCACGTGCGGCGTCCAGCGTGGGTTGATCGACGGCCAGCAATCCCGCGATGCCGTTCGACACCACCGGCACCAGGCCGTACAGAAACAGGCCCAGCAGGGTCGGCGGCGCCCCGAAGCCCAGCACCGGCACCGCCAGCGCCAGGATCGCCAGCGTCGGCACGGTCTGGCCCAGGCCGGTGATGGCTTCCGCCAGCCGCATCAACGCGGCGCGGCCAGGGCGGGTGACGACCACCGCCAGCGGCACACCGATCAGCAGCACCACGACCTCGGCGACCAGCACCAAGCCCAGATGTTGCAACGTCAGCGACCACAGCGGCGTGCCCAGTGTGGGAATCTCGGTGCCGGTCAGGCGCGACACCGTTCCCGTCAGCAGCCCCGGAATCAGGCAGACCATCAGCAGCGCGGGCCAGATGAGGGCGGGCCACAGCGGACGGCGGGGCCGGGTGGTCGCCGCCAACACCGTCAGGCACGCTCCAGGTCCGACCACGACAGCACGCCGCTGACCTGACCGCTCTCGTCGGTGACGGCCAGGGTGTCGACCCGTTCGCGCAGCATGACGCTCAGAGCGCTGCGGGCGTTGAGGTCCTGGCTGATCTGTGGCAGGCCATGAGCGTCGCCGGGGCGGGCCAGGCGGCCCGCAGGCACCCCCGCGAGCTGGCGCAGCAGGGCGTCCTCGCCCAGAAACTGCCGCACGAACTCGCTGACCGGGCGGCGGACCAGATCATCCGGCGTGCCGAACTGCTCCAGCGCTCCGGCGCCCATCAGCGCCACCTTATCGCCCAGTTTCAGCGCCTCGTCGATGTCGTGGGTGACCATCACGATGGTTTTTTTGAGGTTCTGCTGAATGTCGCGGAAGGCTTCCTGCAACTTGTCGCGGGCCAGCGGGTCGAGGGCACCGAAGGGCTCGTCCATCAGCAGCACGGGCGGATCGGCGGCCAGGGCACGCGCCACACCGACCCGTTGCTGCTGCCCGCCGGAGAGTTCGCTGGGGCGCTTTCCAGCAAACAAATCCGGCTCCAGGCCCACCAGCGCCAGGAGTTCGCGCACCCGCGCCTGGACCTTACTTTTAGGCCAGCCGAGCAGCTCCGGCACGGTGGCGACGTTCTGGGCGACACTCAGATGCGGAAACAGCCCGATCTGCTGGATGACGTAGCCCACCTGCCGCCGCAACTCTTCGGGCCTCAGGCTCTGGGCATCGTGTTCACCGATCAGAATCTGCCCACCCGTCGGCTCGATCAGGCGGTTAATCATCCGTAGCGTGGTCGTCTTACCGCAGCCCGACGGCCCCAGCAGCGCGGTGATCTCGCCGTCGGGAAAGCTCAAGCTCAGATCCCTGACCGCGTAGAACGGCTGCCCGGTGACGGGATCGTCGTAGCGTTTTTCCAGGTGGCGGAGTTCAATCATGATGTTCCTTCGGAAGTGGGAAGTGGGGAGTGGGAAGTGGGAAAAGATCGAGCGCCGTTCCCACTTCCCACTTCCCACGACCTACTTCCCCGCGTACCGCGCACCGCACCCCGCGCCCCATCCCCCTCACACCTTCCCCAGCTTCGATCCCAGCAGCGCTTCCAGGCCGCGCAGCAGGGCGTCCAGGCCAATCGCCAGCAGCGCGGCAGGGACGGCGCCGAGGAGAATCAGGTCGGCGGCGCCGCTCTGGAGGCCGCTGAAGATGAAGTAGCCCAGCCCGCCCGCGCCGATAAGCTGGGCCACGCTGGCGACGCCAACGAGCATCACCGCCGCCTGCCGGAAGCCGCTGAGCCAGACCGGCAGGGCCAGCGGCAGTTGCACGCGCCAGAAGCGCTGGTTGTCGGTCATGCCCATGCCGCGTGCGGCGTCCAGAGCACCCGGCGAGACGCCGCGCAGGGCCACGACCCCGTTGCGCAGCACCGGCAGCAGGGCATACAGGGTCATGGCGCTCAGGGCCGGGGCCGTGCCGATGCCGCTCACTCCCAGTGAGCGTAGCGCCGGAAGGTGGTTGGCGAGCCACGACAGCGGCGCGATCAGCATGCCCAGCAGCGCCAGGCTCGGCACCGTCTGGACGCCGCCCGCCAGGCCCAGGACCACGCCGGATACCCGTGCATTCCTGGACGCCCAGACCGCCAGCGGCGCCCCGATGACGGCGGCCAGCCCCAGCGCACTGAGAATGAGTTTCAGGTGCTGCCCCAGCTCCTGCCCGAAGCGGGAGCGCTGCACCCGGTACTCGGCGATCACCGACCAGTCCGCGAAATGACCGATCAGCGCCAGCAGCACCAGCCCAGGCAGCCACAGCCAGGCCAGCAGCACCTGAAGGCGGCCCATACCCCGCGCGGCCAGTCCGGCGCCGTACACCAGAATGCCGCCGCCCAGCAGCCACAGCCACAGCCCGCTGCTGGCACTGGCCCGCGCAAAGGTGGCCTGCCCGGTCAAAGCCGTGGTGGTCTGAGCGCCCAGCCACCACAGGCCCGTCAGCAAACTCAGACTGGCCAGCAGCGGCGCGGCGCGGGGCAGAAAGCGCCCACTCAGCGCGGCGGCCATGACCAGCAGGGCGCCGAGTGCGGCCTGAGCGCCTGGCAACCGCAGAAACTCACCGGCTGCCAGGCGGTTGGGGCGCAGCAGCACCCAGGGCAGCAGCAGGCTGGTCAGCATCGGCGCGGCGCCCAGCCACAGCACCGCCTGGAGATCACCGCTCAGCCGCCTTCCAGCCGAAAGGGCAGGGGAGACCCGCTCTCCCGCTGCCCTCGTCACCAGGTCCACCGCGCCGCGATAAATTCCGTATAGGTCCGGCAGACCAGCCCCATGCGGCCAGAAGCACGCGCTGCACTCCTGGCCGCCCCGGTCACTTGATCAGGTTCTTGGACTTGAGGTAGGCCGTCGCCACGTCCTGGGCGCTGCGGCCTTCCAGGGCGACCTGGCCGTTGAGCTTTTGCAGCGTCGGCTGATCGAGGCTGGCAAACGCCTTGTTCAGCAGGTCGGCGATCTGCGGGTTGGCTTTCAGAATCTCGCTGCGGATGGTCGGGGCAGGCTGATACACCGCCTGGGCGCCCTTGGGGTCTTTGAGGGCCACCATCTTGAGGGCACTCAGCGTGCCGTCGGTGCCGTAGGCCATCGCGGCGTTGACGCCGTTGGTGCCCTGTGATGCGGCCTGCTGGGCCTGGGGCGGGGTGCCGCCAGCCAGCACCAGCTTCTGATCGGCGCTGAGCTTGAAGCCGTAGGCGGCCTCGAAGGCGGGCATGGTGTCGGGGCGGTTGAAGTATTCGGGGCTGCCCGCGATCTTGAACTGGCCGCCGCCCTTGAGGTAGCGCGCCAGATCAGCCACGCTGGAGAGCTTGTTGGCGCTGGCCAGGGCCTGCGGCACGGCGATGACCCAGGTGTTGTTGACTTTGGCGGGCTTCAGCCAGGTCACGCCGTTCTTGCTGTCGAGCTGACGGGCCAGGCCGTAGATGGTGCCGGGGTTGCCCGCCTGCTTGGCGCCGATCTTGGCCGCCGGAAACAGATACACGGCGTTGCCGGTGTACTCGGTGTACACGTCGATCTCGCCCGCCATGATGGCCTTGCGGTTGACGCCGGTATCGCCCAGCGCCGTTTTGTCGGCCACGTCCAGCCCGGCGTTTTTCAGGGTCAAATAAATAATCTGGCCCAGAATCTGCGCTTCGGGGTCGAGCTTGCCGCCCACGGTGATGGGTTTGGCGGCGGCGGCGCCGATCAGGGCGGCAGTGGTCAGCAGCAGGGCCGTGCGCGTCAGTGTTGTGTTCATGGTCATCTTCATCTTGTTCATCGGTGTCTTGTTCATCTGCGTCGTGTTCATCGGTGTCCCCTTTGGCCGGTCGGGGTGTATCCGGCCTGGACGAACGTGGATCGGTGGGGCAGGGTGGGCGGGGCGTCTGGATAACCAGATCGCGGCGCCCAGCGATAATGGGACGGCGAAAATAGGGGCGGTGAGGGTGGGGGGCGGGACTTGGAACGAAACCCAATCAGGGAGGTTGGGCCAGGTCTGAGGGTTCAGACGCCGGTTTGCACCCACCCTGCCCCATCAGGCCACATGGCTGCCCGGTCAGACCGTCACACATCCAGCAGGGTACTCAGCTCACCCCGGCGCCGGAGTGAACGACAAGGGAGCCTAAAGGTAAGCTCTCATGTTGACACCGGAGCTGACGCCGTTCGTGCAAAGAGGCGCTGCCCGCGTTCCAGACGGCCACAACCTAGAACCACAACCTTGAAATAGAACCTTGAGGCGGAACCTCGAATCAGAACCCAGATCGTGCCTCAGCTCAGATGCGCCGGGCGGTAATCCTTTTCCACATCCACGCGGGGAGGACCGGGGAGCCGCACGCCCTCGGTGTTCGGGTCGGCCAGCCGGGACAGCTCCGACGCCAGCCCGATGCGCAGCAGGCCGCCCTCGCCCTGCACGCCGTCGGCAGTGGGGTCGAGCACCATACTCCAACCACCGCCGGGCCAACCACCGCCGGGCCACTCCAGCCGGGCGTCCAGGCGTTCTCCACGGAGCAGCGCGGCCACTTCCAGGTCGTCTATGCGCACACGCACGCTGCGAGAAGTCCAGCGAATTTTCACGACGCTGACCCTATCACCGCGCTATCAGGGCGTGTAGGTCTTGATGGTTCCGCCGAAGGCGCCGGGCACCCGCGTCTGGTAGAACACCAGGCTGATCGGCAGGTTGCTGCCGCTGGCGGGCACGAAGCCGATGTTGAGCTGATCGGTCTCGGCTCGCCACAGCATGGTCGGGGCGTCGGGGGTCAGCGCCGAGCCGCTGCGCGGCAGTTTGACGGTCTGCTGAATCGGGCCGTCACCCACGTTCATGGCGCCCCGGTACAGCCCGCCGCGTGGGCTCAGGGCCACCGCCGCGCCCGTGGCGCCGGTAATCTGGATGTCGTAGAGCACGCCGTAATTGCCGCTCAGGCGCACCAGCCGCCCGTTGGTGGCGTCGATGCCCACCAGCGCCGGGTCGATCTGACCGTCGCCGATGACCAGTCGGGCGGGCAGGCTGCGGAGCTGGGCACGGATGATCTTCACCGCGCCCTGGAAGGTGCCGCGCACATGCCTGGCGTCGCTGACCAGGTACGGCAACTGGCGCAGCACCGCGCTGGTCGGCGGCAGCCCGTCCTCGATCAGCGCGAAGGTCAGCTCGACGCGCCCGGTGGTGTTGATGTCTTGGAGCAGGTTCACGCCGCTGCCGGGGCTCAGGGTCGGGCTGGCGTAGACCGCCACGCTCTCGCCGGGCGCCACGCTCACGCGGCGGTTCTCGCTGCCCGCGAAGTAATCGAGCAGCGTGACCTGGCCCAGCACGCTCTCGATGCGGGTCGGCGCCGTTTCGCCGGAGCGCTCGGTAATCACGTCGGTGGTTTTGGCTTCCAGGTTGCGGGCCACCACGTACAGCCGGGCCGGTTTGCTGAGGGTATTCAGGTGATACGCCAGCAACCTGGCCTTGCCCGACACGCTGTCCTGGTACAGCACGCCGCTGCGGTTGGGTGCCTCCGGGCTGTTGGAGACCAGCAGCGGCATGGCCGGGGCGGGCACGGCCACCGCCCTGACCAGCGGATACGTGTTGACACCGGCGTCGGGAAAGCTCTCGCCGGGTTCGGCGTACTTGAGGGCGTAGGAAATCGGCGTGTCGATGGGCTGCCCCACCACGTTGAGGACGCGCGAATACGGCGTGCTGACCAGGCCACGGGCGTTGGTCACCTGCAAACCCACCGTGTAGCGCCCCGGCTGAAAGTACACGTCCTGCCTGCCGCTCCACTTGCGGCTGACGATATCGGCGCCGTCGGGGTCGAAGGCGTACTCGGTGTACACGACCTTCTCGCCGGGCGCGTAGACGTTCTTGTCGGTGCTGAAGCGGGCCTGGGGGCTGAGCGGGTCGCCGCCTGCGGGCAGCGCGGTCAGGCTCAGGTTGCGGGCGTCGTCGGAAAAACTCAGGTTGGCGCCCAGGCCGTCGGCCAGCAGCCGGGCGCCGATGTAGAGCACGTCACCCTGGTAGGCCACGCTGCCGTCCGGCTGGTTTACGTCACCCAGCCGCACGCTCGGCGCGGCGCTGTCGATGCTCAGGCGTCCGAGCTGCCACTGGCTGCCGTTCTCGCGGATCACCTGGCCCAGCAGCCCCGCCACCTCGCGCAGCGGCAGCATGGTGCGGCCCGCGATCAGCCGGGGCGGGTTGCGCAGCCGGGCTGCCTCGCCGTTGAGCAGCGCGGCCACCTGGTCGGTGCTGGCCTGAAGCTGAGCCGCCGAGGCCGCCCTGGCCTGAGTGCCCAGCGTGCCCAGCAGCGCCAGAAAGATGAGAAGAGAATGTGAAAGCTTGCGCATCCGGTGAGTATAGTCAGCCAATCTGACGGTAATCTGCCAGCATTCTTCACCATTCTGTCACTTTGTCAGGAACAGTGACGCCGCCCTGACCGGCTCCAGAGCGTCTGGCCGCCGGGCACGGGGGGTCTGGGGCGGTCATCTGCTTTTGCCTGGTCCGGGCGAATCGTAACCGAGAAGCGTAAGCCGGAGCACAAAGCCGGTTCGGCTGGATGAGTGCAAGCTCGTCAGTCGTCGGAAACAAATGATTGATGTCGATTGACCTTGACCTGTTTGACCTTGGCCTGTTGGCCCATCCTCCTGACCGACGGTAACAACATCGACGGTAATAGCATCGTTTGGGTCAGAGACTTCAGCGCGGTGAATCTGGCGCGTAGCATGTCGCTGTTCGTTCGTCCAGCCCATCTGCCCACCAACCCCGGCTTCACCGCCCGCCGAGCCCACCGTCCAGCGCGGCGCGGCGCCCCCGGCGGTGGCCGACCTCCTGCAAGGCGACGCCCAGGGTGTTGAGGGCGTAGACCACCACCAGCAGCGCCAGCACCACGCCCATGCTGAGCGGGCCGGGCAGATACGGCACCCGCACGGCGCCCCGACCTATCAGCAGCACGCCGATGGCCGCCGCCCAGCCGAGCAGCAGCACCACGCCCCAGGCGCCGTCGAGCAGGGCGCTGCCGGGCAGCAGCAGGGCCAGCGCCCGGAACAGGGCCGGGCGACCCGTGCGCCGCGCTTCTTCGGGTATGGGGGTCAGCAGCCACAGCAGGCACAGGACGTAGGCCAGCAGCAGCAGCAGCGCCCAGGCGCCCTGCACCGGGCCGGAAAAGGTGGTCGGGGTGGCCATCAGGGTGCGCCAGGGATTAAAGACGAGCATGCGCAGTTGCCCGGCCAGGCTGCCGCCCTGGGCCTGCACCAGCGAGCGCTGATCGGGGTAGCACAGCCGGGGTGTGGTGCGGTAGAGCCGCTGAAACGAGGCTTCGGGGTCGCCGGGTTGCAGGCCCAGGTTGTAGGCCGGGGCGCTCAGGTCCGGTGCCGCCGAGAGGGAAGCCCGCCACAGCTCACGGGCCTGTACGCTGTCGCCCCGGTTCTGGGCCAGCACGCCGAGGTTGTTCTGGCTACATGGCAGCGGAGCGTCGCCCGCCTGGTACAAGCTGCGGGCCGCCGCCTCGTCACCGTCGAGCTGGGCGGCCAGGCCACGCAGCAGGGCCGCGCCGCCGCCTGGGCGCAGTTCGAGCCCGTCCAGACCGCCGTAAAACCAGGCGCCGCCGTAGGTGCCGATGCCCAGCGCCGGAGCCTGAAGGCGGGCCTGCGTCTGCGCCGCCCAGGTCCAGGCCGACAGCGAGACGAGCAGCCCAGAGAGCAGCGCCACCGCAATCAGCTTCTCGCCCAGTCCGGCGTAGGCCAGCACGCTGCGCCGCAGCCGCGAGAGTGGGTGGCGCAGCCAGCTCAGGTAGCGGCCCCCCAGCGCGGCGGTGCCTTGCCCCTGCACCCTCCAGGCGCGGGCACTCAGCGTCAGGTAGGCGGCGCAGACGCTGATGAGCAGCACCAGGGCGCAAAGCCGGGCGGCGTCGCGCAGGGTCAGCAATGAAAATTCGCCCAGGTTGTAGACCGTGCCGCCGACCAGCGAGGCCGCGTAGGCCCGCCACTCCTCGGCCTCGCCGCTGCGGCCCTGGGCGCCCAGCAGCTCGGCGTAGCGCCGGTACAGCGCCGCCGCGCCCTCGAAGCGCGGTGAGACCTGGCGCAGATAACGAATCCAGACGTCGGCGCGGTCCAGGTTGGAGCGCGAGAGCAGGATCTCGACCTCGCCCAGCGGGTCGCCGTAGGCGTTCAGGGCGGCGCGGCTGACCGGCAGGGCCGGGTCGTAGCCGCGCTCGGCGTAGTCGCGGGCGGCCCGGCTGAGTTGCAGATTGGCGGCTGCCGGGTTGCCCAGCATCTCAAAGCGGCTGGCCAGACTCAGCGCCGCCGGAAACGGCACCTCCAGGCTGGCGGCCCGCTGGGTTTCGGCCAGCGCCGTAACGGTGTCGCCGCGCGCATTGGCCTGGGCCGCGTAGCGCAGCGCCAGAAAGGGATTGGTGGGGTCCTGGGCTACGGCGGCTTTGAGCGCCGTCTCCGGCACCAGCGCGGCGGCCTGGGCCAGCCAGTTGGTCACCGCCTTGTCGGGCACGAACACGACCCGTTCCTGAATCCGGTCGCGGCTGACGGTGTAGCTGTCCTGGGCGCCGCTCGGCCCCGCCGTGACCCGCAGCAGGCCGCCGCTGCCGTCCAGACCGCCGATGACGTTGGAAAATTCCAGCCGGGTGCGGACCACGCCCCGCGCCGTGAAACCGTACAGTGCCGGTCCCACCGCCAGCCAGGTGGTGTCGTTCTGCGCCACCGGCCCGCTGATGTCGCCCAGTACCGCCGGGAAACGCGCACTGCCCACCGGTTTACCGTTCAGCTCGAAGTTCAGGCTGCGGCCCTCCAGCACGGCGGCGCCCTGGGCCAGACCGCTCAGAGCCAGACCACTCAAAGCCAGACCGCTCAGAGCCAGACTGGAAGTCAACAGCGCCCGGGTGACGACCAGCCGTGTCCAGCCGAGCCGTGTCCAGCAAAGCCGGTTCCAGCCCAGCTTCACGCCGCCTTGCTCCCCAGCTTGCCGTCCTCGATCAGCAGTTGCAGCGAGCGCACCGCCATGCCCAGCCCCCCCGCGAAGAGCGCCAGCGTGCCGCCCAGCCAGATTGAGGCCAGGATGCTCAGCGGCAGCACCACCGCCGACATGAACGGAATGACGTTGAGTTTCACGCGCTTCTGGATGGTGGCTTTGTAGAGCGGCATCACGATCAGCGACATCGACACCATCACCAGCAGCGTCCAGGGCGCGGTGACCAGCAGGGCGCCCAGCATCGGGGCGATGCCGCCGCCGCCGTTGAAGCGGAAAAAGACCGGGTAGCAGTGCCCGATAATCACCAGAAACATCGCCGCCCAGGCCCAGCCGGGGGCGAAACGCAGTGCCAGGTACGCCGCCAGCACGCCCTTGAGGATGTCCAGCACGGTGATGAGCAGCGCCGCAGCCAGGCCGTATTGCCGGAACATGCCGCTGCCACCCGGCATGTCGCGCCCGCGCACATCGTCACCGCGAAAGTGCGAATAGATGACGCCGAAGACCACCGACCCCAGCAGGTAGGCGGCGAGCAGCACGAGCAAGGTGGTCAGGGCAGTCACGGCCCCATTCTAGGGGAGCGAGTGAGGAATCAGGGCCGGGATTGAAGCTGGGCGCACAACTGTTCGAGTAGACCCGCATGACGCTCCAGGTTGAAGGCCACTCCGGGGGCAGCACGTTCCTGTGCCGGATAGTTCCAGACCGGCCAGGCGCGGCGTTCCGGTTCCTCCCAATCGTAACGTGCCCAGATATGGGCGTGCAGGTACGGATCGGTATTGCCCATCACCGCATAATTGACGCGGGCGCAACTCGTGACCGCCTGCACCGCCCGGCCCAGGCGGGCCATATCGGCCAGAAAGGCGAGCTGGTGTGAGGCGTCCAGCGCTTCCAGACTCGCCACTTCAGGGTCGGCCAGCAGCAGGCCGTAGCCGAGCAGAAGCTGTGAGTCGCCCAGCACCGCCCAGCCGCTGCCCAGCCGGGCGATCACGGTCGGGTTCTCGCCGCGCCGGGCCGCCTCCAGTCGTCCAGGGATGCCGCGCTGCACTGCCTCGTCCCAGATAGTCATGCCAAGAGTGTACCGGCGCCGAATGCAGGCCGGACCCTGGCTCTAGACTGCTGGCGTGACGCCTGACCTCTCCCGCGCCGAGCTGCGCCGCTATGGCCGCCAGATGCTGCTGCCGGAGTTTGAGGCGCACCAGCAGCGGCTGAGCGCTGCCCGCGTGCTGGTGGTCGGCGCGGGCGGGCTGGGCTGCCCGGTGATTGCCTACCTGGCCGGAGCGGGCGTGGCTGAGCTGCGCATCGCCGACAGCGACACGGTGGCGCTCAGCAACCTTCACCGCCAGACGCTCTACACCCAGGCCGATGTGGGCCGGAGCAAGGCCGGGGTCGCCGCCGCCCGCGCCCAGGCGGTCAACCCGTTCGTGCGGGTGCGGGCGTTACCTGAGCTGACCGAAGACAACGCCCCTGAATTCATGGTCGGCACCGATCTGGTCATCGACGCCACCGACAATTTTGCCGCCCGCTACCTGATTCACGACCAGTGCCGGGCGGCGGGTCTGCCCTGGGTCTGGGGCGCGGCGAGTGCCCTGGAAGGCATGGTCAGCGTGTTCGGGCCGCGCTGGGGGCTGCGCGAGGTGTTTCCCACGCCGGGCGGTGCCGAGTCGTGTGCCGAGGTGGGCGTGGCCGGGCCGCTGACCGGCGTGGTCGGCAGCGTCATGGCGATGGAAGCCCTCAAGGTGCTGAGCGACCACCCGGATACCCTCTCCGGTCAGCTCTGGACATACGACGCCCTGAGCGCACGGGTGCGGATCGTGCGTCTGCGGGAGCCTATTTCATCCCAGACATAAATTAACTCTTTTCACATGTTTTGCTAATAGATAAATACTGTCTAGCACGCTGAATTTCCGATTTTTGCAGCTTTTTGTCCTGCCAGTGACAGCGCTAAAGCGGCCTGGGGTGCCTGCCAGCCGACGCCCAGGCGTTCACACCGCCGCAAATGTGTGTTACTGTCTTTTTCGAGCCGGGAGCAAGTGCGCCGGACTTCAACTTCTGGAGGTATCACATGGCTAAAAGTACCAAAGCTGCTGCGCCCGCTAAGGCTGCGCCCAAGAAGGCTCCCGCCGCCGCCGCCAAGAAACCCGCTGCCGAGACCAGCGAGAAGATCGCCAAGACCCAGATCATCGACACCGTTGCTGACCGCACCAGCCTGAACAAGAAGCAGGCTGGCGAGTCCGTCGCGGTGATGCTCGATGTGATCGTCGAGGCGCTCAAGGACGGCAAGAGCGTCGGTCTGCCCGGCCTGGGCACCTTCAGCGTCGCCAAAACGGCGGCCCGCCAGGGCGTGCGCCCCGGCACCAGCGAGAAGATCACCATTCCCGCCGGTAAAAAGGTTCGCTTCAAGGTCGCCAGCACGCTCAAGGGCAACCTCTAGAGCAGTACTCCGAATTACGCCACGGGGAAAACAGCCTCCCCGCGCCTCCATTCTGCGTCCTGCTCAGTTAAAACTACTCGCTCCGCTCGGTCATAAAAAGGGTCTTTTTATGACATCTGCTCTAAACGGAGCGTTAGCTGGGGCCGCCGCTCTCCGAACTGGGGGGCGGCGGTTTTGTGAGCTTGTGGTGGTTTATTGGCTTGTAGTGGCAACTTCGGTGGCCTCAGCGCCGCAAGTACCGCCCGCCGCGCTCCTCGATCAGTCCGCACAGGTTGAGCATGGTCAGGGCCAGTTGGGTTTCACTGGCGCTCAGGCCACTGCGCGACATCACGTCGTCGAGCAGCGAGGCGCCGATGTCGGGCAGGGCGGCGTAGACCAGCGCCTGCTCCGGCGTCAGCCCCTGGGCCTGGGCCGCCGGAGCCTGGCCCCAGCCGAGTTCCTGGAGCACGTCGTCGGCGTGCTCGGTCAGCACCGCGCCCTCGCGCAGCAACCGGTGCGGCCCGGCGCTCAGCGCCTCACCGGCCCGACCCGGCACCGCGAAGACCGTGCGCCCACATTCCAGCGCGTGGGTGGCGGTAATCATGGCGCCGCTTTTCAGGTCGCCCTCCACGATCACCGAGCCCGCCGAGAGCGCGGCGATCAGGCGGTTGCGCTGCGGAAAATGGTGGGTGGCGGGCCGGGTGGTCATCGGGTACTCGCTCACCAGGGTCAGGCGGGCGGCCAGCCGGGCGTTCTCGGCGGGGTAGATGATGTCCACGCCGCAACCCAGCAGCGCCGTGCTGACCCCGCCCGCGTCCAGGGCGGCCTGGTGCGCCGCGCTGTCGATGCCGCGTGCCAGGCCGCTGACCACGTTGACCCCGGCGCGGGCCAGGCCACCTGAGAGGTGGCGGGTGAACTTGAGGGCGTGCTCGCTGGCCGCCCGCGTGCCGACGATGCCCACGGCGCGCGGCACGGTCTCCAGCGGCAGGTCGGCGCCGCGCACCCACAGCGCCGGGGGCGGGTCTTGCAGGGCCTCCAGGGCGCTGGGGTAGCCGTCCAGGCCCCGGCCCAGCACCTGCACTCCGGCCTCATGGGCGCGGGCGAGTTCCTGCTCGGCTTTCAGGCTCAGGCCCGGTGTACCGATGGCCGAGAGCGATTTGACGTCCAGCCCCGGCACCTCGCGCAGCCGCATCAGGGGCGCGGCCAGCACCTCCACCGCCGAGCCGAAATGACGCCGCAGGCTCTCGATGCGGCGAGGCCCCAGCCCCGGCGTGAAGCGCAGGGTCAGCAGGGCGATCAGTTCGGGGTCGGGGCTATGCTCATGGCCAGTCACGGGCACCAGGGTAAGCGCAGGCGCCTGACAGCTTTCCGACACCCACCGCTGACGCCTGCCGCCGACGATTCGGTGAGGCGACGTAAGCCATTTGCTAAGCCATTTGCTCAAGGCAGACCGGGCCGCGAAGGTGTAAACTGAAGGGGTCTGGGGGCGATCCGGTTTCGACGGGGATCTCTGAAGGACGTGTTGCATGCCGAGGTGCCGTGGGCCTCGTTAACAAACGGCAAAGCCATTTACCTGGCAACCAAGAAATGCAGTACGCTTACGCTGCTTAATTGACAGCGCAGTGACCACGTAGCCCCGCCATTGGCGCCGTGCGAACTGACTTAAAAGATGGCTAGCCCAGGCGAGCGTCCGTAGCCGACGGCGAAGATAAGCGGATGTAAGGTTTCGGGCAGTGCGTTCGCATACGGCCCGGCGCTCGACAACCAAACCTGCGAAACAAGCATGTAGACGCACGCTGAATGGGTTTTCGGACGAGAGTTCGACTCTCTCCGCCTCCACCAACACCGCCGAGCGCCGCCTTCCGGAAACGGGGCGGCGCTCGGCGTTTGAAAGCGGTGACGGGTTCGGTGACCTGGCCTGCCGAGCCGCTTGAGAGAAAGGTGTAAGCGGGGGCTTTCTATACTCGCCGGAACGTATGGCCACTCCCGTGTTTGTGCTTACCGTGCAGTCTCTGTCAACCGTGGTGTCGGGCCGCGCCGCCGAGACACTGCTGCTCTCGGCGTTGCGCGACCTCGACTTTTCCCCCGATACCGTCACGGCCCGTGAGATGCAGCGGGTACTTTCCGGCCCGCTGGAACGCCGAATTTCTCAGATCATGCCCGGCACCTCGACCTTAGACAACCTCCGCACCATCTCGCGCCGCCTGGCTCAACTCGACCCCAAAGCCCCCACCCTCAGCAACCAGAACGCCCGCACGGTCATCTGGGATCAGGAAGACGGCAAAGACACCGCCTGGAGTGACAATGAACTCGAACATGCTGCTTATGACCCCTCGTATGCCCAGATGTACGCCCAGGCCAACACCCAACCCTACAGCTCGGTTTCCCGGCAGCCGCACCTGATGGCCGCTCCGAGTGACCGCCCCGGCCAGGACGCCGAGGACAGCACCGCCTCGCTGATGCCCAAGGTGAGCGAAGCGCCGTTCGGCAACCCGACCAGCAGCGCCGTGCTGGGCCGCAATCCTGCGCCCTCGGTGCCGGTCAGCCCGCCCGCCGAACTGACCGCCGATTTCCGCGCCGACGTCTTCGGCGACGAGGACGCCGGGGCCAGCCTGGCCGCGCCGCTCCTTAAAACGGGAGTCGCAGCGCCAGGTCCAGCCGTGCCGACCCCCAGCGTCCCGGCTCAGATCGTCGCCGCCCAGACAGCGGTCACCCAGACAGTGGTCAATCAGGCAGCGGTCACCCAGGTACCGGGCAATCAGGCGCCAGGCGAGCAGTCGGTAGGCAAATCAGTAGGTAAACAGTCAGCAGTTGAACCGCAAGACGAACCCAGCGCCGAGAATTTCAGCGCCGAGAACTTCAGCGCCGAGAACTTCAGTGCCGACGACTTCGAGTTCAGCGACCCGGACTACAACCACCTGCAAGCTGCCGCCAAGCGCTACGACCTGACCAGCACCAAAGGCCAGGACGCGCTGCTCTCCGAGCTGGCCCGCCACGCCGGGGTCCAGACCGTGGTGTTGTGCACCACCAGCGGCCAGGTGCTCAACGTGCGGGCTCCCCAGGGTGCGCCGCAACTCGGCAGCGTGGTGGCCGCCACCGCCCTGCTGCTGCGTCAGCGCGAGCTGCGGCTCATCAGCGCCAACCTGGGCAGCGCCACGGTCTGCATGCGGGTGGTGGGCAGCTACTGCGTGGCCCTGCTGGCTCGCGGCGACATCAATGTGGGCCGCCTGCTCGGCGAACTCCAGCAGATCGAGGTCGCGGCATGAAGTGCGCTGGCCTGAAGCGTTCTGGCCTGCTGACCCTGGCCCTGCTCGGCGCCGCCGCGCTGCCCACCGCCGGGGCGCAAAACCTCGACGCCTACCGCCAGATGAAGGGCGCCCTGAACCAGGCGGTGCAGGACCGGCCTTTTTCCAAGGCCCGCAGCCTGGCCGACCTGGAAACGGCCCAGCAGGCGCTGGAACGCCTCAAGCCCACCATTCGCAGCCTGCCGCTGGCTCAGGGCCTGGAAGACAGCCTCTCGGCCTCACGCGCCGCGCTGGCCCGCACCCCCGCCGACCTCGAAGCCCAGATCACCCAGGCGCGCGGCCTGATGCGGGCGGTGCTGTATGGCCAGACCACCGCCCAGCTCGCCACCGCGCCCGCCGCTGCCCAGGATCAGAGCCGGGTGCTGGCCGAGGAATTCGGCCTGAGCGGCAACGGCGCCGCCGCCTTTTTGAAATCGGCGAGTAGCGGCAACGCGGCGCAGGCCGGGCGTCTGCTCCAGCAGGCCGCCGCCCGCAAGGTCCAGGGTTACCTGGGCGCCGTCAATCTGACGGACCGCCAGGCGGCCTACCTCAACCTGACCCGCGCCGCGAGCTGGTTTACCGCCGTGCAGGACGCTCCGGGGGCCAGCAACGTGCAGAGTGCCCAGTTTGCGGGTGCCCTCAGTGCCCTGACCGGTGGTGACCTGACCGGTGCCCGCAGCAACCTCCAGGCGCTCCGCTCCGGCGCGGCCAACTTCGTGCGCGTCTCGCAGGGCGCCGCGCCGCTCAATGTGCCCGGCAGCACCGTGGTTGCGCCGACGGACGGCGGCGTACCTGCTCCGCCCTCGAACACCCAGCCTGACCCGGCGGTGCCCCCGACCAGCCAGCCTCCGACCAACACCGGCAGCGCGGGTAACGGCAACACCAGCATCGGCAACACCAGCATCGGCAACACAGACGCCGTGTACGCCGCCCTGGGCCGCGCCCTCGCCGCCGCCTCGGTGGCCGACCAGCCGGGTGCCCGCGCCGCCCTGAGCGCCGCCAGCCAGGCGCTCGGCCAGGCCAGGGCGCTGGGCAGCGCGGCGGGCTACGGCAGCCTGGTCTCGGACATCAGCGCCGCCGGTGTGCGCAGCGGCCTGCGCCCCAGCGACGTGCAGTCGCTGATCGGCGAGCTGCGCAACACCGAGGCCCAGGCCACCGCCCAGCCGGGCTCCGCGCTGCGCTCCAGCTCAGCGGACGTGTCGCGCAGCTTCGGCGGTGGCCTGCGGGCCATTATTTTCCTGCTGCTCAGCGCCCTGGCCGTCTATCCGCTGCATCTGCTCAACCTGGCCTTCGGCAACCGCAATCCCTACTGGCGCATGGTCCTGGCCGGGCTGATCTGCTTGCTGCTGCCCGCGCTGCTTGAGGGCCTGGCCGGATTTCTGGGCTTCGTCGGCGACCTCGCTAACCTGGGCGCCCTGCGCAGCCTGGGCAACCTGACCCTGACCCAGAACGCCCTGGGCGGCCCCGTCTGGGTGCTGAGCCTGGCCGCCGCGCTGGCGGCGCTGACCTACGGCTTCCGGGGGCTGTGCGTCCAGTTCGGGCTGCTGGGCACCGCCAAGCCCTCGGTGAACGAGACCCACAGCAGCCTGGAGTGGGACGAGGAACTCTGAGCGGAGGCCGCCGTTCCTCACCTTCCTGATTCATCTTCCTGAATTTCCGACCCTGATTCTCCGCTTTCTTTCTCCGAGGAGTGCCGCATGCCCTACCACCAAGCTGTTCGCCGTCTGGGCGACCTGGTTTCGACGCGGGCGCTGGAGCGCGTAATCGAGAGCGCCGCCCAGGACCGTGGACTGCAAGCCGGGCAGCTCACCCAGCCCCAGCTCGCCGACATTCTCAAGCGCGACGTGTTTCGCCGCCTCCAGGCGACCGTGCCTGCCTCGCTGGCCAAGCGCCGCATCGAGGAAGTGCTGAATGAACTGAGCGCCCAAACACCGGGCAACCAGACACCGGGCAACCAGATCCCTGCCGAGGCGGCTCAGGACGTGGCCAGCGCGGCCAATACGCCCTCCGCCGAGCAGACCGCCCAGATCGCCAGCCTGGAAGACAGCCTCAAGAGCTACTCACTGTACTTCGACTGGCCGGAGGTCAAACGTCTGCGGGCACTGGTGGGCGTGCTGCGCAGCGAACTCGAACTCGGCAAGCACCTGCCGCCCAAGCTGCTGCTGGAAGGCGACGAGATCCGCGAGGGCCTGGCCCAGCGGCTGGCCGAGGCGCTGGTGGTGCAGGAAAGCGACCTGGCCGACCTGCGGGCGGGCCTGGTGCGGGTCGAGGGCGTGGGCGGTCCCAAGGTGCGGCGCCTGGGCGGCCTGATCCAGAGCATCGAGGCGGCCCAGAAAAGCGGCGCCCTGCTGCCCTCCGAGGTGGACCGCGCCCGCAGCCTGACGCTGGACCTGCGCAAGCTGGTGGCCTCCTCGGTGGTGGGCCTGACGGCGGACGGTGGCCCGGCGGTATCGAGCGACGAGACCGTGCAGCGCCTGCGCGAGATGGACCGCGCCCACGAGCTGCGTGCCCTGGCCGACCTGAGCCGCGACTTCACCCCGCTGCTGCGCGTCGATCCGGCCTCGGAACTGGAGATGCAGGCCGCCAAGGAGCGCCTGGAGGGCGGCCACCTGCTCGGCGAGGAACGCTTCGTGTCGCTGCGCAGCCGTCTGGAGACTTCGCAGGGCAGAGTGCTCGACGTCCAGAAAGGCGAGCTGGCCGCGCTGGAAACCCGTCTGGCCGCCTTCGACGCTTCACACCGCCCGGTGCAGCAGGCCCAGCTCAGCGCCGCCGTGGCGCGTGGCCTGCTGGATTCCGGCAGCCTGGCCACCGACGAACTCCGGCTGCTGGGCCGCAGCGTGCCGGTGCTGGAGCGGGCCGGGGGTGAGAGCGCCGAGGACGCCCTGGAAAGCCAGCGCGAGCTGATCGAAATTGAGCAGGCCGCCCGCGATCTGCCGGTCATCGAGGGCCTTCAGGGCGATCTGGCGAGTGCGGCCTCGGCCCTGGAGCGCGGCGAGAACGCCGACCTGAGTGCGCTGTGGGCCGTCATCGACCAGCGCAAGGGTCAGGCCGCCCAGGAGCGCGAGGGCTTCGATACCCGCGCCCGGAGCGTGCTCGACGAATACAGCCAGTACCGTCACCTGGCGGGCGAGACCATCTCGCAACTCGGCAGATTGGCCGACACCCTGCGCGCCCACCTGAACCTCAAGCAGCTCTCCGCCGAGGGCCGTGCCCGCTACGTTCAGGTGCTGGGCGAGTCTGAGGCCATGCTGGGCGAGGCCCGCGCCGAATTCGAGACCGCCCGCAACGTCACCGCCCAGTTCGGCGAGGACGCCCTGGCCGGACTGCTCGACGTGTTCAGCTTCAGTGAGAGCGACGCGCCTATCGTGACCCTGCCGCCGCTGCCCGAAGGGCTCTGGGAGCTGCGCGGCGGCACGGTGTTGCGCGGCGCCCCCGATCCGCAGGCCTGGTCGCTGGCCCGTCTCAGCGCCCAGCTCGCCGAACTGCCCGACCCCATCGGCAACGCCGAGGTGCGCCTGGATACCGCCGAGGGCGTCTGGCTGCTGATGCCGCACGCCGGGGGCCACCGCGCCACACGCGGCGAGAACATGGAGCAGGCCAGGGACCGGCACGGGCTGTATCCGGACTGAGGCAACATCGGCAGTCGTTGCTGAGTAAACCGAAGGGTCTCCCGGTTGAAGGCGAGATCCTTCACCGCGTTCAGGATGACAAACGGGTCAGCCTGGAGGTGACTTGAGCGGGCGGTCCATCGTCTATGCCTACCTGTGGTTTGCCTGTGCTTGGGCCAGGGCGAACCGACTCGCTATGATGCCGGAATGCGGCCCGGCGACACCCGACTCCTCACCAGCGACGACGCCCAGCGCGACTTGGGGGCCTCGCTGCTGCCTGCGCTGCCGCCCGGCGCGGTGCTGTTTTTGCAGGGCGAACTGGGCGCGGGCAAAACCACGCTGACCCAGGGTCTGATCGCCGCGCTGGGCTTCACCGGCCTGGTGCTCAGCCCCACCTACGCCCTGATGCAGCTCTACCCCACGCCCCAGGGCGGCGCCCTCCACATCGACGCCTACCGTATCCGTCATGCCCAGGAACTCTACGAGATGGACCTGGAACGCCTGATGGCCGAGGCGAGAGTAAGCGTCGTCGAATGGGGCCAGCTTTTCTACGCCGACTTCCCTGACGCCTGGCTGCTGGAGCTGGAGCATGTGGAAGAGGGCAGACGGGTGACGCGGGTGAGGTGAGGGGGAGGCGCGTGGGTTGCGGCTTGTGGGAAGGGCATGAGCGGTGCTCACCTACCCTCTGCAAGCAGGTCTACGACTCACCCCGCTGGGGGTGGGGGTGCAGACGCATTCGCACAGCGCTGAAGCCCAAAAAAGCAACTCGAAAGCCCGCCTGGCCGCTAGGCCCGCTCCTCCCACTCCCGCCGCAACACGCCGAACTTGAGGCTGTCCCAGCGCCGCCCATCCCAGCTCCGCGCTTCGGGAATGCGGGCGCACTCGCGCAGGCCGACCCTCTCGGCGGCGCGGCACATGCGGAGATTGCCGCTCCAGGTGGTCAACGTGAACACATGTGCGGCGGTGTCACGGAAGGTAGTCGTCACCCACAGCTCCAGCGCCCGCGTGCCGTAGCCGCCGCTCCAGTACGCCGGATCGAAAATAACGATGCCCAGCTCCCACCAGCCGCCACCAACGGGCGCCTCCTCGTGGCGGTTGATAAAGCCGATGCACTCGCCGTTCAGGGCGATAATCTGCTGGTGCCCGTCGTCAGGTTGAGCCGCTTCCCGCGCCGCGTAAACCTCAAACGTGACCGGCTCCTGCTTGCTGCGCTGAAAGTACGGCCCGTCCCAGCGGCGCCACTGTGGCTCAGCCTCGGCGTGAAGCCAGCGGTGCAAGGTGGGCAGGTCGGCGGCGGTCTGGTCGCGCAGGGTCAGTACCGGTAGGGTCAGTACCGGTAGGGTCGGGCTCGAAGGAGAATTCACCCGGCCAGTCTGCCGCCTGGGACGCTCGGAAAGCAGCCGCCAAATGGCCTAGATAAACTGCTTAGAGCAGATGTCATAAAAAGACCCTTTTTATGACCGAGCGGAGCGAGTAGTTTTGACTGAGTAGGACGCAGAATGGAGGCGCGGGGAGGCTGTTTTCCCCGTGGCGTAATTCGGAGTACTGC
>NZ_JANYGJ010000145.1 GCF_025362455.1 Deinococcus sp. | reverse complement strand
TGTCGCCTCGAGACTCGAGGGAAGTGTGGGACCGGGTGGGGCGTTTCAAAAAGCAGTACACCATGTACAGCCAGGAGGTGTGGACCCCGCAGATTCTGGCCGAGCTGCTTGGCAAGCGGCACCTGAAGTTCTGAAGACAGTGATAAGTGACGAACTAAAGCATTTTCCACTACCATTGCGCCACCTCCGCTACACTCCGGCTGGCTCCATTATCGTGAAAAACGCCTTCCTGTTGCCGCTCCCGTTGGTCGGGAAGTATTTCGCCCTTGGCTCAATACTTCCACAAAATGCTTTAAAACCGTTTGTTTTCTCGCTCGAGCAAAAATCCAAATTTTAATGTGTGGTAGGGGCGCAACGCTTGCGCCCTCTTTTCAGCTCGAGTAAGAATCCAAATCCCAGTGTTTGGTAGGGGCGAGTGGCGGACAGGCCCGATAGGTGCCGT
This sequence comes from Deinococcus sp., assembly GCF_025362455.1. Taxonomy (GTDB): domain Bacteria; phylum Deinococcota; class Deinococci; order Deinococcales; family Deinococcaceae; genus Deinococcus. The sequence goes on along the minus strand of NZ_JANYGJ010000145.1, from coordinate 6,812 downwards.
TATGTCCAAGACAGCAGCTCGCCCTTCCTCTTCAGCTCGAGCGCAAACCCACAAAAAAGCCGAATAGATTCAGGCAATCTATACAGCCACTTTCACACCAGCGTCAACCCAACAAATCCTGCACCGCGCCTTTTTCCTCGAGCAGTTCCTGATGCGTTTTGGCGATGCGCTCTTTGGCAAAGTCATTTAGCTCGAGGCCCTGCACTATTTTGTATTCCCCGTTCTCAGTGGTCACTGGAAAGCCGAAAATCAGGCCCTCGGGAATGCCGTAAGAACCGTCTGACGGCACGCCCATGCTGACCCACTCGCCGCCGGACCCCAGCACCCAGTCGCGCATGTGGTCAATGGCCGCGCTGGCCGCACTGGCCGCGCTGGAGAGTCCCCGCGCCTCGATGATGGCCGCGCCACGCTTTTGCACCGTGGGAATGAAGTCGGTGTCCAGATACTCGAGGTCGGTTTGCTCGGCCACGCTTTTGCCGTTCACCGTGGCGTTGAAAGCGTCGGGGTACTGGGTGCTCGAGTGGTTGCCCCACACGCCCATGTGCGAAACCTCGCTCGAGGCCACCCCGAGTTTAGCCGCAATCTGACTTTTAGCCCGGTTGTGGTCCAGGCGCATCATGGCCGTGAAATTGCGCGGATTGAGGTTGGGCGCGTTTCGCATCGCAATCAGCGCGTTGGTGTTGGCCGGATTGCCCACCACCAAGACTTTCACGTTTCTCGAGGCTACCGCGCCTAAGGCTTTACCCTGCGGCCCAAAGATTCCCCCGTTGGCGCTGAGCAAATCTTTGCGCTCCATGCCCTGTTTACGCGGCATCGCGCCGACCAGGAGCGCGTAATCGGCATCTTTGAACGCAACCAGCGGGTCGTCACTGGCTACAGTACCCGCCAGCAGCGGGAAAGCGCAGTCCTCGAGTTCCATAATCACCCCGTTCAGGGCTTTGAGCGCGGGCGTCACCTCGAGCAGTTGCAAAATAATGGGTTGGTCCACTCCCAGCATGTCCCCGCTGGCGATGCGAAAAAGCAGGCTGTAGCCAATCTGTCCAGCGGCTCCGGTGATGGCGACCCTCACAGGGGGTTTCAGGGCAGGTTCTTTCATGGGGTTCTCCTCGAGACTGCTCAAAACTAGGTATCGGTGCTCGAGTTCTGATGCTACAACGCAGCGTGAAAGGGGACAAGCCAAAGCCGTGGCTCGAGGGTCCTACTGGGCAGGCAACACCCGCCCAAGCGAACAAGGCAGCCCCAGGTAAGTCAGTTGACGCTCACCCTGAAATAAAGTTTTGGGGGGTTGCTCGAGCGCTTAAGATAAGAAAAACCCCGCAAATTTGCGGGGGTATTCAGGGTGGTGCCGAGGAGGGGATTTGAACCCCTACGCCTTGCAGCGCTAGTCCCTGAAACTAGTGCGTCTACCAATTCCGCCACCTCGGCGTTTCAGGCTCAGTAAGAGTACAGGCGGCCCCTGGGCTTGTCAAGGCGGCTGCGGGTACGCAAACCCGGCTTAACGGCAGCCGGGCGACCCTGAAGAGCACTTCACGGTCTTCTCGCATGCCCCGCAGGCGCCGGGAGCAGACTAGGCAGCGTCCAGATACGCTTCACAGGAGGTTTTCCATGACCGGACCCACCCCTGCGCCCGCCACCGAACCCACCGATGTGCCCACCCCGCAGCCGGAGCAGATGCCCGGCACCGGCGGCGTGCCAATATACGACCCGCCGACCAACCCCGACACGCCGGGCCTGCCGGAGCCCCACCCTTCCGAGAACGACGATCTGCCGGGGATGCCGGGTATTCCAGCCGGGACTCCAGCAATGATCTGAATGTCTGTTACCTGACACCCTCGCCGTTCACGCCCGGCGCATTTTGCCCCAAAGCCTGGCATACTGCGCAGGGTATGCGCTCTATCACTGTTGGTACGCGGGGCTCACCGTTGGCCCTCGCGCAGACCCGCTGGGTCGTGGCCCGCCTCAAGGAAGAGTGGCCGGAAACCGAGTTCCGCATCGTGAGCATCACCACCGGCGGGGACCGCAACCGGGGCAGCCTGGAGGCGATGGCCGCACGCGGCGTTCAGGGCTTCTGGGTCAAGGAGATCGAGGAGGCCCTGCTGGGCAGCCGCATCGACATCGCGGTCCACAGCCTCAAGGACATGCCCACCCGGCAGCCCGACGGCCTGGAGATCTCCAGCATCCCGACCCGCGTGGACGCCCGCGACGCCCTGGTGGGCAAGGAGGGCATGAAAAAGCTCGCCGAGCTGCCCCAGGGTGCCCGCATCGGCACCAGCAGCGTGCGCAGGGGGTCGTTCCTGAGGGCGTTCCGGCCCGACTTGCAGGTGCTGGCCCTGCGCGGCAACATCGACACCCGGCTCTCGGCCCTGGTGGGCGACGAGTACGACGCCATCATCCTGGCGGCGGCGGGTCTGATCCGCACCGAGCTGCGCAACCGCATCGACGAGTTTGTGGACCCTACTATTCTGCTGCCCGCGCCCGGCCAGGGCGCCCTGGCGCTGGAGACCCGCAGCGACGACGACCTGGGCACCGAGGTCGCCTACGCCATCCACGACCGCGCCACGGACGACCGCACCACCGCCGAGCGCGAGTTTCTGGCCGGACTCGGCGCCGGATGTATGGCCCCGGTGGGTGCCCACGCCACCATCAAGAACGGCATCCTGACGCTGGACGGCTGGGTGGGGGCGCTGGACGGCTCCAAGATCATCCAGGCCAGCACCCAGGGCGAGGCCGCCGAATGCGCTGAGCTGGGCGCCGAGCTGGCCCAGGACATGCTGGCGCAGGGGGCCAAGGCCCTGGTAGACGCCGCCCACGCCTGAGTCTTATCCGGGCCGTCACTGAGCTGGACGCGGACCTGATCGCCCGACACCGCTACCCGGACGAGGTGGCCGGGCGTCACGTCTACGCCGCCTGGGTCGCCGGAGCCATGCGGCGCGGCAGCTACCTCGGCTGGCTGGCCCAGGAGGCCGGGCAGGTCGTGGCGGGGGCTGGACTGGTGCTGCTCGACTGGGGACCGACCAGGGGCGAGCCGAATCCGCTGCGGGCGCGGCTGGTCAACGTCTACACCGAGCCAGCGTATAGGCGGCGCGGCCTGGCGCGACAACTCGTGCAGACCGCGCTAAACGAAGCGGCCCGGTTGCGCATCGGCACCGTTACGCTGGGGGCGTCGGCTCAGGCGTCGGCGCTGTATCTGGCCCTGGGTTTTCAGGTCAGGGAAACCGAGATGGCGCTGAAAGTAAGGTGAGCAGGGTCAGACCTACAAGTCTATCCCGCCTTCGTTTTGCGCCGCTCAGCGTCCCTTCGCCGCTGGCGCATTGCTTGCCGCTGGCGCATTGCTCGCCGCTGGCGCATTGCTCGCGTCGCGCACCAGCAGGTTGGGGAACGAGGTCACGCCCGGCGCCCTCAGCGTGCCCTGCCAGCGCTGCCCGGCGACCCGCACTTCTATGCTGCCCAGCGGCAGATCGGAAAAGCCGTAGTAACCGTTGCCGTCGGTGACGGTCCGGCCCAGCACGGTGCCGTTGGCGCTGAGGGCACTGACCGGGCGGCCTCCCGGCTGGGCGCTGCCCATGATCCGGCCCAGCAGGGCGTAGCGAACCGGCGGCGCGGCGTTCCAGACCGTGGGGGTGAGCGGGCCACCGTTCTGGGTGAGGGACCGGCGCAGCAGCTCGAAGCCCTGCGGCTGTGGCTGGCCGCTTTTGTAGACGGCCACGCCCGGCGTGCGGTAGGCGTAGCCGACCCAGCCCAGCCCGGCCTGGATGGCCCGCTGCATCTGGCGGCGCGAGACCTCCGGGGTGTTGAGGTACAGCGCCGTGCCCGCCGCCACGTCCGACTTGCCGCGCACCTTGAGGGCGAAGGCGTTCCAGTCGTCGAACCAGCCGATGTGGCCGGGCAGGGCGTCTTGCTTGTAATTCATCAGCACGTTCAGGTCGAGCAGTCCCTCACGCGACCAGGCGGGCCAGTCTTGCAGCACGTCGCTGTAGGTGCGGCTGCGCTCGAAGCCGGTGAGGTCGGTGGGCGGGGCGCCGTAGGTGATGGTGGCCGCGCTGGTCCACAGGCCGGGCTTGATTCGCCGCGCTTCGAGCACGACGCGCCGCACCAGCGCCGTGATCTGCTCGCGCTTCCAGGCGGCCCACGAGGCGTCCGTCGGGCCGGGCGTGCCGGTTTTGCCCGTTTCCGTGCGGTAGCGCCCCAGCGTCACCGGGCTGTAGCCCCAGTTGCCGCCGTCGGGGTAGCGGATGCGGTCGAGCTGAATGCCGTCGATGTCGTAGGTTCTGACGACGCTCAGGATTTCCTGGGTGATGAACTCGGCGGCCTGCGGAATGCCCGCGTCGAGCCAGATGTCGTGGCCGTCGAGGTAGCTGCCGTCAGGGCGGCGGTTGAGCCAGGACTGCGCCCCGGCACTGGCGCCGTGGGTGTAGAGGATGTGCGCTTTGTTGGTGTTGGGCACCGCCGCGCTGCCCGCGCCGATCACGCTGATCCAGGCGAAGACCCGCATGTTCTGGGCGTGTGCCAGTCGCAACACCTCGGCGAGCGGATCGAAGCCCGGCGTCAGGTCGTCGTCGGTGGCGCGGGGCACGCTGGACTTGTTGCACAGGCAGTCGGCCCGGCGGATGGTCTGCACGAAGAGGGTATTGACCCCCAGGCTGCGGGCGTCACGGATCATCTGCGCCACCTGCGCCGGGGACTTGAGGCCCGGCCCGAAGGCGTCGACCCACAGGCCCCGCACCTGGCCGAGTTCGGGAGTGGGGTTAGGCACGGCGGGCACAGGCACGCCAGGCAGCGGAACAACCGGGGGCAGCGGCGAACCGGGCAGCGTGGGAGCAATCGGCGGCAACCCCGGCAGCGTGAAATCCGGCGGCGTGATCGGCGGCAGCAGAGGCCCTATAAACGGTGTAGACGGCGCTGGCAAGACTGGTGCTGGCTGGAGTGGGGCTGGCTGGAGTGGGATCGCCGCGTTGTCGGCTGGGCTCACGCCTGAGCTGGATTCGTCGCCGTCCGTCTGGCCGCTCTCACCTGCCGGGTCTGGCGCCGGACTCGGCAGTGGCAGCGCCGGAATGGTGACCGGCTGACCAGTGACCGGCTGTACGGGCGGGCTGCTCTGGGCACTCGCCGGAACGCTGGCGGCGCAGGCCAGCAGGGTGCCGAGCAGCAGCAGGGGACGGACAGGGCGCGGTGCAGGCATCTGGCATACGCTAGCGCACCGGGGCGAGCAGGGCGTGAGTGTGGGGGCGCAAGACCTGGAGCTGGCCCCGCAATGCAGGTCTCATGGCCGCATGGCCCAAACTTCCGCCCACACATCCCGCCCCAACCCACACACTCTTAAACCCCACAGTTAGGCCCCAAACCCCGTGCTAGTTTGCCTGCAACATGACGCAGACCCAGATGACCCAGGCTCAGACTGCCCAGCCCCAGACTGCCCAGCCCCAGACCGTCGGTGAACTGCTCCGCACGCCCGACTATGCGGGCCGCTCACCCTTCGACGGTAAGAGCCGCCGCGTGCAAGACGAGGTGCGGGCCAACCTGCGCCGCAAACTCCAGACCGGTGAAAACCTGTTTCCCGGCGTCGTCGGCTATGACGACTCCGTGGTGCCCCAACTCGTCAACGCCCTGCTGGCGCGTCAGAACTTCATTTTGCTGGGGCTGCGCGGCCAGGCCAAGAGCCGGATTCTGCGGGCCATCACCAGCCTGCTCGACGCGCACGTGCCCGCCATCAGCGACTCGGAGATCAGCGACGATCCCTTAAATCCCATCAGCGCCCAGGGTGAGGAGTTGCTGCGCGAGCACGGCGAAAACCTGCCGATCAAGTGGATCGCCCGCGAGGACCGCTACGTCGAGAAGCTCGCCACGCCCGACGTGACGGTGGCCGACCTGATCGGCGACGTAGACCCCATCAAAGCCGCCCGGCTGGGCACCGCGCTGGGCGACGTGCGGAGCATGCACTTCGGGCTGCTGCCGCGTGCCAACCGGGGCATTTTCGCCGTCAACGAACTGGCTGACCTCTCGCCCAAGGTGCAGGTGGCGCTGTTCAACATCCTCCAGGAAGGCGACGTGCAGATCAAGGGCTATCCGGTCCGGCTCGAACTCGACGTGATGCTGGTCTTCTCGGCCAACCCCGAAGACTACACCGCCCGTGGCAAGATCGTGACGCCGCTCAAGGACCGCATCGGCAGCGAGATCCGGACCCACTACCCGAAAACCGTAGACGAGGGCATGGCCATCACCGCCCAGGAATCCGAGCGCGACGCCAGCGTGACAATCCCTGGCTACATGGCCGAGCTGATCGAGGAAATCGCCTTCCAGGCCCGCGAGGATGGCCGGGTGGACAAGCTCAGCGGCGTGTCGCAGCGGCTGCCCATCTCGCTGCTGGAGGTCGCCGCCGCCAACGCCGAGGTGCGTGCCCTGCGGCTGGGCGACGAATCGGTGGTGCGCGTCAGCGACGTCTACGCCGGGCTGCCCGCCATCACCGGCAAGCTTGAACTCGAATACGAGGGCGAGCTGCGCGGCGCCGATGTGGTCGCCAAGGACATCATCCGCAAGGCGGCGGGCCAGGTCTACGGGCGCCACTACGCCAGCGCCGACACCAAGGCCCTGGAAAAGTGGTTCGACGACGGCAATGTCTTTCGCTTTCCGCAGGCCGGAAACGTGGCCGCCGCGCTGAAGGCCGCCGCCGCCGTGCCGGGCCTGGACGCCCTGGCCGCCGAGATCGCCGAGGAGGCCAGCGACGCCCACCGCGTCAGCGCCGCCGAGTTTATCTTGGAGGGCCTCTACGGGCGCAAGAAGCTCTCACGCGCCGAGGAGAGCTACGCCGCCGCCGA
>NZ_JANYGJ010000136.1 GCF_025362455.1 Deinococcus sp. | reverse complement strand
CTAGAGCAGATGTCATAAAAAGACCCTTTTTATGACCGAGCGGAGCGAGTAGTTTTGACTGAGCAGGACGCAGAATGGAGGCGCGGGGAGGCTGTTTTCCCCGTGGCGTAATTCGGAGTGCTGCTCTAAAGGGCGAAGGATCAGCACAACTTTGGTTTACTATCTGAGAATCGCCCTGATCTCGTTTCAAAAGAACGTTGTCATCCTGAGCTTGCGGACGCCGCTCAGCTTGAAAAACGACCATGTTGAGGCGACAAACCTGACCGCCCTACTCCACACCAGCTCACGGCCCGAACCGCCCTACATCCAGCAGCCGCTCTACCACTACCGCCACGCCGTCCGCGTCGTTGCTCGGCGCCACCTCGTCGGCCAGCTCCAGCAGCGCCTGGTCGGCGTTGGCGACGGCCACCCCGTATCCGGCCCAAGCCAGCAGCGGCAGGTCGTTGGGGGCGTCACCGAAGGCGATCACCTGGCCCTGGGTGACGCCCAGCCGGAGGCACAGCCGCTCAAGCGCGGCGCCCTTATCGACCCCCTGCGCGGCGATCTCGGCGAAGGGGGCGCCGCTGGTCGAGGCGTGGACCTCGGCGCCGCAGCAGGCGTTGATGAGTCGGGCCAGGTCGGGCGGCGCGTGACGGGCGGAGCGGGCCATCACCTTCAGGACCGGATGCCCGGCGCCGATCACACCGAGGATGTCGGGTACGTCGGCGGCCCCGTCACTCTCTGGCAGGCGGCGGTAAGACTGCTCGGCGGCCATCGCGTCGCCCCATTCCAGCGCCAGGCCGATGCCCGGCACGGCGGCCCGCAGCAGCGGAATGACCCGGCGCAGGATTTCGGGCGCCAGGCTGAGGCGCTCCTCGGCGGCGCCGTCGCTGAGGCGATGGGTGGCGGCGCCGTTGCTGCAAATGACGTGACCGATCAGGCCCAGTTCTTCGGCCACCCCCAGCACCATCCGCGAGGGGCGCCCTGTTATCAGCACCACCACGCCGCCCGCCGCCTGCACCGACGCCAGGGCGCGGCGGCTGCGTTTGCTGACGGTGCCCGCCGTGCTCAGCAGCGTGCCGTCGAGGTCGGTGGCGAGGAGCCGGAGCGGTTGATGGTGCGGATTCACCGCGCTTCCAGCACCGGTCATCTGCGCGCTTCCAGCACGACCACCGCCGAGGCGTGCTGACGGGTGTGGGTCAGGGTCAGGTGGGCCACCCAGCCGTTGGCCTGCATCTCGGCCAGGATGGCGGGAGAGAAGCCCAGCACCGGCGGCGCGTAGGGAAACGGGCCACCCTGGGTGCGGGGCCGCTCGACCCACACGTCGGTCCAGCGGTGCGGGCGCGGCCAGACTTTCTGGAAGGCCTCCTTGGCGGCGAAGCGGGCGGCGTAGCTCGGCGCCGGGTCGGCATGGAGGGCGCAGTAAGCCTGCTCGCCGGGCGTAAACAGCTTGCCCAGGCGGTGGCCCTCGCGCAAGGTCAGACCCCGGATACGCTCTACTTCAACGAGGTCGTGTCCTATAGCGACAATCACGCGGGCATTCTGACATGTGGGGCGTGGGAAGTGGGCCTTGCTCGCCTCACACCCCGTCTCTACGTCAGCGCTTCCAACTCCGACACGCTCATGGGTCGGGCCTGGGCACCCAGGCTGGTGGCGCTGAGCACGCCTGCCGCGTTGCCCAGGCGGGCGGCCTCGGCCAGCGGGCGGCCATTCAGGGCGGCGTGGGCGAAGGCCGCCACGAAGGCGTCACCGGCTCCGGTGGTGTCCACCACTTCGGCGCCGACGCGCACGGCGTCCACCAGTTCGGTGTCGTCGGGGGTCCAGATGATGCTGCCCATCGGGCCGACCTTGACGATGACTTTTTTGGCGCCGCGTGCGCCCAGGGTAATCAGCGCCGCGCTGATGCTGTGCGTGCCGGTCAGGGCCAGCAGCTCGTGCTGGTTGAGCAGCAGATAATCGGCACTCACGGCACTGTCAAGCAGCTCCATACCCACCGCGTTGACCGCTCCGGTGCCCAGGTCCATGAACACCGGCACGCCCGCTTTCTGGGCAATGCCCATCGCCTTGAGGGAATACTCACGCTGCGGCCCGCCGATCAGGCTGTAGGCCGAGATAATCAGGGCGTCGGCACCCTCCACGTCCTTCTTTTTGAGCTTGCTGGCATCGAGTTCGCGGTTGGCGGCGCCGTAGCTGATCATGGCCCGTTTGCCGTCGGGGGTCTGCATCACCGTGATGGTGCTGGTCAGCGCCTGCGCGTCTCGCTGCACGGCGGCTTCCGAGACGCCGGAGCTGCGCACGCCGGAGAGCGCGAAATCGGCCAGGGCGTCCTGACCCACGCGGGCCGCCAGCGTGACGCTGTGACCGAGGCGGGCCAGGGTCACGCTGATGGTGCCCCCGGCGCCGCCGGGCTGCATGGTGGCGCGGCTGGGCGCCACCTCCTCGCCCGGTGCGGGCAGGTGGTCCAGGTGATACAGATGGTCCACCGTCACGTCGCCGATTACATAAAACTTCACGTCTAACCCCCACACCCACGCCACTCGCCGAAGGCCGTCGCCGGGAGAATTGCTGTCTTAGATACGCTTATCATACACCGCGCCGCCGGGGCAGGCCAAAACTCACCTCCAGCACGTCGACGCGCCCGCACGAGACTGTACGCTGAGGCGCAGTTCGCTGCCGGTGCTCAGGGACCGGGCTGAACTGCCGGATCAATCGGGACCGCCGGATCAATCGGGCGCGGGCACCGGCAGGCCAGCGAAAATCTGCGCCATCGAGGCCAGCGGAATGTCCTCGGCCCGCACGCTCTCGCCCAGGCCAGCGCCGCGAATGGCCGCGTCGATGACTACGCCATCAAAGCCGACCAGGCGCAGGTTGTTGCGCAGGGTCTTGCGGCGGTGGTGCAGCGCGGCCTCCAGAAACTTCACGAATTCGGGCGTGGGACGCTTGCCGCTGAACTCCAGGCGCACGACGCTGCTGGTCACCTCCGGCGCCGGGTAGAAGGCGCCTTTGGGCACGTCGCGCAGCAGCCGGGCGCTGCCGTGCAGCGAGGTCATCGCCGAGAGGTAGCCGTAGCCGTCTTGGCCGGGAACGGCACTCAGGCGCACGGCCACCTCGCGCTGCACCAGCACGGTGGCCGAGACGATGCCGGGCGCGGCCATGAAGCGGCTCAGCAGCGCCGTGGAGATGTAGTACGGCAGATTGGCGATCACCCGCGTGCCCGGCGGCAACTGGCTGTAATCATAGTCGAGCGCGTCGCCCCAGACGACACTGACGCCCGATCCCTCCAGCGTCTCTTCCAGCACCGGGCGCAGACGCTCGTCTTTTTCCAGGGTAATGACGCTGGCGCCGCGCCGGGCCAGTTCGCGGGTCAGCACGCCCAGGCCCGGCCCGATCTCCAGCACGCTGACACCGGGCGCCGCCCCGCCCGCCTCGGCGATCAATCGCAGGATATTGCCGTCGATCAGGAAATTCTGACCCAGGCTTTTGGTGGGCCGCAGACCGAAACGGGCCAGCAACTCGCGCACCGTGCGCGGCGAGTACAGTGGCGCGGCGTGGTCGGTTTCAGCGGCAAGGTCAGGAGTCGGGTGCGTCATAAAGGAGTTCGGCCCATTCAGGCTGAACGCGGAGTATAGCGCCTGGGAGCGGGGGCGGCGAAGCGGTTTCAGCGCTGAACAGTTGCCGCTCACCGACTCCCCCTAGAGCAGATGTCATAAAAAGGGTCTTTTTATGACCGAGCGGAGCGAGTAGTTTTGACTGAGCAAGGCGCAGAATGGAGGCGCGGGGAGGCTGTTTTTCCCGTGGCGTAATTCGGAGTACTGCTCTATACTTTTGCGCATGACCGACCTCAAGGCCCCCGAACCGCGCCAGGCGGGGCCGGACCTCCGCAAACCCGGTGCCCTGCCGACAGACGGGCTCGGTCAGGGTGGGCTCAATCTGGACTGGGCGGCGTTCCTGGCGGCGGGCGAGTACCGCCGGGCGCTGGCCGCCGTGCGCCTGAGCCCCACGCCGCTGCCGGGCGCCCTGGTCGGAAGTCTGGAGGCCGCCTACGACCTGCAAGAGCAGCTCCGCGCCCACCGCTACCCGCAGGCCCGCCGAACGCTCGAACGCCTGGAGGCCGAGCTGGACGCGCCGGACACTGAACCCGACGTGCTTCGGACGCTAAGACGCCACATCGACGTGCAGCAGCTCGGTGTGGCGCTGGGCAGTCTGGAGGGCGCTGAAACCGCCCGGCATGTCGAGCCCGCTGAGTTGCGCTCGGCACTGAGCCCGGCGCTGGACACGCCGCTGACCCGCGCCGAGGCGCTGAACGCGGTGGGGGTGCTGCACGCCGTCCACGAGGAAGCGCCCCAGGCCAGGGCCGCCTTCGAGGCCGCGCTGGAGGCCGACGCCGGGCACTACCGGGCCATGAGCAACATCGGCAACCTGGAGTTGCAGGCTGGCAATCCCGCCGCCGCCGAGGCCGCCCAGCGCCGGGCCATCGCGCTGAACGCCGACTTTGCCGGGGCGCAGCACAACCTCGGCGTGGCGCTGCGCCGCCAGGGCAAACTGGGCGAATCGGTCAAGGCCATTCGCAAGAGCCAGCGCCTGGGCCTGCGCCAGATGCGCGAAACCGATTCGGCGCGGCTGATCGGTGGCAGATCGGGCGCTGGCAGATCGGGCGCTGGGCCGCGCAAACTGAACCCGAACGTGCTGCGAATCGCGGGATTGCTGCTGGCCGTGCTGGTGTTTTACCTGTTTTTGCGGCCATGACCCACGCCATGACCGAATACGTCCTGCTGCCGTCTGGCGTGCGGGCCATCGACGCTCGCCTGTTGTCCGCCGGAATCCTCGACCTGACGATGGAGACGGCAGGCCGGGCGGTGGCCGATTATCTTGAACTCCACTTCAAAGCCGAGCTGGACGGCGCCAGACCCGTTTTACTGCTGGCTGGCAGTGGGGCCAACGGCGGCGACGCGCTGGTGGCCGCCCGGCATCTGCACGCGCTGGGCCGGGCGGTGGAGGTGCTGGCCTCACCGAGTAAGCATCCGCCGACCAGACTGAACCGGCGGCGCCTGAACGCCTGCGGAGTCGGGGTCAGGTTGCTCTCCCCTACCAACCTCAAGCGGGCGCTGGACCGGGCCGGAGTCGTGGTGGACGGCCTGCTGGGCACCGGCTTCACGCCGCCGCTGCGGCCTGGGGTAGCCGAACTGGTCAAGCTGGTGAATGCCAGCGGCCTGAATGTGCTCAGCATCGACCTGCCCTCCGGCCTGGACGCGGCCAGCGCCGAGTTACCTGAAGCCGTGATTTACGCCCACCACACGCTCACGCTGGGCGGCTCCAAACCGGCGCTGATCTTCGGCCCCGCCGCCCACGCCGCCGGAGTCGTGACGGTGGCGAGCCTGCGGATTCCGCAAGCCTGGATCGCCGGAGCCGCCGTCGCCCACCGCCCCTCCGACGCCGAGATCGCCGCGCTGCTGCCCGTCCGCTACGCCGACACGCACAAAGGCACCGCCGGGCGGGTCTGGGTGCTGGGCGGGCATCCGGGCACCGTGGGCGCCGCCGCACTGGCTGGCCTGGGCGCACTCCGGGCAGGTGCGGGGCTGGTCACCATCTACAGCGAGGCCGACGTTCCGCTGGTCACGCCGGAGCTGATGGCCCACAAGGTCGTGCTGTCTGAGCTGGACGCAAAGCCAAAACCCGGTGCCGTCGCTGTCGGCATGGGCCTGGGACCGGGGGCCGAGGCCGCAGCGCGAATGGTGCTCGGCTGGCGCATTCCCACCGTCATCGACGCGGACGCCCTGCAACCCGGTCTGGCCGGGGCTGGGCACCCCCAGGTCATCTGGACGCCGCACCCCGGCGAGGCGGCGCGGCTGCTGGGCACCGAGAGCAGCACCATTACCCGTGAGCCGCTGAGTGCGGCGCGGGCCTTGCAGGAGCATTTTGGCGGCGTGGTGGTGCTCAAGGGCGGGCCGAGTACGGTGGCCAGCGACCAGGGCCTGTTCGTAGCGCGGGGTGGGCATCCCGGTATGGCCAAGGCGGGCCTGGGCGACACGCTCAGCGGCGTGCTGGCGGCGCTGCTGGGCCAGGGCCTGAGCGCCCATGACGCGGCGAACGTCGGCGTGCGGCTGCACGCGCGGGCGGGTGAGCTGGCCGGTGAGGTCCACGGCTACGGCTTGATCGCCAGCGACGTGTCAGCGCAGTTGGGAGCGGCGTGGTTAGCGTTGAAAGAAACTGGGAAATGAGCTTGTTGTTTCATGCAAGTGGCAAGCGTGTGGTCGCTCTTATAGACAATCACTTGTTCGGACGTTGAGATCCCTCGCTTCGCTCAGGATGACAAGTGAAGGATGGTTTCGGGTCTGGCACATTCGGGTCTGGCACATTCGGGTCTGGCGCATTCGGGTCTGGCGCAATAGAAAGACCGGGGAGTCGACTTGATTTCAGCCAGCATCCAGACCAGATTCTCCGCCCCCTACCCAACCGTGAACGCCTACGCGGCGGCGCAAGGCCCGACAAGGTAAACTGGGCTTACCCGGCGCAGAGGAGCTTTCAGGTCCAGTCTGAGACAGATGGCACCTGTTCGCTGCGCCCCACAGGAGCGACACCATGGACATGCGTAAACTGATGAAGCAGATGCAACAGGCCCAGTCGGCGGCCAGCAAAATTCAGGAAGAACTCGCCGCCCAGTCGGTGACGGGCACGGCCAGCAACCTGGTCACGGTAATCGCCAACGGGCACGGCAAGGTTCAGAGCATCAAAATTGCACCCGAAGCCGTCGACGGTGACGACGTGGAAGCCCTCGAAGACCTGATTCTGGTGGCCTTGCAAGACGCCAGTGGCAAGGCAGACGACCTCCAGCGGCAGGCGACCCAGGCGCTGGGCCTGCCGGGCGGCATGTTCTGAAGTATCCACCAAGCCTGGTTGCACTGATCCGCGAGCTGTCGCGCCTGCCGGGCATCGGCCCCAAGAGCGCTCAGCGGCTGGCCTTCTATTTATTCGAGCAGCCGCGTGAGGACATCGAGCGTCTGGCCGCCTCGCTGCTGGAGGCCAAGCGCGAGCTGCACAACTGCCCGATTTGTTTTAACATCACCGACACCGATGTGTGCGACGTCTGCGCCGACCCGTCCCGCGCCCAGAACCTGATCTGCGTGGTCGAGGAACCCGGCGACGTCATCGCCATCGAAAAGAGCGGGGCGTATACCGGGCTGTATCACGTCCTGCACGGCGTGCTGAGCCCTATGAACGGCGTGACCCCCGACAAGCTGCACCTCAAGCCGCTGCTGCCCAGACTCCGCGACGACATGGAGATCATCATGGCCACCGGCACCACCGTCGAGGGCGAGGCCACCGCCATGTACATCCAGCGCCTGATCGAGCCGCTGGGCGTGGTGGTCTCGCGCATCGCCTACGGCCTGCCAGCGGGCGGCGCCCTGGAGTACGCCGACGAGGTGACGCTGGGCCGGGCACTCAGCGGGCGCCAGCGCATCACCAAGTAGGGAACTGAGAAAGCGACGCTCTGGGGTGAGAAGCCGGGGGGTCGCTGGATTTTTAGTGTCACATTCACTTGATTTGCGCTTTCTGCTTTTTTTGCGTATTCTGAGACTATGACTCAGCTTCTTCCACTGGCCCTCCTCACCATTCCGGAAGTCGCCAAGCTGCTGCATGTCAGCGGCGATACGGTGCGTCGCCAGATTCGGGAAGGTGATCTGCCTGCCGTCCGGATCGGTGTTACTCCGGCGGGACGTCCACGCTACCGGGTGCCCAGCCAGGCCGTGCAAAGTCGCCTGGGTGAGTACAGCCCACACGGCGAACCCGTCGCCGCCGACCCGCTCGAAGCGCTCCGGGCCGCCTTTGCCGAACTGAGCCCCACAGAACGCGAACACCTGCTGACCGAGGCTATTGCCTGGGCCAAGGCGCAACGTCCGGAGGTCAGTTTGGAAGGACGGGCGCCGGAGCCGTCTGCCGACGATCTGCGAGCCCGATTTGCCAAGAGACGGCAACGCTTTGAACAGTGATCCAGCCGCGTCTTGAACCGCCCGCCACTCTCCGCCTGATTCCTGATATCAACGTCATATTAAGTGGCGCCACCAGCCGGGTCGGGCCAGCCGTGGACCTGTTCAGAGCTGCCCAGACTTTCGAGGTGGTGTTTGTCTTGGCTGAAGAACACTTCACCGAATTGACTCAAGTGCTGACCTATCCGCAAGTTCTTCGCCTCGGAGTTCGTCGCCTGACGCCGAGCGCCGCTTTTCATCTGGCATCGGTGCTTTACCGCTGCGCTGAGTACTACTCTCGGCTCGACCGTCAGACCTGGCCTTCCTGTCCAGACCCCAAAGACTGGTACTTGCTGGACCTGCTCATGACCTCCGACGCCGACGCCTTGGTCACCAAAGACAGGCATCTGCTGCGGGCTGGCGACAAGCTGGGGCTGCCCATCTTCGAGCCGAAAAACGTCCACTGGAGCTCGGCGTTGACTTGAAAGCCAGAGTATGACCACCGCGCGAACCTCAAGGCGCTCTGGTAATGTGCCTATAGTCACCAAAATCCCCGCCCAGCGCACCTTTCCCCATTTGTGACGCCGCCGAAAGATCAGGCCGCTATGATGACTCCAAATGCTTGCTGCCCTCAAACAATTGGTCACAGATGTAGACGGCGCCTGGGCTGCGGCTCTGGGCGGCCTCGACGGTCTGCTGGTGGACGGCCACACGGAAGCCGACGTAGACCTTACCCTGCTGGTCGCCGAACACGCGGGCCTGATGCGCGCCGCCAAACAGTCGTATGAACAAACCCTGTCGGGGGGCACGCCCAGCGAATGGTTTTTGCGCGGCGAGACGCTCAGCGCCTACCTGCTGCCAATCCGCGACTTCTTTTTGCTGATCGTGCTCGACGGCCACGGTAATCTCGGCCAGGCCCGCATCTACGGCCAGCAGACCCTCAAGCAACTGGAGAGCTTCCTGTGAGTGCCCACCTCGGCCCAGTCATCGACCTGCCCGGCGTGGAGGGCGCGGTGCTCAGCGGCGCCGACGGCCTGAGCCTGGAGAGCTACGGCCACTACACCGAACTGCTGGCCGCCGAACTCAGCGCCCTGCGCGCCGTGTTCGAGCGGGCGGCGCGGCCCGGCGGCGTGGGCCATGTCTCGCGCCTGGCGATCACCACCGACTCGCTGGAGATCGTGGCCGTCACGGCGGGGCCGTACCTGGCCGCCGTGGCGCTGACACGGGGCGTGGACACCCGCGCCGCCCAGCAGGCGCTGGCCCGTATGGCGCTGAGCATGGCGCTGCCGGGAGCTGCCAATGCCCGCTGAGATGCTGACCCGCATGCTCGATACCAAGGGCGTGCGCTACGCCGCGCTGATCGGCCCGGCGGGCGAGGTGCTCGACAACGCCGGGGTCAATCTGCCCGACACCGGCTTCGTGCAGGCCGCCCGCGCCGTGGGCCAGAGCCTGAGCGCCACCGTCGGCGGCCATGAGCTGCAAGACCTGCTGGTGGATCTGGCGGGCGGCCCGGTACTGCTGACGCCGCATCAGCTCAATTTGCTGGTGGTGGGTTTTGATGAGGTCGGCAACCTGGGCCGGGTGCGCTTCGCCGTGCGCCGCGAGATCAGCAAACTGTAAGGCAGTATGTGTGGTCGGAATTAAGGGGCGTCAGCGACTGCTGCTGGCGCCCCGTTTCGGCTCAATAGTCGGCCAACGCGACATGAACACCCGGATAACGGACCTTCCTGTACGCTCCGTGGAGCAGTCGAAAGTGAGTGCCTCCAGTGGCGCCGCTCCGATGTTGCGGGAGCCCCCATGCATTCGAGCCGCCACGCCGCACCCCACGAACTCGACGCCCTGATGCTGCCCCGGCCCCTGCGACTGGTATCCAACGCCCTGATGATTTTGTGCTTGCTGGTGCTGCTGCTGGTACTGCCGACTATCCTGAGAGGCCCGGCCCCGACATCGGCAGCGCGTGCGACCCGTGTTCAACCAGAGCAGCAAGCCGCCTTACCCTGAAGTTAGGGTTATCTGGGAGGTTATTTGAGACTCAGCAGCGCCGCAGTGAGCTTGGCGGAGTACTTGCTGTAGGCCGAGGTCGAGGAATTGGCCGTGACGAGCAGCATCTTGCCGCTTTCGCTGGTCACGCGCATATCGTTGTAGATCGGGGCGTCGAGGCCGTCTACCCAGAAGCGCAGCACGATCCACTCGCGCCCGGCCACCTTGGTAAACCCCCGGCTGACCCAGCGAAAGCCGGGCGTGGCCTGAACGGCTTTTTCCAGCGCTGACTTGAGTTCGGGCAGTTGCTGCGGCGTCACCGCCTGCTCGGCCAGCCGGAAGGCGATGTTCACCGAGTAGTTCGGACCCGGCGTCGAGTAAACCGTCGTGGGGCGCTGGCCGCCTCTGCCGTACTTGGTGGCAATCGCTCCGGTGGTCATGGCGGTAAAGTCGGCGGGCAATTCGATGCTGAGCGTCGTCGCGGGAACCGGCACGCGGGCAGCCTGCGCTGACGGAGCGAGCAGGAGCGTGAGCAGAATCAGACGAGCCGCATGACGCCTAACCGGAGCGGTGACAGGTGGATTCATGGCGCTCAGTCTAGGCGAGAGTCGGCACGCCTGAAGGTTGGTCCAAGTTCGTGAACTACATCACTCTATCCATATCGCCGGATCAGCTAAAACTTCGGCCTTCGATGGGTGAATTCTAGTTGCTAGCGCACAGCGTGACCCGGAGGGGCTACGCTTTCTCTGACAAGGGAGAAACCATGTGCTACCACCGGATCACGCTGGCTCTACGGTACAAGATCGAAGCGCTCCATGAGGGGGGTCATACTGCTGCCCAGATCGCCAGGCAGCTTGGCGTCCACCGAACGACCACCTTGCGGGAACTGGAGCGCTGCACGCCGTATACGGCCCAAGGCGCTCAGCAGGATGCTGAGCAGCACCGCGCACGCCGTCATGGACCTAGGCTGCCAGAGTGCGTCTGGGCACACGTCACAGACCGATTGCGGCAGTGCCACAGTCCAGAGCAGATTCATGGACGCTGTGTGTTGGAGGGGCAGTCCTGCCCCTCAGTGGAATGGATTTACCAGTACGTGTACGATCACCCCCAACTGACACCGTACCTGCGTCGAAGTCGTCTCCATCGTCGTCCTCATTCACAGCGGCGCACCCCACCGACCTGGTGGACCAGTATTGAGCAGCGCCCAGAGGCCGCCAACACCCGCCAAGAGATTGGGCATCTCGAAGCTGACCTGATGGAAGGCGCCAAAGGCAAAGGCAGTCTCGTGGTCATCGCTGACCGCTACTCGAGGCTCCTGACCCTCAATCTGGTGGGCCGCAAGACCGCAACGGAGGTCTATGCGGCGATGGACAGCGTGCTGGACGGTCGATGGGTCAAGACCATCACCATCGACCAGGGCCGGGAATTCGTGCTCACCGAGGGCCTCGGTGAGCAGTGGGGCGCCACCACCTACGCCTGCCATGCTCGCAGCCCCTGGGAGAAAGGGTCGGTGGAGAACGCCAATGGCTTACTCCGTCAGTTCTTCCCAAAAAAAACAGATTTCACTCAGGTCGATCTCAGCACCGTCCTGGCCGTTGAACACGCCCTCAACCACCGACCCCGCAAAGTGCTGGGATTTCGTACCCCGCACGAGGTACACTTCGACCATCAGAACCGTGCGTTAGCAACTTGAATTCGTCATGTATTAAGTTATAGTAAGTTGAAAATTAGTGCTTAAATAATGTAGACATGCTAAAAATTGGTTGAGCGTATTTATGTGATGTAGAAGAGATAAATTCATCCGCACGTACTCACGAGCAAATCAAAGCGGGTTTTTTAGGTCAATCATATGTACTCTGTTCAAATAGTCACTGTAGTATAGATAACGACTGTCTGAGCTAAAGAAGGGGCCAGTGCAAGCATTTTTGTAGATGCGAATGATCTTTCCATTTCTCGGACTTCTCAAGGCAATAGTACCATCGCCATATCGGTCCTTGGGTGGCTTGTCTGATCTGGACGAACAATTGTTGCTTATTTCCGAGTCGCCTCTAGTTGCCAGAAAACGTCCATCCTTGCTAAATTCAGTCTGGTAAATAGCGATAGATTGACCAATAAGGGTGTACTTCACTCGACCGGAGCGTGCGTCTCTTACCCAGCCAACAGGCCCTCTCCCATTGTCTTCGGGTTCTCCTCGGTAAGCACCACCAGCGATCAAATCCTCTGCCGGACTTATTGACAAAGAGCCGCCATAAAATCTTCCGCAACATCCCATATCCATTCTATCCTTCTCTTCTGTAGTGCTTTCGTATATTACGTTTTTTGGATCGAAATTTATTTTAACAGTGTTAGTCTCCTTGAGAGAGAATATTCTATAAAATGATATAGAGGCGACAAACATGCGTCTACCATTATCGTAGAATATGGCGTCAGCATCCCCATAAGTTAAGTCTAAAGATCCTCCAAAAAGAACGTTGGAGTTGCATATTTGGAGCTTACGAGTAATTTCGAGTTTCTCCACATCAAACAGCCATAAATCGCAACCTGCGCCTTGGAGAAGGTATGGCTTGCTCAAGGAAATGAACTTTTTTATGGGCAGCGCTTGTGTCGGAAATTTATAAATATATTGCGAAATCCTTGAGTCTAAAGAGTAAATTGTTCTTCCTAACAATATACGCTTTGAATCTTGATCTGTCAAGATTAGATCTTGAAACCAAGTATCTCCATAAGACAAAGGTTCGTTCAAACGCTTATAGTCAATATATCTAACCTCGTTTGGCAAAATAAGCGCCGACTTCACTGTTTTATTTAGTACATCGTAGACATCTACGAACAAGTCATTACCATTAATATACTTAAATGTGTAGATTTTGTTGTTGAGAGAATCAAACGTAGCCATCGGGGCGTTGAGCGAGACAAGGGGAGCCGCCCACCCCCCCATCGTGAGCAGTCCAGAAAAAATGAGAACTATTGGCTTCATGTGAAATATATCGTACTCTGACTTTATGAAGATAGGATTTAAGTTCCTTTTTGTCGGCCTCATGTTGGGGGCCTGCGGTGGGTTGACCGGCTGTATGGTCCCGCCCACGCCTACGCCACCGCCCCAAGCACAAGAAGCATCGCGAGAGGTGACAGAAGCGGTTGAACCTTGGGTCGCCCCTGATCCTTCGCTGGCGTCCGGGGTTCCTCAGGAAGCAGACCGGGAGACTTTCTTGGACGCCCTCTCACTTGTTCCGCCCTCCGAGCGCCAGAACTCAGTGTTTATGGACCTTGGCGCACAACAGGTGTATGGCGTGACGCCTCAGATCCGTGACTCTGGCGTGGCTTTCTATGCCAGACCGGCACCAGTCCAGGACGTGCTCACTGCGGAGGCGACCGACAACCCAGGTGAGCCGGGGTACACGTACTACACCGAGTCTGGAGATGAAATCCCAATGCCAGCCGAGGACACCAACCCGCTCGTGGGCGGTGAGAGCCTTTCAGGCTTATCCACGGTCACTGAGCGGCAACAGTGCAAAGACGCGAGCAACAGCAGATCAGGGCCTTTTCGCCGCTTGACTTATGGTGACTCAAGCAAGGCCACCAGTTGGATGCACGCCAAGATCATCCTCCCAGAGTATTCGGCGTATGGGCAATCCGGCGTTAAAGGAAATCCTCTATCACAGGTCCCCGACTTTCTCAAAACAAATGAATACAGCAAGATTTCTATGTCGCAATATCGTGACGGAACGAAAATTAGTGTAGATACAGTGCCTTATATCTATGCTGGGGGATGGAGTGCGACCGGCGGTGGTTCTGTGGATGCCGGTTTCCAAGCCAGCACCGGAAATGACAAAATACCATTCTCCAAGTTTGGCTGGACCCTATTTATCAGGGAAGGAGCAATAGGCGGCTATACGTACCGGAGCTTCAAGGATGCTGCTGGAAACGAAA